>NZ_JAVHZY010000029.1:0-57118 GCF_031119655.1 Phocaeicola sp. GP0067
AGGATCTTCTATTTGTTTACAAAGGTCAATTATACCAATTTTCATGTTAGTTTATGTTTTAATATATCTTATAAAGACAAGAAAAACAATCGATACAAACAGATAACAATACATTAATAATCAATAACATAACAAATAAGCAACAAGGGATAGTATAGTAAAAATATAATATATTTGCTTTGAAACACTTAGTTGAATTTATAGTTTCACCAAGGTGAAGCAAGCGTATCACTTGGGTGACTACGCCTCTCCACTTAGATGCCAATGTATTGTCACCTAGGTGAAACCACAAAAGAAGACAGACAAAAGATAAGCATCCGGGATTGTGCGTGTTTTTTCCAGTCATAACAAAGTCAAAAGCCTAACGTACTTCGTTTGGCTTTTGACTTTATAACAGCTTGAAGAGAAATACACAAGAGGCCGAATGCTTACAATTCTTCCATAAACTTGACCAACGAGTGAACAATGCTTCAATCCATATACACCCACGCAGGGTGTGACAGTTCATCCGAGCTATGATAGTGGTGGATTGCGTGTTTCAATCCACACACCCACGCAGGGTGTGACCTTGTGATGAGCAAGGATCGCTACGCTATTTCGAGTCTCAATCCACACACCCACGCAGGGTGTGACAATAGATATAAATGCAACTATACACGGAGGAGAGTTTCAATCCACACACCCACGCAGGGTGTGACTAAGTTAAGATTATTATGCTTTGGGTCGTCATGGTTTCAATCCACACACCCACGCAGGGTGTGACCTTCTTGCTGGTTGTTGTGTATCATTCTAATAAAGTTTCAATCCACACACCCACGCAGGGTGTGACTCCGTTCTCCAGATCGGATATCATCTCCCAGTAAGTTTCAATCCACACACCCACGCAGGGTGTGACGAACAGCAACATGATATCTTCTCTTTTCAAGGGTTTCAATCCACACACCCACGCAGGGTGTGACGATATCACAGCATAATATGTCAGATATTCGGGAGTTTCAATCCACACACCCACGCAGGGTGTGACATGGCTTAAAATCATTAAACATAACGGCATAATGTTTCAATCCACACACCCACGCAGGGTGTGACCATCCTATAAGATTGTTGTTGTAAGACCATTTTTGTTTCAATCCACACACCCACGCAGGGTGTGACTCCGCCATATCACTGATACGGTATCGCATCATGAGTTTCAATCCACACACCCACGCAGGGTGTGACTATCTACTGCTAAAGTATCTATATTACTGTCAGAGTTTCAATCCACACACCCACGCAGGGTGTGACCGGAACGCCCCATTACGGACACCCCCAACTGTTGGTTTCAATCCACACACCCACGCAGGGTGTGACAAAGGCTTCACCCTCCAGTTGTTCCGGAGGACGGTTTCAATCCACACACCCACGCAGGGTGTGACTCACCCTTATCGGTGAAGATTTCAATCAGTCTACGTTTCAATCCACACACCCACGCAGGGTGTGACCCAATCTGGCAACCGAAATAAGCAAGGCAGACATGTTTCAATCCACACACCCACGCAGGGTGTGACCCTACAAAATTATCCAACGGTGCAAATGAAATAGTTTCAATCCACACACCCACGCAGGGTGTGACTATAGGAGGTTTAGATCAACAGATAAAATCAAAAGTTTCAATCCACACACCCACGCAGGGTGTGACCCGGATAATCTGGATATCCATATACCTGATTTGTTTCAATCCACACACCCACGCAGGGTGTGACCGAAGAACTTGTAACATTGGAAACAGCAAAGCTGCTGTTTCAATCCACACACCCACGCAGGGTGTGACTATTGTAGAATGGTTTACAGGCGTGTTTGACATGTTTCAATCCACACACCCACGCAGGGTGTGACAAGCACATCCCTGTTAGCTTCAAGTATTTCATCGTTTCAATCCACACACCCACGCAGGGTGTGACAATTGTTTTTTAGCGTATTTCTTTCTCATAGCTGTTTCAATCCACACACCCACGCAGGGTGTGACTAAGATAGTAGAAAATCGTACAGTATGTTTTCAGTTTCAATCCACACACCCACGCAGGGTGTGACCCATAAAGTAGTATAGGGCTTCTGCTGGTTTTCCGTTTCAATCCACACACCCACGCAGGGTGTGACATTAAGATCCTGTCCCACTTCGTCCCTATTTTCGGTTTCAATCCACACACCCACGCAGGGTGTGACTCTATATCTAATAACATATTATAAATCAGCAAATTTAATCCACTGTTATGCGAATCATCATTATTATTCAACTTCATAACGAAGAAATACTTTACAAATAATTTAATCTACTGATTATTAACACATGCGAAGATACTACTTTTTTTGTAACACACCACATTCGCATTATATTATAAGAGCCTCCTCAAGTTTATACGCCGTTTCAACACCTATTACTTCCACCCTCTTATTCTCATTTTTACTAAGAATATAAAAACGAACACTATCAAGAGACATATCAATAATATCCCTAACTCTCCCTTTTAGAAGAGAATATTGCGCTTCCGTCACTACACACTCAAAGACTGAGTTCTGCACCCTCTGTCCATAATCCAGACAAGCCTTGGCCACACATCGTAAACGGCGAGCCCCCTCTTTGCTTGTAGTATCCACATCGTAAGTCACAAGAATGTACATAATTAAAAATCATTTTATAAGAAATACCGGATAATCGTCAATATCCTGCCTGATATACCTTGCCATTAACATAGCCTGCACATAAGGCAGAAGCCCTATTTCAACTTTTTCATTAAGATAAGGATGAATTATCACTTCCCTTTTCCTTGCCTGCCATGCAGTAATAAAAGTCTTTTTCCCTTTATCTGTCATAACAACCCCATTATCACCTTGGAACAAGAAGTCTTTTACTGAAATCTGTCTTTTATTAATCAACGACAAAATAAAACGGTCGCCAAGGTAAGCACGTAACTCTTCCATCATATCTAAGGCCAACGATGTGCGCCCCGGACGGAGTGTATGGAGAAACCCGACGTATGGATCAAGGCCAACAGTTTCGAGAGCAGCCGCAACATCATTGGCTATCAACGTATATGCAAAAGACAACATGGCATTCACCGCATCCTTGGGAGGACGACGATTGCGACCATGAAATGGGAAATCAGTCTTCTGATTAAGTATCAAGATTGGCAATACCTCAAAATAGGCATTCGAAGCCATCCCCTCATAACCAATTAATTCCGTCTTATCTTGAGCCTTCAAAGCATCACGCTTGGCACGTTCCAATACTTGCACCGCCCTATTAATGTCTTCATTCTCACCATAATCACGAATATATCTCCTCAATATATTGCGATAGTTTTGAATCTTACCACCAATCATCAACCTAACCACATGCAACGACCAAGATGCATCGTCCGACAATTGGTACTGCTTTTTGCGTAACAGAACATTCCCTTTCGTAGCACCTTGAACCCTGCTGATAAATCTGCCTTGTGGAGAAAGAAATGTGAGTGATATACCATTGTCACTACACAATTTCATCACACCGGGACTTGCGCCCATATATCCGAACGTAACGATGCCCTCTATATTTATGACAGGAATACGAAACACCTCCTCCTGCTGAACAGATATAACGACATTCAGCCCATCCTTACTAAGATACGCTTCCGGTGTCGTCACATACAAAGTATTCAATAGTTTTCTCATAGGTACAGATTTTTAGTAAGGTAATTATCTACCGAAGTACAATTATTTACCATTTCCGGCATGCAGATATCTTTCAGCGAGCACTTGTCACAATGTTTCCCATATTCAGCCTTCGGGATAACCGCTTTACTAAATATATCGTGCATATCCCGGGCACATTGTCTGACTATATTTCGCAGCTCCTCCGTTATATCCACATTAACCCGATGGCGAAGCTCCCCATAAAAGAAAGAGCCGTATGGTATATGGATAGCATACATTTCTTCTATACACATGATTTGTGCTGCCAACTGCACTTCATCCACTTCGTTTCTTTTCGGTTTGCCATGCTTATACTCCACAGCAACCGGTTGCCATCGCCCCGGATAGTTGGGATGCAAAATCGTATTTTCAAAAGATGAGGAAGGAAGTAACTCTATGGCATCAGAGATTCCATAGAGTCCAAGTTCACGCGAAGCGATATTCACCGCACGTAATGTTATCTGGTCACCACACTTTTGTCTATAAAACGGATCATCTACATGCTTGTGCAGAATCTGTCCTTCGATGGTGAGACGATTATCGTTCCATTGCTGCTCAATGTGTATCAAAGCCCATTGCCGGGGACAGAACCTAAAGTGCTGAATCCCCGACAACATAAGCATATCGTCTTCATTGTACATACGATGGAATTATATCAGTTCCTCAATAGTTACATTTGATGGAGCATTCTCCTTATCTATAGTAACTGAATAGTCGATGAATGAGCGTGGTGCTCCATCGCAGACTTTCTCCACTTTTACCAATTCAAACAACTTGTTGGCGGGAGCATTACCCAATATGGAGTCATGCTTGAAGACTATCAGTTTTTGAGCACTCATCAATCCACGTGCCGCCGAACGATCCACATCGAACATGTTCTTTAAAGCTTCCCAAAATAGTTCAAGGTCTTCTTCAGAAAATCCTGTCTGTTGTGCCAAGTTGGCGGAGATGAAGCCGTGACAGACATAGAGGCCATAAGGAATGGTCGCTTTACGTCCCTGTATTCCCACTTGTGATTCATAGGTCTTTTCTTCATCACGAGCTACACATACGGTTAATGCATGCTCTGCTGAAACAATCATATCTTGCGAACGGGCAAAAGTCATTTGAATCGGCCCCCTCACTTGTCCTGCGTTAGGTCCGGTTGAGAGTACTGCTCCAAAAGTCCTAACGTCAAAGAAGCGTCTGCACATAGCAATTTTACCAGCTGAACTCTTATCGGCAGGAGCTTTTTCTTTGATTTTTAGTTCTATTCCTAAATCTTCTTTGTACATTTTGCGGATTTCTTCATTAATAAAGACCTCTTCTCCAGAAATCTCTTTGGATTTGACAAGAATATCGTTACCTGCTTTTCCTGCTTGGGCTATTTGTACATAATTACGTACCTTGCGTTTCAAACAAACATCTGTAACAAGGCCTATACCAGTTTCAGCATCTATCCGAGGAAGATTACCTGCATCCGGGTCACCATTTGGATTACCATCTTGTACATCAAAAATGTAAACGAAATCAATTCTATTCTTTAATTCTGACATAATTGTATATTTTTAAAAATTATTCTTCAGTTTCTTGATTCTCTCTGTGAGCTTTCTGATGATAATAGCCGAGGAAGAATCGTCCTTGATCTTCCAAACTCAATGTATTAGGAAAATTTTGAATTAAAACTATTATCTCTTTCTTTTGATTATCAAAGAAATTAGCAAGGCCTTTCTTCTCTTTAGCCAATTTAGCATAATGACTGTTTGATAATTTGAGAACTGTTGAAAATACTGTAGATGGCGTAGATGAAGCCGCATTCATGTAACTTGAACGAATGGAATCTTGTTTATTTGCTGCATATTGTAGGTTTTCCAACACAGCAAACAGCCTTCCACAAAGATACCCTTGATTTTGATTTTCTTTGTCTAACATAATATCTAATTTTTTATGGTTGTTATTTTCGTTTAGTCTGTTGAGATATGCCTTGATGATAGCAGCACGCACTATATTGACGGATTGTTCTGCACGTATGCGACGAATACATGCTTGAAAGAGAGAAGCCGGATACGGCAACCCTTGAAATATGCTTCTCACCACAGCATCAGGAAGATTGGGAGTCGCATCACTTGACTTTCCTCCAAGAGTAACATTTCCAAGAATGGAATGCAGTCCCACGTACGGCTTCTTATCTTTGCGAGTGTCAACCATCTCCATATCCGTAAAATGTTTACTTATCAAACCTGCAAATTCACGCAAAGGCATCTCATTCCAATATACTACCGCAATTCTTGCCGAATTGGGAGCCAAACCCAAAATGAAGAATTTGTCATCATCGTTTGCCGATAATTTTCCGTTATAGATAGACTGGAAAGTATCATATACTAACTTTATGCGCCTGTTTGAGTCGTCATTTTCTTCTTCAATCCGCCCCAACAAAGAAAATAGACTATTTTCGGACTCTTTTGAAGCCTCGCTATTGGAGGAAGCCCAGAAAAGATAAGTACGTGAGCCCACCATAAACTTATTGTGAGAATCCGAACGCAGCAAATGATTCAATGCGGTTGTATATGCAAATTCAGCTTCTTCTGATATTGGAGCATTGTATCCTTTAGATTTCCCATACGAATCATACCCGGAATTAACTTGAAATGCAACTAGTTTAGCTGTTTCTTGGCTTCCAAGTATCTTTGTAGCAGTTGTAATCTCTACAACTTTTGAATATCTCCCTGTTATCAAACAAAGATTTCCTGCCACGCCATGATTCTCGTCAAACAAATTTATCAATTCCCTTTTCGAAGCCACTATTTTCGTATCCCCTTCTATAAGGAAAGAAAAGGTAGAATATTTCTTATTAAGATTTTTGGCTATATCATCCCATAAAGAATCTTTCTGCATAGCCCCAACTATAAAAGAATGGTCTTGCTGATAAAATGCATAAACAGCTTTTATGTCCTCATTATCCGGAAAAGCATCATATATATCTTTTACTTTCGCCTTAAATACTTCAAAGTACTTACGTATCTTTTCCATATCCCCCTTATCGGAATAACCAAATACATATTTACTATTGTCATACAAATAGTTTGCAACAGGGGCACTTGATCGGCTAACACTTTTCTTAACAAGAAACTGCTGTGCCGACTTCTTATCTATGCGCCTGTCTTCAAAGCGCAGAAATTTTCCACATCTATCAATAACAATAATAAATCCAATCTCTTTGTATTCTAAACCAAAAGGGGCCACATCATCTCCACTTCGATGATAGTAATCATATAATGCTTTCAGTATCATCTCAACACCTCCTCACTATCTTTATCCGGTACAACAATCACTCCCTTTTTCATTTGGGCTCTATAAAACATAGCATCCGGCTTTTGTGGATTTTCCTCAAAGTCCATATCATAAAGCATAATGCCGAAATCCCTGTCTTCGGCTAAGGGATAATCAAGATTATCAGTACTTTCAATATACTTCCAGTTTGCAGAAAACTCACGACATCCGAGATAGGGCTGCGTAAAACATTGCCCTTGTGATGCCCTGCGTTCGAACATCTGATAATACTTCATAGGATTCTCGTCGGCACTTGGCTGATGCTTGGCAAAAGCCTCTTTCGGACGGTCTTTTACCGGAATAAATACTAACTTAGCATAAATTCGGTAACGCACATCCAGCAGAAGCAACGTGTTCTTCTGCTGACGTTTATCTTCAATAATGATAGGTGATTTACTGGCAACTGCCCCCACCTCATTCCGTCTAATGGTAGCCCATTTAATAGGCCTGAGTACCTCAATCTTGGTTATCTGCCAACGCATGGCATAACGTTTAAACAGTATCGCTTCAAAGATGGCGCGTGCCGCCGATGGCGTAATGACATCATAACTCACACGCTC
Organism: Phocaeicola sp. GP0067; assembly: GCF_031119655.1. Lineage (NCBI taxonomy): Bacteria > Pseudomonadati > Bacteroidota > Bacteroidia > Bacteroidales > Bacteroidaceae > Phocaeicola > Phocaeicola sp. GP0067. Next base: position 7,584 of record NZ_JAVHZY010000029.1, read on the forward strand.
TACTTTCAACTCCGGACGAGTGAAACAAGCCCAATCGCCCCACACCTCCAGACAATATTCTTTATCTGTATATTCCATATCATTCATCGTTTTCCTTGTTTTCCAATAAATCTTCCGGCTTCTGACCTTCAAAAAACCTTTTTGCCGACAAGGGAGTTACCACTTCACGACCGGTTTTTTGCTCCAACTGTTCGCGTGCCACACGAGCCACATCACCACCGTCAGCCGCACACTGCATATTTTCACCCAATGTCTGAGGATTTTTAGCTTTAGTAATACTTGTCGTAGAGAGTTCGGCCAGCATATTAAGAACCAATTCTTCATTGGTCATATTGTCCCGGAGATTTTCTTTCTTCAAGCCCTTGAACTGTTTGTACTCCTTTGCCGACTTTCCGGTCCATTGCTGATAGATAATGTCTGTAAGAGTAGCATATTGAACACCTTCCTCTACATTATGTAGTTTCCATTGATCTGTAAGATCTTTACGGATTTCAATGCTCTTCAAGCGTTGGTTTATCCAGTTGTCAGAGTAACCAAGTCGCTTGTAGTCCATCATAGCTTGCTCAATACTCAACTCAGGGTCTTGCATCTGATCAAGACGTTCGGATGCTACATGTGCCATCCATTGCTTGAACGGTTCTGCCTTGGGAGATGGGATAGACTGAATGATACGTAGTAGTTGTTCTGTATCAGCCACATCTGTAAGTCGCATCTTACCGTCTGTGGCTTTCATTTTCAAACCGTGACAATTTGTCACGGTTTCATTTCCCTCTTCTTTAAGTCTTTGCTTTAACTTACGCCAATAAGCAGTTGCATCAACACTGTCTGTTAAAACTGACACCACATCAACTATCGAAAAATACCATTTTTCCTTTTCATCATCCCACACGGTGCGGACTTTACGTTCTTCAAACAATTTCAATGTTTCTTTCTTTGTCATATCCGTTTCTTTATATCATTAATACTTCCTCCAGCCAATGGTTATCAAGGCTGAGACCTGTGGTTTTATTATACTGAGACCTGTCTGCCAATACATATATTCCTTCCAATATTTCTTCGACAAGCCCATAGCCTTTCAGTTGCTTAAAATCATAGGAACGGATGCCTACAGTAAATTTCGCCAATTGCTTCACCAACGAGTAGGTACACCCCGATTCTTTCAACTGCTCTATAAGTTCCATGCTGTTTTCCCAATTTACGATAACATTTATACTTGTATCATCAATCAGGCGAAATTCTTTTGATGCAGTTTCAAAACATAGCTCAGTAGGTTTGTAGAGCCAGTGCTTTATATCCTTTTCATCAAATGTTTGTTTTCTGCTATACAATTGACAAAAATAGGCTTTCATGGTAGAAGGAGCAAACCAATCACTATCTTCCGGCAAATTCAACCGAGCATTGTTGGAGTCAGCCATTGAACCGAAGAGCTTTCGCTTCTCTGCCGCCAGACTGAACACAAATGTATGTCCCATGGCACTTCGTCCTTCCCGATTGCACCGTCCCGCTGCTTGCAATACAGAATCGAGTCCTGCTTCTTGACGGAACACAACCGGAAAGTCTATATCCACACCGGCCTCCACAAGCTGGGTTGCAATGACCCTGACAATCGGCTGCGACTCATCCTTCAATAAAGTTTTTATTTTACCAATAGTTTCGTGTAAGTGGGCAGGGCACATCATTCTAGACAAATGCAATTTCACTCCGTCATTGGGCAAACGGTCATACAGCTCTTTGGCATCTTTACGAGTGTTCACTATGCACAACACCTTATTATATTCAGACACCTTTGCAGCTATCTCATCGTATGTTTTTCCTGTATCATCGATTGACAACTTCACACGGCGAAGCTGGTCATGCAAAGCAAATTCTTCCGGAATAATTTCCTTGATATGTTCTATTCCCTTAAAATCAGCTTTAGGATTTGTTCCTTCTATCAGACCACTCAGTACCGGCTGGCTTGCCGTGGTAAACAATACCGAAACCCCGAACATTTCCTGATACGCTTTCAGCGCATCGACTATCGGCCGCAAGAAGCCGGTTGGCAACATCTGAACCTCATCCAAAACAAGAATTGAATTTGCCATGTTGTGCAGTTTGCGGCAATCAGATGTTTTATTGCTAAACATAGATTCAAAAAGCTGTACATTGGTAGTGACAATAATGGGATAGTCCCAATTCTCTGTAGCCAATTTTGCTTTTTCCCTATTTTCCTCGTCCTTAATATCATCGGGGTCGAAATTACTATGATGCTCCAATACATTTTCTTCACCAAAGATTTCCTTCAAAAGCCCTGCCGTTTGCACAATGATACTGGTATATGGGATGGCGATGATGATACGATTCATTGAATGGCTTACAGCATGCTTCATGGCCCATAACAAAGAAGAAAGTGTTTTACCGCCTCCCGTCGGAACTGTAAGACTATAAAATCCTTTTTCGCTTGAAGAAGTTCTACTGCATTGTTCTTTCACTTGCTGGCGGATGCGGTTCACTTTCGTATCAGCTGCATTCGATTGCAGTTTTTGCATATATGCCTCCAGCTGTGGAAGCAAATCGGCAAGCGTAGCCGAATTTCCCCGCTTCCGCCATGACTCTACATCCATAAACCGTTCTGTATCGAGCCGGTCGGCATCTACAAGACAGGAAAAAAGCATACGGGAAAGGTGATGAAAGTGTTTCCATTCAACCTTTGATTTAGAAAAAGGTGAATCAATAAATTCTTGGAATAATAAAGGTTTGTTTATGCTAATGTCACCCTCGTTTATTTCTTTGGACAATAGCCTCTCTTTCAATATGTTTTCCACATCCCCGAAATCATGTAACCCCGTGTGATGAGAAATAATTTGGTTTACAAGAAGATGGGAAACATCCTTTCCCATAAGTTCTTTTGCCAATATTCCACCCACAAAAGCATGGGTATGATCATCATAGCGCTTCTTGTCACTCGTAGGCAAACCATTCATCTTGCGTATGTATTGCTGGAATGCCGCCCGTTCCTTTCCTTTGTCATGAAGTAGACCGAGCGCACGCCCCCAAGAAGGAAGTCCGAACTGCCCGGCGAAGGATGCCGCCATATCAGCAACCCCCTTTTGATGTTCATCATTGGTTTGTATCATCCATTGACCATTATCCCTATTTTGATACAAATGGGATATCAACTGATTTTTCTCTATCATCTGATTAAATTTATAAGGCTAACATTCCACAAATATAGTGAATAATATCAGACTCTCGCAAAAGAAAATCATATTTCAGGTCAGCTCCATCAGTTTTCATCCTTAAAACAAGAAATACAACCAACAACGACAAGAACAGGCATTCCGCTTTGTCGCCTCTACGCGGAAAAAAGAGAACAAACCATTTCGGGGGGATACAAAAATTTCCGTCACTACATCTCTTTTAGAATCAGTAAGATGTAGTGACGGAAGAAAAAACAATCTGATTATCCACATAGGTAATCCAGCATTTATATTTCAATACAAATAACGTATAAAGCAAACGTTATCGGGCATTCCCATGTGATGCAATCATCCATCAATGAAGCTTTTATGGTATGATTGCAGATAATTAGTAAACATCAAGCTTTCACCACCGCCAGCAACTCATCCGGTGTAACCAGTGACTGCTCGCCTGTAGTCATATTCTTCAAAGTCAGTTTCCCTTCGTTCATTTCATTTTCACCAACAATAGCGACAAAAGGAATCTGCTTGTCATTGGCATATCCCATCTGCTTCTTCATTTTAGAAGCATCCGGATAAATTTCAGCGCGCACCCCTGCTTCACGGACTTTTGCCAGGATAGGCAGACAATAAGCAGCCTCTTTATCGCCGAAGTTTACAAACAACAGCTCGGTTCCGTTCACCGCTTCTTTCGGATACAAATCCAACTGATTCAACACATCAAAAATACGGTCGGCTCCGAAAGAGATACCTACACCAGACATACCATCCATACCAAAGACACCGGTCAGATTATCATAACGGCCACCACCACTGATGCTGCCAATCTGCACATCCAAGGCCTTCACTTCAAAAATTGCTCCCGTATAATAATTCAAGCCGCGAGCCAAAGTCAAATCCAATTCCACTTCACTCTTCACACCCAGTGCAGACACGGTTTTTAATATGAATTCACTTTCTTCCACTCCCTTCAATCCCGCTTCACTGGTAGCAAGGACAGTCTTCAAAGTTTCCAATTTCTCTTCATTGCTTCCACTCAATAAAATAATCGGCTGCAATTTATCAATAGCCTCTTGAGGAATCCCTTTAGAAGCCAATTCCGCATTTACATTTTCCAATCCGATTTTATCCAGTTTGTCAATGGCTACGGTGATATCTACAATTTTATCAGCCTCCCCGATAATCTCGGCAATACCGGTCAATATCTTACGGTTATTGATTTTAATTGAAACACGTACTCCGAATTTACCAAATACACGGTCTATCATCTGTACCAGCTCCACTTCATTCAATAAAGAATTGCTGCCTACCACATCGGCGTCACATTGGTAAAACTCACGGTAACGCCCTTTTTGGGGACGATCCGCACGCCAAACCGGTTGGATTTGATAACGTTTGAAAGGAAAACTTATTTCATCACGATGCATCACCACATAGCGGGCAAAAGGTACGGTGAGATCGTAGCGCAATCCTTTTTCACAGAACTTGCTCGCCAGCTTTACCGCATTGCGGCCCAGCAATTCCTCATCGGTAATGCCGTTGAAATAATCACCTGAGTTCTGTATCTTAAACAATAACTTATCCCCTTCGTCACCGTATTTTCCCATCAAGGTAGACAAATTCTCCATAGAAGGAGTTTCAATCTGCTGATAGCCGAAAAGATGAAACACATCACGGATCGTATTGAATATATAGTTACGTTTCGCCATTTCCACCGGCGAAAAATCTCTCGTTCCTTTAGGTATACCTGGTTTTGCTGCCATAATGATTCTATTTAATTTATTTTGAGCCACAAAATTACACTAAATATTTCATTCGTAAAAAGAATACTTCTTAATATTGCTCATTGCCGGCAATATTAAGAAGTTAAACAGCCGGTGCCTTAAGTGCATATCTCAGTATGGGCCGTTTCCCTACGAACTCATTGTTTAATAATTTCGTAAGCTGTAGAATGAGCCCCTCTATTCTCTATTTTTCCCTCCAATACATCCAAAGCGAACTCAATGCCCCGGACAGCCATCTGTGAGCTGAAAATATCAGCTGTTGCAACCAGTTTTCCCGTAGAAAGAAATTCTTTCATCACCGCATCATTATCAAAGCCCACTACAGGCAGATAGCAATTTTTTTCTTGCATCTGCTGAAGAACCCCCAACGCCATCGCATCATTGCTGCAATATACAGCTTTCAAATCAGGATACCGCATCCACATAGCCTGAAAAACTTCGGCGGCTTTCTCCGTTTCCCAGTCGGCCGGTTCGGATGCCACCAATCTTAACCCTTTTTCTTCTATCGCCTTGATAAAACCTCTTTTACGCTGCTGCGCATTATCGGCTGCCGCCAATCCTTCAATAATAGCAACTTTATCTTCATTCCGCAACTTCTTATCCAATAATTTACCCACTTCATACGCAGCTGCAAAATTATCCGGTCCCACAAAAGCCACTTCTACTCCTGCCTGCTCCAATAGCTGAGTATCCAACCGGATATCAATATTGATTACCGGAACTCCTTTCCTGACAGCCTCTACTACAGGCTGAACTAAGGCTTTTGAATCTATAGGAACCAATACGATAGCATCGACTTGCTGATGAATCAAGGAATACATCAAGTCAACCTGTTCCTCTACCTCTGTCTGTGTAGCCGTTCCCACACAAACCAAATCCAAAAACGGAAGAGGGGCCGCATACTGAATGGCCCCTTCTTTCATCACTTTGAAAAAATCGGCTTGTAACGACTTCATTACAAGCCCTATTTTATAATTTCTCTTCATCTAATTTCTAATTTGACAAAGTAATGCTTATTAATCCGATAATAAACAAGGAGAACATAGCCGCAATCAGTTTATTGGTCCCCTTCGGAGCTTCCTTAAATTCCTTCCAGACAAAAACTCCCCAGATCATAGCCACCACAGGCGCTGCGTTGCTAAGGGCATAAGAGATAGCCGGATTGGCAGCACCTGCTCCCATAAAACTAATCACCATGCCGCCCATCCAGATAAAGCCTCCCAGCATACCTGTGAGATGGGTCTTGGCATCGCCGGCAAAGTAATCTTTCATGGTCACCGCCTTGCCTTCTACCGGATGCTTCATGGCAAAGGTATTGAATATAGGTGTGCTGGCCAGAATACCTACCGCAAAGAAGAACACACCTGTATAAGGAGTCAGCGTTCCGGTTCCTCCCGCCACATACTGCGGGTCAAGAGATTTCACTACCAATCCGTAAAAAAACATGATAGCGATACCTGCCATAATGGCCAGCAGAATCCCCTTCTTCGGAGTGGAAGCCTTGCCGGACGATAACTTTCCGTACGCTTTTCCGCAGATCAGTATAGCTACAATGATGACTAACACACCACTCCATAGTAAAAGCTGATTTCCCTGATAGGTCTGACCGGCCAAAGAGATTAATAAATAATTGAATACAATACCTCCAATCCAGGCCAAGCCTCCACCGATAGGAAAACCTACTGACATTCCGGCTACAGCAATGGCTGCGGTAAGAAATATATTGCCAAAGTTCCACACAACACCGCCCAAGAATGCATATTGAATGCTAGACCAGTCCATGACTGCCAAATCCTGAAAAAAGGTACGACCTTCACTTCCCATACTTCCCAAAGTCACCGCCCCCAATAAAGCTGTAAGGAACAGACCGACGGTCAAATCCCAATAAAACAGTTCAAAGCTCCATTGCTTGGCGGCAACCATCTTCTGCGTATTTGCCCAAGAGCCCCAGCAGGCACAGCAAATAACACAGCAGAGGATTGCCAAAAAGTAATTATCTACCAATATCATATTTCATCGATATTATTCGTGAATATAGATATTCCAGTTCAGATAAGTTTCAATAGCTTCCGCCAAAATATCTTTCACATTGCCACGGCACATAGCCACATGATGTTCGAATCCATTCTTACAAATATATTTCATAAGCGGCTGCAGATTATCCACCTTGGTTACTGCTATACAACCATCCATTCCGTATGGATCATCAGTCAGGTCACCTTTGCCCAAATAAGACTTGATACAACCCTTCGTATCATCTGTCGAGATGCGGAAGAAGGTGAAATCACCCTGTTTTACTTTACCGTAAACGGCACCGAAAGTATGTACCTTACCTAATGTTCTGCCTAACACTCCTAATGTTCCTAACTTCAAATCATTCATTACAAATGATTTAGGGAAGTTACCACAATGTGTACACACACACTTGTCACGATCCTCGGCAAAGTTATTGTTCCAGTCAAGCAATGCCGACGGGCGACCGGAAGCCAATGTCAACGCATACATAGACACTGCACCGGCAATATCCACTTCACAAGCAGCAGGGATTAATTTTTCACTCAACATACTCATAGTCACACAAGCTGCACAACCATAGTTTTGCTCCAAAGAGTCCCAACACTGGATAGCTACAGCATCAATTTCATTGGCTTCCATCCATTGTTCTACAGCCACACCAAATTTAGCCTGCAAAATCAGTTTATCATTGTATTGTTCGGGAACAGCAGCATATTGTCTGATTTCTTTCAGTTTTGCTTGTAACGTTTCATCAGCATCTTCAATCTTACGGGCGGCAGACAAGATTTCAGAAAGATCTACCGGAACGACTGTAATGCCCGATGCCTGCAACAGTTTCTCGCTGGCGCGGACGGTCTGGAAACCGGCAGGACGAGTGCCGATGGCACCGATGCGAGCATGACGAAGACCATTCACCACCCGGCAGATCGCAGCGAACTTATTAATATCGGCTGCCAGCAAATCAGAATAAATAGAATAAGTATGTAGCGTAGTATCAGTAAAAGGAATGCCATACTGATACAAGTTATTGCATACGGAAATCTTACCACAGAACGCGTCACGACGGCTATCCAAATCCACCTTGTCATTCTCATCATCACATGCCTGAACCAAAACAGGCACATTCAGATCGGCTACACTGATAGCATTGATGATACCGATTTCAAAACCGAAGTTAGGTAATGAAACAATGATTCCATCAATGCGGTCACGATTCTCACGGAACAACTTTGCACATTTCAAGCCATCTTCTCTTGTTTCAATACTGCTACTGCCTGTAGGCGTAGCATCTTCGGGGAGAATGACATAGTCATAGCCCTCTTTCGTCAGTGTTTCCAACAATTGTTTACGGACATCTTTTGCTAATTCCGAGTTAAAATAAGCGCGTGTTCCAATGATGACACCAAAACACATTTTTTTCTTGTTTTTCATTTCTAATGGTATTAAAAGTTACGATATATTCAGTTAGTTATTCTGTCCTATTACTTTCTTAACAGCCTCACGCCAGCCACTATACAAAGATTGAAGTTCTTTTTCCTCCATACAGGGAGCGATGCAATTGTCAATGGTACGCATGGCAGCGGCTTCTTGGAAACTGGCCCACTTCTTACGGGCAAAGCCATTCATGACAACAGCCCCCAATGCAGAAGCTTCCTCTATCTCCGAACGGTTAATGACGGCATGCAGCATATCAGCCTGAAACTGCATCAGGAACTGATTCTTCGTGGGGCCTCCGTCAACACGCAACGCTTTCAGCTCGATTCCTGCCTGCCGGGTCATCATGTCTATCAAATCCTTCACTTGATAAGCAATGGATTCCAATCCTGCACGCAGCACATGCGCTTTTCCAGCATTCAGTGTCATTCCCCAGATAGCAGCTTTAGCATCCGGTTTCCACCAGGGAGCTCCCAATCCGGTAAAGGCGGGAACCAGATAGACTCCATCATTATTTTTCACCGAAGTCGCCAAGGTTTCAATTTGATTGAACGAGTCCACCAATCCCAATTTCTCCACCATCCATTTGATAGTGGCTCCGGTGCAATGGATATTGCCCTCAAAAGCATAATACACTTTACCCAAAGCCGAGAATCCGACGGATGTAACCAGCCCTTCAGGAGCAGCGACAGCCTCTTCTCCAATGTTAACCATAACAGATGATCCCGTTCCATAAGTCACCTTGCCCATACCTGCCTCAAAACACATCTGACCGGTTAATGCTCCATGGGAATCACCTAAAACACCTGCTATTTGTATCGGAGATTTGAACAAACCCTCTATCGTTGTTTCTCCAAAAACAGCATCACAGGGCAATGCTTCCGGCATCATACTCCGGGGAATAGTGAAGAGTTTCAACAACTCTTCATCCCAGTCCAAAGTATGAATATTAAAAAGCATGGTACGAGACGCATTCGTATAATCAGTCAGATGCTTCCTGCCTTCGGTCAGTTTCCAAATCAGCCAGGAATCAATAGTTCCCATCAACAAATCGCCTTTTTCTGCCAGTTCACGTGCATTTTCCACGTTATCCAATATCCACTTAGCACCACTGGCAGAAAAATAAGGATCGATAAGCAATCCGGTCTTTCGTTGTACCAGTTCGCTGTATCCCTTATCTTTCAGTTCTTTGCAAATAGCCGCTCCCCGCTGGCATTGCCATACCACGGCATGATAAACGGACTTGCCGGTATGTCGGTTCCAAACAACCACCGTTTCGCGCTGATTGGTGATGGCAAGAGAATAAGAAATATCCTTTCCATTCACTTCTTCTTGTTCAAGCAGACAATGTATCGCTTCTATGGTATTTTTATAGATTTCTTCGGCATCATGCTCTACCCATCCTATCTGCGGGTAGAATTGCTGATGTTCTATATTTACCCGATGCAACAATTCGCAATCTTCAGAGAACAGCATGGCTTTTGTTGCCGAAGTACTTTGATCTATGGTAATTATTCTGCTAATCATACTATTAGATTTAAAAAGGATATGTTTATTTTTTCACGAATTCAAGGGCAGTCTTGCAGATGCCCTCTTTATCCAATCCGTAATGGGCAAAGATTTCATGGGAGTTTCCATGAACCACGTTCTCATCGGGGATGCCGATAATGCGTACCGGAACCGGATTTTCGGAAAGCGTCTCAACCACAATAGCTCCCAAACCACCAAACTGACTATGCTCTTCCACAGTGATAATTCTTCCGGTTTCTTCTGCCGCTTTCCTGATGGCTTCCGCATCAACGGGCTTGATGGAAGACATATCCAACACACGTGCCTTAATGCCTTTCTCCTGTAACATCAAACCAGCTTGATAAGCATGATAAACCGTTTCTCCGGCAGCAATGATGGTCAGGTCCGTACCGTTCAGCAGCATATTAGCTTTTCCCAGAACAAAATCAAAATCATCATTCTCATACACATCGGGAACAGCAGCTCTTCCTACACGTACATACACCGGTTCAGGATAATCTACCAATAGTTTGACCAACTTGCGTGTCTGACGGGCATCACAAGGAAGAACGATATTCATTCCCGGAAAAGTTCTTAATACGGCAATATCATGCAGGCTATGATGAGTAGCCCCCAAAGCACCATAAGCAACTCCACCACTTACTCCGAGTATCTTCACATTATTCTGACTATAAGCCAAATCGACCTTCACCTGCTCCAAGCTACGTGCCACGTAAAAGCAAGCCGGGCCACATACAAACACTTTTTTTCCGCTATGTGCCAAACCTGCTGATATTCCTACCGCATCCTGTTCGGCTATTCCACATTCTACAAACTGTGCAGGTAATTCTTTTGCAAAATCCCCCAAAGTAACAGATCCTCTGGCGTCTGTTGTAACCGCCACAATATCTTTATCCTGACGCGCCAACTCCAGCAACGTATCTGTAAAGCTCTTTCTGCACGCTATCATATTATTTGCCATTGTTTTCTTTTTCTAGTTTTTCAATTCTTTCGGATACCTCGCGAACAGCCTCTTCATATTGTTCGGCTGTAGGCACGCCATGATGCCATTTTGCAATGCCTTCCATATAAGACACTCCTTTTCCTTTTGTAGTATGGGAGATAAGCAAATGAGGCTTTTTATTCGTATAATCAATAGAACGGAAAGTCCGGATGATATCTTCCATCTCATCTCCGTTCATTTCCAATACATCCCAACCGAAGGCAGTCCAGCGGTCGCGCATACTCTCCAATGACATGACCTCCTCGGTTGTACCGCTGATCTGCAAACGATTACGGTCAATAATGGCTACCAGATTATCCAATTTATACTGGTTTCCTGCCATAGCAGCTTCATATATAGAACCTTCCCCTTGCTCACCATCTCCCATCAATACATACGTTTTATAATCAGCTTTATCCATTTTGGCAGCCATCGCCATTCCGACACCTACAGACAAGCCATGCCCTAAAGCTCCTGTATTTACTTCAATACCCGGTACCTCTATAGTAGGATGGCCGGACAAAAGAGATCCGAATTCTCCTAATGTGTCGGTTACCTCACGAGAGATGAAACCTTTTGCTTCCAACGTAACATATAACGCTTCTACGCAATGCCCTTTGCTCATTACAAAACGATCTCTTTTCGTTTCCTTTGGTTTATCCGGCCAAACACGCATTATATCAAAATAAAGTGCTGTAAGCACGTTAAGACACGACAGATCACCTCCAATGTGTCCTGCTTTTGCTTTATACACAATCTCAACCAATCGTTTCCGATTCTTTTCCGATTGTAATTCTAACGTTTCAACTTGCATATTATTATCATTTTCTTTCTTATTCTTTCGCAAAGAACGGAATTTAACTGGAAATATTCAATATAAAACGAAATAAAATGAAAATAAATTTGATTATATTAACAATAAACACCTATATAATCTATAAATCAGGACAATTAATTTATTCTGCTAACAAAGTTATATCTCTATATAAACAAGACTCTCCGATTGTCTATTTTGTACCCAACAGAACTGTTATAAAAAAAAGAAGCAAACAATAAGGAGAAATAAGGAAGTAAAATCAAAGTTGATAAAAAAGGTGATCAAGAATGTATTTTCCAACATTCTCAATCACCCATATTACCTTTGTTTCAGTAAGAATCAGATAACTTCGACCTCTAATTCTTTTAATCTTTCAAAATCCTCTTCGGTTATAGTACTATCTGTAATAATAGCATTTGCTAATGAAACCGAGCCTAAACTAGCAAAAGCACTGACACCTATTTTTGAACAATCAGCCACCAGATACACTTTACTGGCAGACTCTATCATAGCAGATTTCACGACCAAATCACTTAGACTAGGATAAGTTAGCTTCATATCCGAAGAAATACCGGCCGTAGCCAGAAACAATTTATTAGCGCGTATATCTTTAAATGAATCGGCCGCCATTTTTCCTGTCAAAGAAAGTGTAGGAGCCTTGAATTCACCTCCGGTAACAATCAGATTAATACCATGATTCTCACCTAAAATCAAAGCTATATTCAAAGCATTGGTAATGACTGTCAGGTCCTTATAATTCATTAAAAGCTTTGCGATCTCTGTAGTTGTAGAACCGGAATCAAGAATTATACTGTCCCCCTCCTGAATAAACTGAATAGCTTTCTGAGCGATTTCTTTCTTTTCCTCCAAATGAGTCTGATTGAACAATTGCCCGGTCTTGGCAAACGACCCTACTCCTTTCAGAAACGCACCTCCATGCTCTCTTTGGATATACCCCATTTGTTCCAAGGCTTCCAAATCCTGACGGATCGTTACATCCGTCACATTGAAAATTTTACTAAGGTCCTGAACTTTTGCATGCCCGTCTTCACGAATCAGATGCAATATCTTTACTCTTCTTTGATTGAGTGCCATATTTATTAGATTTAGAGGTTATGTTTTTTACGATATTCCTGAATATCCTTAATGGAAACAATTTTCAAACCGAATTTTGCTGCAATCTCACCTAGTTGGGGAAGACGCGCCATTGTACCATCTTCATTCAAAATTTCAACAAGAGCTCCTCCGGGTTTCAAACCTGCCATTCTTGTCATATCCAGTGTGGCTTCGGTATGTCCATTACGCTCCAAGACCCCATTTTCCGCACCATATAGAGGGAAAACGTGTCCGGGACGAGCAAACTCGGAAGGATTCAGATTTCCTGCCACCAAAGCTTTTATTGTTGACGAACGGTCGAAAGCAGAAACTCCCGTAGTACAGCCATACCCTCTTAAATCTACCGACATAGTAAACGGTGTACCTAGCAATGAAGTGTTTTCTTCTGCCATCGGAGCCAGACAAAGTTCTTCACAACGTGAACGTGGCAGAGGAGCACATAACAACCCTCTGCCATGAGTAATCATAAAATTTACAATTTCAGGAGTAATCTTTTCTCCTGAAACGATAAAATCGCCTTCGTTTTCACGATCTTCGTCATCAACAACGATCAATACTTTGCCTTGGCGAATATCTTCCAATCCTTCTTCTACTGTATTTAACATTTTAGTGTATCTAGGGAGTTAATTATACCGCAAATTTAAGCTAAAACAAAAAGAATCGAAAACTATTAGCCTTTTTTATGATAAAAAAAATCAATCATCTCCCGTCAGAAGGCTTATCCCATCATTTCACTTCTGTTATTCTAAGAACAATATAAGGAGCATCCGGAATTCTTACTCCCCGATGATGTATATCAAAAACACGATAATCCAATTCCTCCGTTGTTTCAAATATCACAGGATATTCCGTGACAGTCATGGCCCACACATCAATAATCTCCACTTTAAACCGTTTATTCTTTTGCAATTTGTTATAATCCGCATTTTTTACCGGCAGATTAAAAGTCCAGAAACCTTTCACATCTTTTCCCATATTGACCAGATAATAATCTGGTCCAGCAGTAGAAGTAACCAAGTCACGACTGACATCTGCCATCTCCAACGGATGGGGAGCAGCTTCAATAATCGTTCTTAAAAATTTCACACGTTTCCAGCTTTCACCTTTTAAAGATCCCCCTTGCGCCCAAAAGATAGGTTCGTTCCCCTGCTGATAACATTCACCGTGAGTGACATAAATTCCACCCAACAAACCATTCAAAATAAAGCAAGTCATCTGCTGCGGACTTAACCTTCCCCAACGATAAGGTAGATTCCCTTCATACCCAACCTCATCACATATAACCGGTTTGCGATAAATTTTTCTTAAAGTAGCAGAAGCGGTAGAACTCAGTACCGGTGCCTCATCCTGTATGCTGACATGGGTAAATTCAGGCATCCAATAATCAAAATAAGTAGCCGTCGCTCCATGAATAGAACATAAATGGCGATAAGGATCATTCTCAACCACAGTTTTCGTCAACAGCTTCCAATCGTCCACAGTTTTCGCTTTTACATAATCCCACTCGTTTGCCATAGACCACCATACATTTCTAAAAGAAGCCAAACGAGCAGTAATATATTTAATATAACGTACATTCACCTCATTCGACATAGCATCAAAGCCCCATCTTCCCTTATCATAAGGATGGAAAAGGATCAAATCCGCCTCAATCCCCAAACGGTTCAGTTGGTCTATCCGTTTCTCCAAATGCTGAAAAAAAGCCGGGTCAAATCTGTCAAAGTCCCATTCTTTCCTTTCATTTCCTTCCTTATCTTTTATCGTCTTCCTTATTTCAAAAGGATAAAGCGCAGGCTCGTCTTTCACTAAAGAATAGTTTTTAGGAAACACACACATCCTTACCTTATTAAAACCGGCTTCACCAAACGATTTCAAAGTAGCCTCCTGAGTCGTTTCCTTCATATGTGTCCATGCATAGGCCGTCGTACCCATCGGATAATAACGGGTACCGTCCGCATATTTAAAATTATGTTCTCCGTCCACCAATACCATGCCATGATTATCTTTTCCGGCAGGTATCACTGTGAATGTACCTTTCCGACCATTCATAGCCCCTATACTGGAAGATGTAACATACCTCCATTCCCCGGCGACAGCAGGCATAAACCGTATCCTATAAGTATTCTCACCATCATAAAATCCTTCCACCGTTTTCTTTTCCTTTCCACAAACGAAAGTAGCGGAAAGACGTATATCAAAAGGATTCCCTTTGGTCACCTGTTTAAAACTCAACTCAAACCGGTCCCAACATTCCACTTTGTCTTGTGCATTTACTTTTACCACAAAACTTAACAGCGTCCAAACAGCTATTACATAAAATTTTGTACTCATCCTATCATGTTTTAAAAATTATACTCATAAAAGTTTTCCGGAACATTTTCATACTGTGTCAATGAGCACAAAGATAGATTTTACCCTTGAGAGCCAAAGGTAAAATCTTACATCAATAAGGTATTTTCTTGCTATTTACCTTTATAAACAGCACAAAACGGAACTTAGTTATTATTTTTATACTCAGTCAAAGTCTGATTAAATGCTTTTTTAAACGCCTTGCCAAAGTAACCGGGATCAGAGAAGCCGACGGCAAAAGCAACCTCAGAGAAAGACATACCACTTTGTATAAAACTTTTCGCTTTATTCAACCTATAATTCTTTATATATTCTATCGGAGAAATCCCCATGATACCATTCACTTTCCGATTGAATACAGAGCGGCTCATATTCATGAACTCTGCCAGATCATTCACCCGCAGCCCCGGATTACTGTAATTCTCTTCCATAAATCCTACCAGCTTCTGCATAAACAACTCGTCCAAAGGAACAATTTGCGACACAGGATAAGCGACGGCTTCTAAAGGTTCTTTCTTCGGTTGAGCACCATACTTTGACAAAAAAGCCGACTGAAGCACTTTTCTTTGCCTGATCAAGTTCTCAATTCTCGATTTTAAATAATCGCTGCTGAAAGGTTTAGGTATATAATCATCAATCCCTAATTGTAAACATTGAATACGATCCTCAACAGACGATTTTGCAGAAAGGATAATAAGAGGGATATCACAGGTATTGACATTCTCCTTGATGTGCCTTATCAATTCAATACCATCCATACGCGGCATCATAATATCCGTAATAATAAAATCCGGAATTTCCTCTTCTATCTTTTCCAATGCCATCACCCCGTCGGCAACTCCAACAACACGGTAAGTGCCC
This sequence comes from Phocaeicola sp. GP0067, assembly GCF_031119655.1. Taxonomy (NCBI): domain Bacteria; kingdom Pseudomonadati; phylum Bacteroidota; class Bacteroidia; order Bacteroidales; family Bacteroidaceae; genus Phocaeicola; species Phocaeicola sp. GP0067. Next base: position 23,652 of record NZ_JAVHZY010000029.1, read on the forward strand.
GACAATATTTCACATATAAATTGACGCAACTCCGCATTATCCTCCACTACCATCACTTTTACTAAAGTTTCTTTTGTTGCCGGAGGCATGTCCGGCAAAGATATTTTATCATTTTGTTCCGGTTCCGCCAAGACCGTTTCCTGTTCTTCCGAAGTGTCGTTCAATATATATTCAACATTTTTATCCTGAGCATATATTTCTTTTCCTTTATGCAAAACCAGTTTGAATACACTTCCTTTCTTTACTTCACTTTCGACCTGAATTTCCCCATGCAGCATTTTAACCAACTCATTCACCAGCGAAAGCCCTATACCCGATGAAGGCTGCATGTCATTTTCCTTGGACACTGTAGTGAAACGTTCAAATATAGATGGCACTTTATCTTTAGAGATGCCAATACCTTCATCTTTTACGGCAATCGAAACAAACTGTCCGCTTTCCATCACAATCAAGGTAATCGACTTATTATCCGGTGTATACTTAAAGGCATTGGAAAGCAAGTTAAAGATAATTTTCTCGAACTTATCACTATCTATCCACAAAAAAACAGAAGGCAACGTTGTCTGAAGAGAAAAATTTATATTTTTTTCTGTTGCCAACAACCGGAAATTATCCATTATATTATGAAGCATGATAATGATATCCCGGTATTCAATAGTCAAGCCCATTTTTTTATTCTGTATCTTTCTGAAATCCAATACTTGATTAATGAGCAATAACATACGATTGATATTTTTCTGAACCAATTGAAGATGATGCCGGGTCCGGGAAGTCAAAGGCTCCTGGGACAACACTTCGGATACCGGACCGGATATAAGGGTTAAAGGAGTACGTAGTTCATGTGAGATATCAATAAAAGAACGTACTTTTATTTCCGCCAATCTTTGTTCCATATTTACCTTATGCTTCAAATAGTAAATATAGAAAAAAACATATCCGATAGCTAAAGATATCACCAAGACAACAACTAGATAAAAAGCCTTAGCCCAACCGGTTTCCCAAAAGGTGGGTAATACCTGTAAAGTAACCGTTTTCACAGTGTTCATCCAAATACCATCCCCATTGGTCGCCTTTATCTGAAATTGATATTTTCCTGCCGGAAGACTTACAAAACTAACCGAGTTCTTCTTACCTATATAATACCATTGATTATCATCCAACTTATAAGCATACTCGATATCCAAGGAATTAGTATAATCCAACGCAGCAAATGAGATGGTAAAATTCCTCCGCCGGGTAGGGATCTCTAAATAATCCGCATCACTCAATACATGAGACAAATTATCCTCCGAATATTTTATACCTGTCACTACAATAGGAGCTTCATAAGTCTGCTTAACGATACTATCCGGAGAAAAGACAAGCATACCGCCTTCTGTACCCATTAAGATATCCCCTTGCCTGTCTGTAACCGGAAGACATTCACTATAATTAAAAGAGCGATTGAAAAAAGTTTCTCCAAAAGACTCAAAAGTCTGATCGTGCACATCAAACAGAGTGATATCCGTTTCCGAGCCGATCCATATATTATGATTTTTATCTTCAATCAAGGCTCTAGCCAACGGAGATGTCCCTTTGCCGAACGACCGGAACCGAAGTTCATCAGATAATAAATTTGACGAAACCAACTTACAAAGGCCACCTCCATAACAATAACAATAGATAGTTTCATCCGTCGTTCGTAAAACAGACATCACATCAGCACTACACAATCCGTCAGTCGCCTGCGGACGAGGAAGGTTAAGATAAAAACGAATATTTTCGTAATCCGAAAAATCAGAAGAAAAAGTGATCAAACCTTCTATAGTACCCACCAGCATAGTATGACCGGGTCCCTCCACCATACAACGAATACTGTTGGTACGATTAATAGGAAAACCGGACAATTTATTCTCCGCATGAATAAAACGTATCGCCCCATCTTCCTTTTCCTCAACCAAATTCAATCCGCCACCGTAAGTACCAATCCAAATACGTCCGTTATGATCCTCATCAATGCATGATATTTTATTGTCACTGATGGAATAAGGATCCGACGGATTATTCATATAATGATATACCTCATAATGATAAGGACGATTCCGAGGAACAAGTCTGAACAATCCGTTTTCCTTACTGCCAAGCCATATTGTCTGCGCCTGATCCTTCAGCATGACATAGATTCCACCTTCTGCAAAAACTGTTTCCGTTTGAGCCAGTTCCCCATCAGGCGACAAATAACCCAACAAGTTTTTCTGTGAATCCATAATACGTATAATCCCTTTCTTTGTTGCAATCCATAAATGTTCGTCGCTATCAAACAGAAATGATTTTGTATCAAAATAATTGTCCAACTCCCTATAAGTATAGGGACTGGGCGGAAAGAACATTTTTATAAATGAGCGCTGGGATTTGATCCACAAATTATTTTGTTTGTCAACATAAGTTGTTTTAATAATAGGAGAATAAGGTATATGATTCCTTCCCGGTGTAAAATAGACTTTTAGCTCCCGGCTCTTTTCGTCATAATAACTGAATATACCTTTATAAGGAATAGTCCAAACCACTCCGTTAGGATCTTCATAAATAAAGAGTTCATTTTCCGGAGAAGAAGCCATGTATCCGGAAGGAGTATTCAAATATTGTTTCACTCCGGTTTCCGGATCAAGCCGGATAATTCCCGGCAATCCGGTAAATATCCATAGAAATCCTTTAGAATCCTGGTAGACTTTTCTCACAGCCGCATCATCATGCCCCGGAAGAGAGAAATCATATTTCTCCATCGCCAGTTCAGGGAAACGGCATAGGTACAAACCTTTATCAGACAAAACAGCCAGCTGATTATCTTTCAACACTTTAATTCCGTTTATATGCTGAATCTTCTCTTGAAAAGGAACGATGTTGAATTGCATGGTATTTACATCATAATAGGCTAGCCTGCCATTCTGTGATGCAAGAAAAACAAGATTATCCATTGTTTCGAACATAGAAAAGGGATATGAACTAATGGTCCGCTTGCCAAATATGCTAACTCCCTTGTCACTAAATACCCATTCCTCTCCCTGTTTATCTTCAAAGACCCTACTGACTTTCCCCAGTTCCACATCATCAATAGCTGTAATATACTGAATCCCTGAAGAAACAGTACACTCTTTATCTGAAATTCTGAAACATCCTCCATTATTTAAAGTAACCCAAGTAATCCCTTTGGATAAAGGATACAAATTTTCTATTTGCAACGGAGTATTAAAATGTTGTTCATACTGTTTCAGAACATTGATCAGCTTATTTTCACGAATATCATATAAATACAGGCTATGACGATCGTATGCAATCATCCATAAATTGCCGTCGGCCGTATTCTCCAGCCGCTGCATGTGCTGGTTCAAAAGAGAATCAAACTGAAAAGTTTCGAAATCGCGTCCATCAAACCGGCTTACCCCATTCCAAGTACTGACCCATATAAAACCATTATGACTTTGAAGAATCTGCGCCGGATTACTTTGAATCAATCCGTCTCTCACTGTATATTGGCGTGCAACACAAATAGGCTGTGCTTTGACAAAACCCCAATGAAGAAGTAAAAACAAAGTACACCATATATATTTTAACTTTATTGTGTTTCTCATTTTACATCGATTTATCAAACAAGTACAAAGATAACCAAATGTAGATTTCCTCCTAAGATAAATTGCCAATTAGACATAAAATACAAGGTTAAAATAGAAAAAAACGGCAACTTTGGTATAAGAACCAATAGCTGCCATTTTTCCTAACTACCTTTTCACCCTATTTCCTACAAGCCTATTTATATCCCTCATTTTGTAAAAATTCGTCTTTATTCGTTATGGCATCCAGTAAAGTTTGCGGGAACGGACGCAACATATGATAAGCTTCCACGTTTTTACCGGCATCAGGATTTCCGGATTTTATCCGGCGGATAAATATTTCACTTCCCATTCGTTTCAAATCAAACCAACGTAATTGTTCTCCGACCAATTCCCGGGCACGTTCATCCAATATGAAATCAATATCCTCAATGTCACTTTGAGCAACTTTCATAGCCTCCTCTTTGCCAGCCTTAGCTCTTTGGGCACGAAGAATATTCATATAAGCCAACGCATCTGCTTTGCCGGCTTTTGCTCCTGCTTCCGCCACAATTAAATACATTTCTGCCACACGGATTATAAAAGCATCCCGTGTTCCACGATCCTCGTTCACCGTAGCACGAGTAGGGTCTTCAAATTTAGAGATAGGCATACATTGTTTCTGACTTTTTACAGAACCATCTTCATGATAAATATCTGTCCGATCAAGTATCTGATAACGTCCTTTGGCCCACTGACGCTTTACCTGAGGAACAACATCTTTTGTTATCCATATAGCAGTATCCCCTTGTACCATATAAGGGTAGTTATCTCCGGTTTTTCCTCCATTAGCCTTCCATAACGAACGGAAAGTCACTTCAAAACGTTGGTCTATATTCTCGTCATAACAATCCAGCAAATAACGCGTCGGCATATAGTGATTAAAAGGACGACCATATTCTATGCTTCTAACCATACCGGGCTGGTCATCATATTTCATACAGAAAATCAAATGAGTATGGTTACCGCCTGAACGAATTATATCATTATCCATCTCCTGATTATACAACTGATTGGTAGAAGAATAATCAATATACCAAATCACTTCTTTATTGCCATTTCCATCAGAATTTTCCATATCAAATACTGAGGCAAAATCCTTTGATAACTCGAAAGGACCATTATCAATCACTTCTTTTGCCAAAGTATAGGCTTGTTCATACAATGCTTTATCATTCAATTCACTTGCTCTAGTCAATAGCAAACGAGCCTTCAAGGCTTTGGCAGCCCACATGGTAACACGCCCTCCATCAGCTTGCGCAACAGATAACCGGCTATCCATACAGAAATCCAAATCTTCAAAAATATGAGTATAAATCTCTGCCACCGAGGTTTTCCTAGGTGCCATAACAATAGACTCCGATGGCTGATCCGTATAATAAGTATCCCCAAATGTTTCCACCAGAATCCAATAATAATACGCCCGTAGGAAACGCACCTCTGCTTCTCGTTTGCTGGTAAGTGTCTTATCACTGAACGGAACATTCTTTACATGATAGATGGCTGTATTACAAAAGTTGATCGCTTTGTAAAAACGGTCATAATACTCTTTACTGATAGGATTGGTCCCATCAAAATCATTCTGATAAGAAACAATGGCGGGATAATCACAACCACCGCCCGGAGCCAATATATCCGTTCCCGTTTCACTGAATGCCATAGCAGCAGACTTTCCACCCCAAAAACGCAAGGGAGTATAACAAGAGTTAATCAAAGACTCAAAACCTTTCTCAGTATCATAATAACCACCTTCGGTAGTAACCGCACTACGATTGTGTTCTTCCAAAAAATCAGAGCAGCCCGAGCAAACCATAAGAGTAGCTGCCAATGCATATAATAATGTAATTCGTTTCATAATTTTCATTCTTTACCAGTTAAAATTCTACATTCAGACCAAATACAAGTTGTTTTGTCATAGGAAAAGAAATACTTCCTCCCTGTTCGGGATCATAATTATCAATCTTGCTGAAAGTAAAGAAATTCTTTGCTGTAGCATATACACGGAGTTTGGATAGATTGAGATGTTTCAAAAGTTCCGGTTTGAAAGTATATCCCAACGTAATATCGCGTATTTTAAAGAAAGAACCATCTTCATACTTCAACGTTGAATAGTAAGTAACCTGTGTATAACTCTTACTTTTATTAGGACGCGGAAAAGCATTGGTAGGGTTCTCGGGAGTCCAGTAATCTACATTTCCACCATTTTCCAACGCATTGATACGATACGTAGTATTATAATCATACGCAATCCACTGACCCAAACGAGCATACAAGAATACAGACAAATCAAACCCCTTATAATTAAAAGTATTATTGAAACCAAAAGTTACATCTGGACGCTGACTGTAAATGATACGATCATCTGTCGTTATGACACCATTACCATCCACATCCTGTACCTTTATATCACCCGGTTCCTGTCCATTGGCAGCAGCGGCAGCCTCTTCACCCAATTGCCAGATGCCTTCTTTCTTATAATCATAAAACACTTTGAAAGGTTCTCCTACAAACCAAGCATTCGCCTCATCCTTTAATTGTCCCGAAGCAAGTTCTTTTATTTTTTCCCTATTGTGTGACAATGAGAAATCTGAGAACCAGGAGAAGTTCTTGTTTTGAATATTAACCGTACTCAGTGTCAAATCAACACCAGTACTTTCAGTCTTACCGATATTTTCCATAACCGAAGCATAACCGTTAATAGATGGAATTACACGATTCATTAAAATATCCCGGGTTTCTGCCTTGTAAATATCAATACTACCTGAAATACGATTATTAAAAAATCCGAAATCCAGACCAAGGTTATACTGCGTGGTAGTTTCCCAAGTCAGTTCCTTGTTTGACATCGTTTTAGGATAGAATCCATAAGCTCCCTCATTATTGAACGAATAAGTGGAGTTACCCAGCAAACCAACGGTTTGATAAGGATCAATAGCACATTGGCCAGATTGTCCCCAACTCAATCGGAGTTTTAAATTTGAAATAGCATCCACATTTTTCAGGAAATTCTCTTCATTGATACGCCAGGCCAGTGCTACAGACGGAAAGTATCCCCATTTCTTACCTAGTGCAAAAACAGAAGAACCATCGGCACGCAAAGAAGCAGTCAGCATATAGCGATCCATCAATTTATAATTAACACGCCCAAAGAAGGAAGCCAGATTTTGATCGACCAGTGAACTCTTTATAGTGATTTCTTTTTCATTGGAATACAAATTATGGAACCAGTTATCAGCATATACTTGTCCCTTTCCACCTGCATAGGTATATTCTTTAGAGTTGAGAATCGTACAGGTTCCAACCATTGCCTGCAAATTATGGATATCAGAGAAGTCCTTTGAATAAGTCAGCACATTCTCCCATGTCAGATTACGTGTCATGGTGTGCTCCTTATAGGATTGTGAATCCTTGCCACTTCCCTGCAACGAGTTCTTATCACAGAAAAAGCCTCTACGCACATTCACTGAGTTCAATCCCAGCGTCGTACGGAATAAAATATCCTTGGTGATATTCCAGTTCAGGTACAAGCTGCCGAAGAAACGCTCCTGAATGGTATTATCCACACGCATACCCTCCTGATCGTCAATCAACGGATTCATCTGAGTATTATAACCGGGAGACGGATACATCACTAAATTCCCCTCCTCATCATAAGGTTTCGAGATAGGAACAATTTTATTAGCCATATTCAGCGGACTATAACGATTATTCTTATCTACATAGGCATAGATAATGTTTGTCCCTACCTGCACATTGTCAAACAATTGATGGTCCAGTGCTACACGGGCATTATACCGTTTATAATTATCATCCTTAAAGAGTCCCTCTTCGCTTCTGTAACCCAAAGATATATTATGTTTGGTTTTCGTATTGCCCCCAGATACAGACACCTCATAATTTTGGTTAAATCCGTTGTGCATCAACATGTCACGATAGTTCGTATCATATCCTTTTTCCAGATAAGTCAGTTCTTCAGGAGCAAATACAGCAGCATCCTCTGCGTATTTTCCTGTTGTTCTGTCCCGATAGGCCTCTCTTTTGTATTGGGCATATTCTTCAGCATCCATGATATCAGGATAATCAGTTATCATGGTAGAAGAAACAAAAGCATTAAAGGATACTTTTGACTTTCCTTCTTTTCCCTTTTTAGTCGTAATCATAATAATACCATTCGCACCCCGTGTTCCATAAATAGCTGTAGAAGAGGCATCTTTTAACACTTCAATAGATTCTATATCAGTGGGATTTATATCTAGCGAGGTACCATAATCAATACCATCCACAAGAATCAACGGAGCATTACTAGCCGTCAATGAACGCTCTCCACGGATCGTAAAATTAGGTGTGCTTCCTGCTTGCCCCGAAGAGTTTGTAAGATCAAGTCCGGCTACTTTTCCTTGTAATGACTCCAAGGCATTGGTAGTAGGAATAGCTGTGATATCCTTACTTTTAATAGAAGCAATAGAACCGGTCATATCCCTTTTCTTTTGCACACCATAACCTATTACTACGACTTCTTCCAAAGTCTGGTTGTCTTCTTTCATTTGTACATTCAATGTCTGCTGATTTCCGACAACTATTTTCTGTGAAACATAACCGATATAAGAGAAGACCAAAGTGGCATCGGCATCCACTTCTTCCAACGTATAACGTCCGTCAATATCCGTTATAGTTCCTCCGCTATTTCCTTGAATAACTATACTTACCCCAATCAGCGGTTCATTATTAGCATCGGTTACCCTACCGGTGACTCTATGCCTGGAAGCCTGTACTTTACCGGAAGATGCCAGTACTTGTCTGGCAAGACTCACCACAATGGTGTTATTCACCTTGCTCAATTGCAGACTAGTTTGTTTCCTGATTTGCTCTAAAGCCTGATCGAAACTTACATTGTCCAAATCAATATCGATCGTATTATACTTTTGGACAACACTCTCATCATAGAAAAACTCATAACCGGAAAGGTTACTCAGTTTCTTGAACACATCAGCCAATTTCACTTTACGCATCTGCAATGTAACTATCTGATTCAATTCAACTTGTGCTGCATGCACGGGGAAAGCAGCCATGGATGCCGAACCTAGCAATAAGGTCGGTACAAGCAATACTCGGGCCCACGAAGCCCTCTTCGCATGTTGTTTCATAGATCTTGATTATTTAATTATTAAGGTATTATTTATATAGAATATACGAATTGTTTGCTTTCCTGTATTTAATGCCCGTAGCCAAGCGAATGGACTCCAAAACCGCCTCCAAACTCCTATTATCATGCGTACCCGAAAGGAAATTGTTAAAGACAAAACTTGAGTCTAATCGTATAGTACAATTATACACCCGTTCCAACCTCCTCGTCACTTCTTGTATCGGAGTACGGTTAAAGTATAACTTGTTCTGCATCCACAACATATAATTTTGAGTATTCACATGCTCACGCTCCAGATGCATATTGGTTTTATCCAATACCAATTGCTCGCCGGGGGTCAGTTTCAATTGTTCTTCGCCGAAATTCATCAGCACCTTTCCTGTGCATAGAGTCAGTTGCAGTTCCTCACTATCTTCATAATTATTCAGATTAAAAGTAGTACCCAAAACACGTATTTTATAATCCTGACTTTGAATAATGAAAGGACAGTCTTTATTTTTAGCTACATCAAAATAAGCCTCTCCCTTGAAATGAACGTAACGGCCTTCTTTTCCAAACTGCCTCGGATATTTCATATAAGAGCCTGCATTCAAGATCACTTTTGTCCCGTCAGGGAGCACCACTTTTTGTCTTTTACCATAAGGTACGTGTATTTCATATTGAGCAACCTTCATGCCTGCCGGATTAGCAAAATAAACTACGCTCAAAACGATGCAAAGCAATATAGCCGCAGCAATGCTCCCCCATTTTTTTACTAAATAGATAGAGTGATTCCGACGCCTATCCTCGTAATTGCTGATAATTTGAAGTGCCTGACGCTCATTGGAAATCCATTCCTCCCATGAGGATGAAGACTCTTCTTCACCAGTTTTCCATAAACAAGCAGAAGCTTCATCAAAGTCTTTTGACCGGTCTGTCTTTGTGTCTGCCAACAGTTCCTCAATATCCTTACAGGTATAAATACCGTCAACAAATCTTTTCCAAACCGAATAATGTATCTTTTGTTTTTCTTTCATTATGCATTTCTTTCGTTTCTTTATAAAGGATACGAATCAAAAGCAAAAGGTGGGGATAGGAATCTTATGGTTTAACGTATTTTAATATGATTAGGCTTACAAGTATTGGACAGGCACTAATGAAAGGGATCAGATAAGCACGAATTTTCTCTAATGCATTTTTTATATGATCTTGCACAGTATAAACAGACAAACCAAGTTGTTCAGCTATTTCTTTATGAGACAGTCCTCTATTCCGGCTCAATTCGAAAATCTCCCGTTGGCGCGGACTCAACTGTTCCAAAGCCTGTGCAATCAATTCCTTAATATTCTTTTCTTCCAGACTCTTCTCTACATCATCTACATAATCAATGGCCTGTTCCATCAGTTTTTCGTATAGCACAGATCGGGCAGACAGAGAACGAAATATATCGTAAATACGATTTCTTGCTATAGTATAAAGAAAAGCGGAAAAAGACTGCTCAATCCGAATATCTTCCTTCTTTTCCCAAACGGTCAAAAAAATATCTTGTGTTATATCCTCAGCTATCTCTTTATCCTTGACAAAATGGACACAATAATAAAGGACCTGGGACTTATAAAAAGAGAAAAGATGGCTGAAAGCAATCTTGTCTCCATTTATAAGTTTCCGAATTAATTCCCGCTCTATGTCAAAAGGCAGCTTCATACCTAGAATTCAGTAACGAATGGTTTCCCATCCAACCATGCAGCCATATTCAACACCAGTAAATTCCAGTTCTGAAAACCTTTATTCAATACCGGCTCACCATTATCAGGCAGATAATATTCATGTAATGCCCCGAAACGTTCATAGTCACGTCCCAAAAGCAAAATGGTCTTTTCCGCCAATTCCCGGGCCTCTTCCGTAAATCCATATTTCACCAATCCACGAAAGACCAGATAATTCACATTAATCCAAACCGGACCTTGCCAGGAAGACGGATTCCCACTGGCACGTACATTATACATTTTTTCCAAAGGAGACAAAGTACGGATTCCCGCCGGAGCGTTAAAGGAGCAAGTATCATGAAAATGAATCCGCACTATTTCCTTTGCTTGCTCCGGAGTGGCAATTTCAGCCCACATCGCCATAAATCCGCTCCACACACTAAGACGCTGAATCAAACAATCATAATCACGCGGCTGCCCTACGTGCAGAAACAATTGTCCCGGGTACAGCCCCTTTATATCCGGTTTCTCCACCGGAAGCAGATTCAAATCCACACTATAATAAAAACGGTCACGCGGGTCCCAACAATGTTCTTGTACCTTTCCTTTCAATACTGCCGCTTCTTTCTCAAAGGAAACTGCTATATCATCCAAATTCAGACAGCCGGCCAAGTATGCCATAGCCTGTAATTCGCGATACATCAACGCGTTCAAGAAGATGGATCCCGAACTGCCCTGAGGACGATAAAAAGTACTGGGATCATTATCAACTCCGATAGCCTCATCAGTTTCCCAATAGAATAACCCAGTCGCCTTGTGACGATGAAAATTCAAATATTTACAGACAAATGCCTGCAACGTATAAAAATCATCGCGCAACCACTCCGCATCCCCGTTCATATTGCGGACAATAAAGGCGGCATGTTGTGCCAATGTAGGTTTGTGCATATTGCTTTTCCAAGGATTCCGTGTTTTCAACATCTCTTCGCGGCTAGGGGCATTCCGTTCTATCCAGATAGGAATCCAACCGTCCATACCTCCATAGTGCAAGGAATTGAGGATGCATCCCTGTTCATACTTCAGGGCCTCCTGCTTATCCTTTTCCGTGCCGTTCTCTAATAAGATTTGGCGCAGAGCGATGTTGCTCAACCAAGAATCCCAATCCCATAGCATATCTAAGTATTGATTACTTCCCGGAGCAAGGAACGGAAAGACTAAAGCTCCTCCGGCTTCACGATACATGCCTTTCATATCTTTATAAATATGGGCACGGCACAATTCTTTGTATTTTGCAATATTCTCGGGAGTACGTTCCGGCATTTGTGCATTTAGCATAAACGGGAAACAACAAATTGTTAAAAAGACCAGTAATTGTTTTTTCATAGGTATTATCTCATTTTGCTGACAGGGCAAAAATACAAATTAAAACGAAAAGAAAAAGAGATTAAAACAAAAATTATTTCGAAACTAATCAAAATATAACTAGAAAAGGCTGCCCCGTAGGCAGCCTTCTATAATAAAAATATATTTCCCTTATAAGGTCTTAGTCACGACGTCCCATATAAATCATTATATAGTAAATCAGTGTAGCCAACGAACTAAGTGCCGCAACCACATACGTATAAGCAGCCGAACGCAACGCATCCTCTGCCGCATGATGGTTATATGAATTTGTAATTCCGGCCTTGCTCAACCATACCAACGCACGCTGGCTGGCATTGATCTCAACAGGCAACGTAATAAAGCTGAAAAGAGTGGTCATGGCAAAAAGACAAATTCCTGCCAACAATAACTGCGGGAAAGTATTCACCATCAAAATACCTGCCAGTAACACCCAAGTCATAATAGAAGATGAGAACTGCACCACAGGCACCAAAGCCGAGCGCATCTTTAGCGGAGCGTATGCACGCGCATGTTGCACGGCGTGTCCGCATTCATGGGCGGCAACTGCCGCAGCAGCCACACTGTTGCTTCCATATACCCCTTCACTAAGGTTCACCGTTTTGTTTGCCGGATTATAATGATCGGTCAGCATACCCGGAGTGCTGGTTACACGCACGTCATAGATACCGTTATCATGCAACATTTTTTCAGCCACATCCTTTCCTGTCATACCGCTGGCCAAAGGCATCTTCGAGTATTTCTTAAACTTGCTTTGCAGACTATTCTGTACAATATAGCTGATTACCGCGATTCCAATAAATAAGATCCAATACATTGACATAGTTTTGTTCTTTATAATTCTGTTGTTAAATATACACGTTATTATGTACAAATAGTTTGCCAGCATCCCCCTTTTAAATAGAATTAAGAATTCCTGCCATCACACGCCTCCGAATTCACATCCGTCAATTTCAATTAAAAAATGATATTATGAGAAAAAAAGAGTGGATTATTGACTTTTGATTTATACATTTGAGGCAAAATTAAGAAATATGGAACATGAAATAGGAAATATATCCATAGCCCGTATCCGACAGATGAATCCCAGTCTAAAAGGGATTAACAATGATTTCGTAATGGATAGAAGCGAACATTACATCCCCGAGAATATGAACCCCATCTTTAAATACCCATTACGGCTGGATGGAATCATTATCTCTATCCGTGAAAAAGGCTCTGCCAAAGTCAATATCAATTTACGGGAATACGACATTGAGCAAAACGATCTGATTATTTGCGCTCCCGGCGATATTCTACAGTCCATGTTATCACCGGGCATTCATTTGTCACAAATGTTTTTAATATCATCTGATTTCTTAAAAGAGATGTATATCAACCTGAACAGTTTCATGCCATTTTTCATCTCATTGAAAGAGAATCCCAAATTTCATTTGATGGAAGAAGAGGTACAGGAACTGAAATCATTCTATGAACTGATAGAAGAAACCGTAAGCCGGAACGATAACTTCAGGACAGAAATCGTACGCAGACTAATGGGGGCCTATTTATATAAGATAGGTTCCATCCTTCATAGAAAACAACCGGAATTCCTTTCCGAGAATCCGAAATCACTGAAAAGGGAAGAGGTATTGTTCAACCAGTTCATCAACTTGCTGACCGAACATCACCGTAAAGAAAGACGCGTAGATTTTTATGCGGAGCAATTATTCCTGAGTCCCAAACATTTCTCCACCGTAGTAAAGAAAGTGAGCGGAAAAACTGCCGGAGAGTGGATTGACGAATATGTGATACTGGAAGCCAAAGCGCTGTTGAAATACTCCGTCATGTCTATTCAGGAAGTAGCTTATTTTATGAACTTCCCGAACCCTTCCTTTTTTGGCAAATACTTCAAGCACCATACCGGGTTATCTCCCAGCGAATACAAGATGCAATAATGAAAACAGAAGATAAAAAATAGTAATCCAACGGGGGCTGTCCGAAAAAAAACGGACAGCCCCCGAAAGTAAATTATATAAGTGTGACTACACTACCTCTCATCTTAAAATAATTTTGCAGGATATTCACCGGCATCCACCAATGCCTGTATCTTGTCAACCACACTCTGACGGTCTTCAGGATAAGTTACTCCAAACCATTTGCTGGTAGTATCCAATACCTCAACGGTAGCAGTACCGTCATTAATCAGCTTGTCCACCATCAGCGGAATAAAGAATTCGCTCTTCAAGTTTTCCATATTTTTAGGATCGCTCAAGAATGCTTTAAAGAATTCCTTGCTGTAAGCAAAGTAATCAGGAGTAAAGCCCCAGAAGTTCATGCTCACCGGAGTTGTGTCAGGGGTAGCTGTCCATTCGCCATTGTCGTCAATATACTTCACTTCTCCGTCTATGCGCTGAATTTTGGTACGTTCTACCACGGAAGTCAACAAATGATCCGCATTGGTTCCACAGATGCCGCGGGATACCGTTCCACTCTCGCTCAATGTATTTCCTACACGGAAGCCCACCATAGCATACGTGTTTTTAGCACCTTCGGGCAGTGCAGAAAGGAACTTGCCCATTACCTGGAACGAGTCACGGCCATAGAAGTCATCGCAATTGATCACCGCAAACGGTTCCTGTATCACATCAGCTCCCATCATGACAGCATGGTTAGTTCCCCAAGGTTTTGTACGCTCCGCAGGACAAGTAAAACCCTCCGGCAGATTGTCTAAAGCCTGGAATACCAGTTCGCAAGGAATATGACCTTCATATTTAGAAATAATCTTTTCACGAAAATCTTGTTCAAAATCTTTACGGATAACAAAGACCAGTTTTCCAAAGCCGGCGTTGATAGCGTCATAAATAGAATAATCCATAATAGTTTCGCCGTTAGGACCCAGACCATCCAATTGCTTCAATCCTCCGTAACGGCTGCCCATACCAGCCGCCAATAAAAATAAAGTTGGTTTCATAGTTTATTTATTTAAAATTGAATATTTGATGGTACAAAGCTACAAAATAATACGGAGGAAAAAAGCTACATTCCATTCAAATTCGAGCATAAATCAATCATTTCCCTCCTTTTGACACAAATCAAGCCCTATTTCTAGAAAGGATAGCCGATGGCAAAGTGCAATCCCAGTCCATCCTTAAACTTAGGAATATTATAATATCCTTTCTTGCCGGTATCATACGGATCATGAAGAGCAATACCCAGATCCAGGCGGATCACCAGGAAAGTAAGGTCATAACGCAATCCCACCCCAGTACCCAAAGCTATACTTTTAGCAAAATTACGAAGAGTAAGCAAACCGCCGGGACGTATATTCTCACCTTCCTCATTCTTTTGTTCACGCAGCAGCCACACATTTCCCGCGTCCAGAAAAGCTGCCCCGTACAAATCACCCAGGATAGGGAAACGGTATTCCACATTCGCTTCCAGCTTCACATCTCCGGTTTCATCCAGATAACCATACTGTTTATCTTCGGGACGATAAGAACCGGGGCCGATAGAGCGCACTGTAAACGCACGGATACTGTTAGCTCCCCCAATATAGAACTGCTCGCTGTAAGGCGCTACAGTCTGGTTCCCATATGCATACAAAATTCCCCCCATCAAACGAGTGGCTATATGCTGTTTCTCTCCGACTTTAAACAAACAACGCACTTCAGATGTCATTTTCAGGAATTGCGCATAAGGACTGTTTAATAACTTCTTATCTGTTTCCTTGAATCCCTTCCCAAAAGCAGCATACACCAACGAAGTCAGATTACCTGCCGAAGTAAAGGAAGTTTCCCACCATAAATTATTGCGTTTCTTCAACGGGGCGTTATCATACGTAAACGTATAACTCATAGCTGGAATAAACTGATTTCCCAAACTGATTTTCAAGCTCCGGTTCTTGTCCACTATCGTATCAAAACGTGTAGTAGTATGCTGCAACGTATTAAATGCCAATCTGAAAGGAGTCACAGTATGTTTCCATACCCGCGAAGGCTGGAAATCGTATGACACCGTTCCACCGAAAGAAAGCATTTTAAAGAAGCGGGCACGGTTCAACTGACTGGCATACAACTTGAATGAGGTATGCTGCGGAAATCGCGAGCTCATCATTTTTTTACTCATCCACGGCAACACCAGGCGAGGATACTCCAATGAAAAAGAAGTTCCCAACTCGTATGAGTTCAATTTAGAACTGTTCCCGTCCGCCGTAGAATTGGTCTGCCATTCGTATGACCCTTTCAACTGGAAAGAAAGCGTGGCGGCTGTACGCATGAAATTCTTCCGCGAGAGGCTGAAAATCGCTCCGGGACCAGTCTGATCCGTACTTTTGGTAGTCACATTGAATTCCAGTTCTCCGTCATACGGCAAATCGAATGTAGCATTCATCCGCACATTCAGCGTATCACACCCCGGCAATGTATCTTGCGGGGCATAGCGGAACTCGGCAAATTTGAAAATGCCCAAACGCGCCAAGGCTTCCTGCGTGAAATTCTGACGGGCCTGAGAATAAAGCTGCCCTTTCTGGTAAAAGAAGCGCTTAGCCAATACTCCGGGGCGGATACCGGGTTTCTTACCGCTATAGTGTAAAGTCATTCCCGGAAAGACGATGGAATCAGTAGGTTCCTCTCCTTTATATCCGGTAAGATAAACAGAAGTATTCCCTATATAATAAGGTCTTTTCGCATCGGCAGGCACTCCAGCTTTCGGGACAACCTGCAAACTGACCATTCCCGGTTTGCGCAAGGTATCCGCACGGAAAGTAATGAATTCGGGACGGAAATAATAATAACCATTGTTACGGAAAAGGGTACTCAGCCGCTGGCGCTCCTCCTCCAGTTTCAACACACTGAAATTATCTCCTTTATGCAATACCCTCTGGTCATAAGCAGCCCTGATCAGACTATCGGCGCGAGGAGGATATTTCAGATACATGACAGAGTCCAGATAATAAGGGTTCGCCATATCAATCTTATAACTTAACTTGGCTTTCCGAGGATTCTTCAACGAGTCTACAGAATAAGTCACAGCACCATTGAAAAAGCCATAATCATGCAACAGATTGGTGGCCACCTTCACACGGGTTTCCGGATTCACCGTAGACAAATACACCGGAGTAGACCCCAGCTTGTTGAAGATCCAATGCCCCACCCCCTTTTTATCCTGGTATTTCACAAAATCATTGTATATCCACAAACCGAAAGGAATGGGAAAACGCAAGGAGTTGCTTCCCAAAATGGCATTATTGGGAGGATAAGACAAAGCAGCCTCCACCTCTTCCAAGGTCTGGACACCGGCAGGGGTCTTGTCTTCATTCAGAATCTCCATATTTTTCACACCGACATATAGCGTTTCGTCTTCCGGCAAATTCCTGGTAGTAGAGCAGGCAGCTGTCATCAGCAACAATACCGATAATAGAAGCAGGTTTATGTTATGTTTTCTCTCCATATCTCCAACAATCATTTTTTCTTCTTAGACTTGAAAATAAACAGTTCGCCCAGGTGACTCATCTTCTTGCGAAGCACAATACCCACACCGGTCTCTATGATCTCACCTTCCAGCACACTCTCATAGTTCTTGTCGTGGAAGAGCTTGACATACCGGGTACCGCTGTTGTCCAAGCGGTATTCTATGGATACATTATCAATAAAGGTTTCATCCTGCTGTACCGTACTTCCGGTAGACACTTTACCGCCTACCACTATACGGAAGCGGTTATTCCAGAAACGTTTGGCGAACTGGAAATTATAATCCGTGCGTTTCCCGCCGCTATCGGCGTCATCCACCGTTTCCATGCCCACATTGATATCAAGTGCTTTTCCGGCAATATTCGAGATTTCGCTCTGCAGGAATGAGTTCAAGGCATTATTCACATTAAATCCTCCCGTAGAGTTTCCTTCAGCCATATACATTCCGGTCACCAGCATGGTGACAGCCAGTTTTCCCCGTTCCTCCACCGACATGGCATTCAGCTGGTCTTGCACAGACGCATCCTCGGGAGCCGAAAGGGTAAACGCCAGCCCCAGATTCTCCAGACTCTGGCTCAAAGCGATCCCTACATCAAACCCGACGATACGCGAAGTCTTTCCATCCTCGCCCACCGAAGCACGGACCCTTTCGGTCGCGGTAATGTTCAGTTGCGGATTCATGATATTTCCCGTCCACTCCACATAACTGCCATTTTGAATATTAAAAGTCTTCAGCGGAATAATCGGAATCTGGTATTTCATCTCCCCGCTCATCAAGGAATAACGCCCGGTCAGCAACATATCCCCCTGAGGAGTGTACTGGAATGACAAGTCTCCGCCTCCTTCCAGCAACATATAGTTGGAGCCGTCCGGCACCAGATCCACACGTGCCTGCACCGCCTGGTCTATATGCATGGTCATGGCCACATCCATCCCTCCCAAAGAGATTTGCTGGACAGAGGACTCCTCTACCGAAGTTGTGTCGTTGAAATTGACAAAAGTCACCATATCCCCCAAACGGTCGTTCACCGTCAAGGGAGAGTCTTTCAGGACATAGGTCACATTGGTCTTCCCCAAGATGTTCATGTTCCCCCGCATCACCAGTTCCTCCACAGGACCGCGCAGCGTTGCGTTAAAATCCACATACATCTTGCCGTAAACCATAGCCCGCTTGGTACGGGGAGCATTCAGCAACTCATAATTCTCGGCATGCATTTTAAGGTTCACTGCCGTCCGTTCCAAATCCGAGAAATCCACCTCGCCGTTAATGGTAAAAGGAGTCTTGCCTTTGGTGAATATATCGAACTCCTTGAACATCATCTTACTGTTCACCACCTGCACCGGTTCATTATCAAAACGGAACATGGCAGACATCTCCGGCATGAAGAAAGTCACGGAATCCAATGCCAGTTCCCCATTCAGCAAGGGTTTGGCCGGATCACCTTTCATGGACAATGTTCCATCAATATCCCCGTCCAGTTCCACCATGCGGTCGGGCACAAACGGATTGGCGACATTCAGCGGAAAATGTTCGAAGGCTATATCCGCGCTCAGGCTTCCCGTTCCTTCCTCCGCGGGCAGATAGATACCTCCCAAATGAGCTATCTCCTCACCATCATGGCGTATATAGGCATCCAGATGATGATCCTTTGCCTCACCGGGCAGATACACACCACCCAGTTCCCAATTTCCCAACGCACTGCCTTCATATTTGAATTCATCTATACGCAAATCACTGCTCACCATCATATACGGACCGGAATCTATATAATGCGCTTCTGCTCCGATCCATCCTTCCATATCAGGCATATAGGGAAGGATACGCCGGAATTCTTTCAGATTGATGCGTGAAAGCTCCACCGTCATATCCTGTTTGGCTATGGTATCTTCCCGATTGGTATAGAAACTGAGTCCGGTCCCCTGCTCGTCATGCAAATCCAGATTTGCATGAATCCGCCCGTTGTCAGCCAGATAAATATAGTTATTTTTATTCACGGTAAAAGGACGGTATACCAACGTGGGATGCTCTGGAAAAACCTTCATGCGTATGCCGTGGCGGCGCAGGTCGGCCATCACGCCCATATATACTCCCTGTTCTTTACGGGCATTCAGGTATTGAACCAACAACTGGGCACTGTTGTTTCCCACATTTCCCTCCAGCGTCACATCAAACGCCTCCTGTCCCGGTTTGGGTCCGTTCACCACTCCGCTCAACATATTTATGCCATTCAGGTCCTGCTGTACATCCAAATAGATGGTATCCAAAGTCAGGCTGTCTGTACGCAATCCATATAAATAAGCCTCCCCGTTCAATCCCTCTGCCGGAGATGAATCCACATCCATAAACAGACGACTGTATGACAACCCCATCATTGACAGATAATTGGCTATCGGATTATCGGGACCGGAAGATATTTTCAGACATAGTCCCGGAAGAAATTCCCGAAGCTCCTCCTGTTCAATATGTTTGCTTTCCCATTGTTCCGCCAGTTTCTTCATCAGCAAATCCGCCCTGCCGGAAATGTATTCCATGTGCCCTGCTCCTTCCAGACTCAAATCAAGATCCCCCGCACGCAGATAAGCAAAAGTGGAATCTCTGGAAGTACTGAATCCAGCAAACAGGTCCTTGGAATGGGAAGTGCGTTTGGCAGTGACAATCGTGGCATTCGTCATCTCGGCCTCTACGACATACCTTTTTCTGAGGTCACTGCTGAAACGGACCCCCAGGTGCTGGGAGGTCTGAAAACGGGTATCCATCAGATGAAGCGCCTGCCAATCCAAATGAGCCACATCCATTTTCAAGTCGCCCGAAACATCATGAGGTTTCAAGATACCATCCAAATGCGCCTTGATATCCATGGTCCAGTTTTTCACTGCCAGTGAAGCATGCACCTTCGATTTCTCCAGTCCGGCAGCCAATGAAATTCCTGTCAGATGATAACTGCCATAATGGAAACGGTCTATGCCGCCCTCCGCATTGAAATAAGTACGGGGAGAAAAAAAGTCAAAACCTTCCCCCTCCACTTTCAGACGGGTGGACAAGGTGTACAAAGAATCGGCAGGCATAAACTGGTGCAGGTCAAAATGATTGACAGCCAAGTCTGCCTCATACCTGTCACGCGACAAGTCGTATTTGGCAAACAGACGGGCTGCCCGTTCCATCTTGAAATCATCCGCTACGGAGATGCTGTCATTATAAACCGTTATAGGAATAGTATCGGCCGCAACCACCGCCTGGGCTTCGGGCTGCATCAGCAGCAGGTCCGTGCCCATTTTAGTGCCCGCCATCGTAAATTTGCCTTCCAAGCGCGTTCCGTATGGAATTTCTATTCCTTCAGCCAACGTGGAAACAAACTTCAAATCCTTGGTTTCAGCTTCCAAAGTGATATCCCCCCCGCGCAGCAGACTGTCTGTCAGATGGGTTAGCTCCCCCCGGGCGAACAATCCCAATGCACCGGGCAGCTCGGCAGTCAGCGTAGTCAGTTTCAGCTTGTTCAAATCACCGTCGATCCCTGTACGGATGCGCAAGGGTTCGGAAGGATACTGCCGGATAAACTTTTCATCCATACTTCCCATGAATCTCACCACATCCGGCTTTCCTATATCAGCCATCAGCCGTGCGGACACCAAGCCTTCATCCTTAAAATCCAAGGCATTCCAATCCATCGCAGCGTTCAGTTCCAGATAAGAATCCCGGGTTTCCAGTTTCAATGAAGGCACACGCAGCACCTTGTCATTGGAAACCATCCGCCCTGTGGCAGAAACGATTTCCACTCCCGAACGCTCTTTCAGCACAAACTGGCTGATTATGGCTTTCATATTCCTACCTCCGTAGTATAGGGAATCCAGTTTCACACCGATATCCGTCAGTGCAATATGGGAGGGGTCCAGTCCGGAGGACAGGCTGTCGGCAGCCAGCGGCTTCCCGTTATCGTAACGCACACGTCCGTTCTCTATCCGAAACGTTTGCAGCGAATAGGCCGATTTATGCAAGTCTATCAGCCCATCGCGCAGTATGGCATTATCCAGCGAAGCCGCCAATGACAAGCTGTCCAAAGGCATATCCAGCGCAAAGGATACATTCTGTAAATCAATATCCTGCAATATTATTTTCCAATAGGCGGTGTCGCTTGCAGCCGTATCGGCCGCAGCGGTGTCATTCAGGCAAAGAGATAAATCCGTATCTTTCAACAAGACTTTGTTAACGATGGCAGTTTCGGGGTCCAGTGCCACTCCATGACTGGAAATGAACAATTCCCCCAAAGTACCGTTCAACTTCATGCCATGTATCAAGTCATTAGAATTCACTGTGGCTCCTTGCAGGGATATGCCATCCACTTCCACCTGCTTTTTCAGCAGTGGCAGCAACTGCACATTCACTTGCAGGCGGCGTACACTGAGCAACGTATCATTATGCGGGGAAGCAGCATCTACATTGGTCACCACCAGATTCAACGGAAAAGACAAAGAGATACGTCCCACGGAGATATTCATACCCGTAGCTTCCGAGGCATATACAGCAGCTTTGTCCACCAGAAAATTCTGAATAGGTGGCAAATAAATCAATATACATAAAATGATGAACAGAATGAACGGAGATGCTATCGTCCACAATGTCCAACGAACATATTTTTTCTTCATCGAGTGTCTGTACAAGTATTCCTGCAAATTTAAACAATTTTATCGGCATAATGGTTGAAAGAACGCAGCTTTTATCTTTTGTTTCCCATAATTTATTAAAAAAGAACTTACGGACTACCTGTTGCCACTAGGAAAGATCTATAATCTTACCCCCGCAAAATTTAAATCTTTCAGCTCTCCCGTCTGTTCCCATAATATGAACAATACGGACAAGCCGACAGATTTCCAAGAAGACGGAAGCTACTTCCAACGTAGACGCAGTTCCTTTTTCTCACACACGTGCGCGCATATTACAAATATGATATAAATCCGGCATCCTTCATCAAAGACTTCCCTCTGAAACGATGGATGCCATACTACTATTCAATGCGAATTTCAAGACTTATGCAAACCATGTTATTCAGAAACTTTTTTAATTTTCTTTTTTCAAGTTTTATCATCTTCCGGTTTTGCCGCCGGTCTTTTTATCTATTTTCTTTCGTCTTTTCTCTTTCCGGTGCTTCTCTTCCCCTCACTCTGCCTCATTTACTTTTCTTCTCTACAAATTATAAGAACACGCACGTTTGTGAGGAAAAAAGACCTGGTTCTGCCGCGTCTGCGTCTGAAGTATTCCTCCGCTCTCTCCCTTTTTTTATCCTTCCTTTCTTCGCTTTTCCGCTCTTACTCTCAATTTTATTTCCTATCTTTGTCCGATAAATAAAAAATAGCTCATGACTTCAAACAAAATTTTACTAATATGCCTGGCCTTCATTGCATTGACTGCATGCAACGCCGGCTCGAAAAGACAAACAAATCATCATATGGAAAATGAAAAGCGTACCTTGGTAAAACTGGAAACCACCATGGGAAATATCACAGTGGCCCTGTATAATGAAACGCCGAAACATCGTGATAACTTTATCAAACTGGTAAAAGAAGGAGTATATGACAGTACATTGTTCCACCGGGTTATCAAACAATTCATGATCCAAGCTGGCGATCCGGACAGCAAAAACGCATCGGATACTGCCATGCTGGGCAGCGGTGATGTGGGTTACACCATTCCCGCTGAGTTCAATCCGAAATTCTTCCACAAGAAAGGAGTATTGGCGGCAGCACGCCAGGGTGATGATGTGAACCCCGAAAAGGCTTCATCGGGTTGCCAGTTCTATATTGTTACCGGACGCAAGTTCACCGAACCGCAATTGCTGGGCATGGAGAACAAAATAAACGAACAGCGTGAAGAAGCTCTGTTCGACAGTCTGGCACGCCAGCACATGAAGGAAATATACAAGATGCGCAAGGCAGGAGACAATGCCGGGTTACTGGAATTACAGGACACCTTGGAAGCCCAAGCCCGTGAGCTGGCGGACAAAGAAGAGAAATTCCGCTTCACCCCCGAACAGATCAAAGCATACAGCACCATAGGCGGCGCTCCCCACCTGGACGGTTCTTATACCGTATTCGGTGAAGTAACCGAAGGTATGGAAGTAGTGGACAATATTGAAATAGCAAAAACGAACCGCGCAGACCGCCCTATAGAGAATATCCGGATTCTCAAGGCAAGTATTCAGTAATTTGCGACTCAGATGATTAACATTAACCGATACACCTTGTCCAACGGGCTGCGTGTGATACACAATGAGGACAATACGACTCAGATGGTGGCACTGAACCTATTGTACGATGTGGGCGCACGCGATGAAGATCCTGATCATACCGGATTCGCCCATCTGTTTGAGCACCTGATGTTCGGAGGCTCCATCCATGTGCCCGACTATGACACTCCGGTACAAAATGCCGGAGGCGAAAACAACGCATGGACAAATAATGACATAACCAATTATTACATCACCCTCCCTCGTCAGAATGTGGAAACCGGATTCTGGCTGGAGAGTGACCGTATGTTGTCCCTCGACTTTAACCCGCGCAGTCTGGAAGTGCAACGGCAAGTGGTAATCGAAGAGTTCAAACAGCGGAACCTGAACCAGCCATACGGAGACGCCTCACATCTGCTACGCGCCCTAGCTTATAAGGTGCATCCGTACCAGTGGCCTACCATCGGTAAAGAAATCAGCCACATAGCCAATGCCACCCTTGAAGAGGTGAAAGCCTTTTTCTTTAAATATTATGCACCGGACAACGCCATTCTGGCTGTAACGGGACATATTACTTTTGAAGAGACAGTGACATTGGCTGAAAAGTGGTTCGGCCCTATCCCGCGCCGCAACGTAGCCCCCCGCTCACTGCCGGCAGAACCCCGGCAAACGGAGGAACGCCGACTGACAGTAGAGCGGAACGTGCCTGTAGACGCGCTCTTTATGGCATTCCATATCTGTGAACGACGCCATCCCGACTACTATGCTTTTGATATGCTAAGCGACTTGCTGAGCAGCGGACGTTCCTGCCGTCTGGTGCAGCATCTGGTACAAGAGAAACAGGTATTCAACAGTATCGACGCCTATATATCGGGCAGCATTGACGAGGGATTGTTCCATATCACCGGCAAACCCGCCCCAGGCGTCACGCTGGAAGCTGCCGAAGCTGCCGTATGGCAGGAACTGAAGGCATTGACGGAAGAAAGTGTGGATGAAGACGAGCTGGAAAAAGTAAAGAACCGCTATGAAAGTGAACAGATATTCAATAACCTGAATTACCTGAATGTGGCTACCAATCTGGCTTATTTTGAACTGACCGGCAAAGCGGAAGATATTAACAATGAAGTAAACAAATATCGCTCGGTCACTGCCGGCCAGATAAAAGAAGCTGCACAAAAAACATTTGTGCGAGAAAATTGTTCCACACTCTACTATAAAAGTAATTTGCCGACCTGATAATGTGCTAATTTGCCAACTGGCTGCGCCATGCGGAACACAGCGCAGCCAGTTGGCAAATTAGCATATTGGCACATTAGCAATTTATTAACCATGCAACATTACAAAGCACTTTTCACTTTAGGTATCCCTATCGTTATCGGCCAGATAGGTGTCATCATTTTGGGTTTTGCCGATACATTGATGATAGGCCATCACAGCACGAATGAATTAGCCGCCGCCAGTTTTGTCAACAATATGTTTACTTTGGCCATTATTTTCGCTACCGGATTCTCATACGGGCTGACTCCTATCGTAGGGAGTCTGTTCGGACGAGGAGAAACCCATGTAGTGGGACGAATGCTGAAGAACAGCCTGTTTGCCAACACACTGCTGGCCGTATTGCTCACACTCATCATGTGGATACTTTATCTGAATATCCACCGACTGGGGCAACCCGAAGAACTGCTGCCTTTAATGCGTCCCTACTTCATCGTTTTACTGATATCCTTGTTGTTTGTACTGCTTTTCAACGGTTTCAAGCAATTTGCCGACGGCATAACCGATACCCGCGTTTCCATGTGGATCTTATTGACAGGAAATGTAATGAACATTATCGGCAACTATATTCTGATTTACGGTAAACTGGGAATGCCCGAAATGGGATTGCTGGGAGCGGGAATTTCCACATTGGCCTCCCGTATCATGATGGTGATCGTGTTCGCCGTCATTTTTTTCTGTACCCGACGTTATCATATTTATAAAGAAGGCTTTCTACACAATACGCTCAACCGGGCAGACTTCCTGCACCTGAACAAACTGGGATGGCCCATTGCCATGCAGATGGGAATGGAAACTGCTTCGTTCAGTCTCAGTGCCATTATGGTGGGATGGATCGGGACTACTGCTCTGGCGGCCCACCAAGTGATGCTCGCCATTTCCCAAATCTGCTTTATGATGTATTATGGCATGGGAGCAGCCGTTGCCGTGCGGGTTAGCAACTTCCGCGGACAGAATGACCGGATGAACGTCAGGCGCTCTGCATACGCCGGATTCCATATCATGCTGCTCATCGCACTGATAGGCGCCCTGCCCATCTTCCTGCTGCGTAACGAACTGGGAGGATGGTTCAGCGACAGTCCGGCGGTCAGCGTAATGGTAGCACAACTTATCATTCCGTTCATCATCTACCAGTTTGGTGATGGTTTACAGATAAATTTCGCCAATGCCCTTCGTGGAATCGCAGATGTGAAACCCATGATGTATATCGCATTCATCGCCTATTTCCTTATCTCCCTGCCGGCCGGCTATTTTTTCGGTTTCATCATGGATTGGGGAATCATAGGAATATGGATGGCATTTCCTTTCGGACTGACTACAGCCGGAATACTCTATTACCTGCGCTTTAACCGTGATACGAAATAAAAATAAAACCACCATGAGCCTGCCCAACCGTTCCACCAAGCTGAAAGTTGCATTCGGCTATATTCTGCTGACTGCACTGCTCTTTATATCTATCGGATATATCTATCAAGAAATGAAGTCACTGTCCGGAACCGGTGATGATGAAGCCATCCTGAGCCAACGGCGCCATGTCACCAACCAAATTATCGGCCAGCTCTATCAGGCGGAAGTCATCGGACAATCACTCAGTACGGGACAAATAGAACAATACTACCGATACCAACGAGCCATGAAACAAGCCACCACGGCACTTGACTCCCTACGCACGTTGCTGACAGACAGCATACAACTGGCGCGACTGGATACCGTAGGAATGCTTTTCATGGATAAAGAACGGAATATGCGCAACCTGCTGAAAGCAATTCAGGACGGTGGGACAGATATACTTTACAAACAGCATATAGACGAACTGATCGCCCAGCAAGATTCCTTGCTCAGCCTTCCCCATGTACGAAAAAAAGTAATCACACACACCAATTCTTATATTATTCGTAAAAAGCCCAAAAGCTTCTTCAAACGTTTGGGAGAAGTGTTCTCGCCCGGAAAAGCAGATTCCACACAGGTCAACAATGTGATTCAGGAAGAATATACCGATACGCTGACCGAGGCATACAGTCCGGCAGATACTGTGGTCACCATGTTGAAAAACATACAGAGCCGAGTAACCGATACCCAACAAGAACGTATGGAAATGGTCAATCGCCGCACCCAGTCCCTGCGCCTCAGCGGCTTGAAACTAAGTCAGAAAGTCAATCAGCTATTAAGTACTATAGAGGAGGAAGAGCAAGCTTTGGCCCAAAACAAACATATACAAGAGGAATATATTCGCCAAAGCTCTATCCGCACAGTGGCGGGAATCGCCATTGTCGCTGTGGTTCTGGCTATTTTCTTTCTGGTCCTGATATGGAGAGACATCACTCGCAGCAACCACTACCGCCGAGAACTGGAAAAAGCCAAACGTCGCGCCGAAGACTTATTGGCGGCGCGTGAAAAACTAATGCTGACCATCACCCACGATATCAAAGCTCCCGTGGGTTCCATCTTGGGCTATACCGACCTGCTGGAGCGGATCACTACCGAAGAACGCCAGCGTTTCTATCTGAACAATATGCAGAGTTCAGCCAATCACCTGCTCAGCCTGGTCAAATCCCTGCTGGATTACCACCGGCTGGATGCACATAAAATGGACGTCAACCAGGTATCGTTCAACCCCCACCAACTGTTCGACACCATTTATATTAGCTTCAAACCGATGGCAGACTCCAAACAGCTGGAACTGAACTATCATTGCAACGAATCATTGAACCGCGTATACATAGGAGACCCGTTCCGTATCCGCCAAATAGCGGAGAATCTGCTATCCAATGCACTGAAATTCACTAAAGAAGGAGGCATCACCCTGCGGGCAGCATTGGAAAACGGCCAATTGCATTTCAGTATCAGTGACACAGGATGCGGTATCAGCCAAGAAGAGCAACAACGTATCTTTCAGGAATTCACCCGGCTCCATAATGCACAAGGACAAGAAGGATTCGGCTTGGGACTGGCCATCACCCGTAAACTGGTGCTTCTGCTCGAAGGGGATATCAAGATAGAAAGCGAACAAGACAAAGGCAGCTGCTTCCATGTATATCTGCCTTTGCCTGAGGGTCCTTCCCATCCGGATGAAAATCTTTCCGGACCGGGAGCAGAACATACTCCTGCTTCCCCTGACGCAACCGGGATCCGGCAAACAGACACTCCACGCGAAGACAGTGAGCCGATTCACCTGATTTTAATTGACGACGACCGCATACAGTTACAGCTTACCACCGCCATGCTGGAACGCCCCGGAGTGACTGTGACCTGCTGCCATCATCCCGAAGAGCTCCTCAACCAATTGAAAGAAAAGCGCTTCGACGTCTTACTCACCGACATACAAATGCCTGCCATGAACGGATTCGACTTATTGAAAGCCATCCGCACGCTGGACACATCATGGGTGCAAACCCTGCCGGTGATCGCCCTGACCGCCCGTAGCGATATGGACGAAAATTATTTCTGTTCACATGGCTTTGCCGGTTGCCTGCACAAACCTTTCACCATAAACGAATTGTTTACAGCCATCTTCCAGGTCACAGGAAAGGATGTACCCGCCACAGGAAATCCGACTCCCCATATAGCACCGGCCAAAGAAAATCATCCCCAACAAGAGACGTTGGATTTCTCCGCCCTGACCGCCTTCTCGGAAGATGATCCGGAAGCAGCCTCAGAAATACTCCGTACCTTCATCAGCGAAACAAAAAAGAACCGAGAGTGTATGGAAGAAGCATTGGCGAAAAAGAATATGGAAGACATCACGGCAATAGCTCATAAACTGTTGCCACTGTTCACCATGCTGGGAGCTACCCGTTGCATTCCTGCACTGACATGGATGGAACAAAGACGAGGGACAACCGAAATCGGTGAAGAAGCGATAGAGAAAACAAACTTTATAATAGAAGAAATAGAAAAAGTAATTGACGAAGCAAAAAAGCAGATCGAAATACCGAATGAAGCATGAAGAATTAAGCCCTGTTAAGTTAAAAGGTATTAGAAATAGAGTCCGTGTTTCGGTACACCGTGAAAAAAGCTTATTTTTGCACGAATAAAAACCACATAAAGATGCCACATTCCATTCTGATAGTAGAAGATGACTTGACTTTTGCCACCATGTTGAAAACTTGGCTGGGTAAAAAAGGATTTTCGGTTGATACAGCAAGCAGTAATGCGCGCGCACGCAAACAACTGGATGCACAACCATACGATCTTGTTTTGTCTGATCTGCGCCTGCCTGATCAAGATGGTATCTTCTTGCTTTCATGGATGAAAGAACAGAAATATAACATCCCACTCATCATCATGACAGGCTATGCTGACATCCAAAGCGCTGTACAGGCTATAAAACATGGAGCCAGTGATTACATTTCAAAGCCGATACAACCGGATGAGTTGCTGAAGAAAATTAATGAGGCATTGCAAAACAAAGCTTTACCCACACCGGTAGGAATAGAAAAGAACACAGTCGCGCCCAAAGCATCTAAGAACAAAGCCGTTCCCCACAGTGCAACCGTTCCTCCCTCTAATTTTCTGGAGGGGGAAAGCGAGGCAGCGCGCCAACTCTACAATTATGTAGGTCTGGTAGCCCCCACCCCCATGTCCGTGCTGATAAACGGTGCTAGCGGAACAGGTAAAGAGTATGTGGCGCACCGTATTCATCAGCTAAGCAAACGGGCCGACAAGCCATTCATTGCCATAGACTGCGGTTCTATCCCCAAAGAGCTGGCAGCTTCCGAATTTTTCGGTCATGTCAAAGGCTCCTTCACAGGGGCGTTAAACGACAAAACAGGAGCATTCGTAGAAGCCAACGGAGGTACTTTGTTTCTGGATGAAATAGGCAACTTAAGTTATGAAGTACAGATACAGTTGCTCCGTGCCTTGCAGGAAAGACGTATCCGTCCGGTCGGCTCCAATAAAGAAATAGAGGTAGACGTGCGACTGGTCAGCGCTACCAATGAGAACCTGCAACAGGCCATTGAAAAAGGAAACTTCCGCGAAGATCTTTACCACCGCATCAATGAATTCACCCTTCGTATGCCGGCATTAAAAGAGCGGCAAGAAGATATCCTGCTATTCGCCAATTTCTTTTTGGATCAGGCAAACAGAGAACTGGACCGCCAGCTGATAGGGTTTGATACCGCTGCCAGCCAAGCTTTACAAACGTATTCATGGCCCGGAAACCTCCGGCAATTGAAAAATATAGTAAAACGTGCCACCCTATTGGCACAGAGCAACTTCATCACCCTTGCCGAATTAGGTTATGAGCTGCAGGAACCTATAAGGTCCGCCGGTCCGCAGACATTCAGCCTGCATGATGAAGCGGCAGAAAAGAAACGTATCCTTGAGGCATTGAAGCAAACAGGAAATAATAAAAGTAAAGCCGCCATCTTATTAGGCATAGACCGGAAAACTTTATATAACAAATTGAAGCTGTACGATATTCAATAACTTTACCAACAAGAATCTACTGTACCGTAAGGCTGTTACCCCTGCTGTTCCAGTAGGGCACAACCTTACAGTATATACCCCATTCCCCCATCGGCCATGTGGAATAATTCCACAAGATATTCCCCATATTCCACACTTTTTCCCATCTTCCTTTCATCCCAATCGAAGGCAATTTACTAAATATCAGCACTTTAAAAAACAATCCCGTTTTCTGGCACAGATATTGTTTTTCTGTTATCAGAGAAAACTAAACAACATAGTATTAACAGTAAAAACCTACAATTATGAAAAAGTTATTTGTTGCAGCAGCATTGGTAATGGGATTAGGAACATCAGCAGCATTCGCCGACAACTTTATGGTGGACTCTGTGACCGTAACTATGATAAATGACTTTACCCCTATTGAAGTGAAAGACCTTCCGGCTGCCGTGCAGGAAGCTATCACAAAGAACTATGCAGAAGCTACTATCAAAGAAGCTGCCGTAGAAGCGAACGAAGATGGAACTAAAACTTACAAGGTTGTTTTAACTGATGAAGAGGGAACTGAAAGCACTGTACTTTTCAGCGAAAGCGGAGAAGTTTTGAAGTAAATGAAAGATGCCTAAAAGTAAGAAAAGGGAATGCTGTGAAGCATTCCCTTTTTGTTTTCTATCTTTAATCCATCTCAAAGCCGTTCCACAAATTACCTTCGGGTACCGGTGCAGTCAACTGGATCATTTCCTTCGACACAGGGTGAACGAACTGTACCGTCCGAGCATGCAGGCAAATACTGCCATCCGGATTGGAACGTGGAAAGCCATATTTCAAATCACCTTTAATGGGACATCCCATCTTGGCCAACTGGCAACGAATCTGATGATGCCTTCCGGTTTTCAGATCCACCTCCAATAAATAATAATTCTGAGAATGGCCGATAAGCTTATAATGCAGTACAGCTTTCTTGGAGTTTTTTACTTCCTTATCGTATGCATAAGACTTATTCTGTTTCTCGTTACGTACCAGATAGTGTACCAGCTCACCCTCCGTTTCCTTGGGGCACTCTTTCACTATCGCCCAATAGGTCTTTTTCACCTCACCATTACGGAACATCTCATTCAGTCTGGGCAATGCCTTGCTCGTTTTGGCAAACACCACCAATCCGCTGACGGGACGATCCAAGCGGTGGGTCACCCCAATGAAAACATTGCCCGGCTTATTATATTTCTCTTTCAGGTATTGTTTCACCATCTCCGACAAAGGAGTATCACCGGTCTTGTCTCCCTGAACGATTTCAGAAGAAGTCTTATTGACTACAATAATATGATTATCCTCGTAAACAACTATCATATTACATGTTCATACCGCCGTCAACCTGGATAACCTGTCCTGATACATACGAAGACATATCAGAAGCCAAGAAAGTAGCCACATCCGCCACATCTTCAGGAGTACCTCCACGACGCAAAGGAATCTTCTTAGCCCACTCAGCTTTTACTTCGTCAGACAATTTGGCTGTCATATCCGTAATGATGAATCCCGGAGCGATGGCATTGGCACGGATACCGCGAGAACCCAATTCCTGAGCGATGGATTTAGCCAAACCGATCATACCGGCTTTTGAAGCAGAATAGTTACATTGACCGGCATTTCCGTGAACACCCACTACAGAAGCCATGTTAATAATGCTCCCACTCTTCTGACGCATCATGATCGGAGTGCATGCGTGGATAAAGTTAAAGGCAGACTTCAAGTTCACAGCGATTACCGCATCCCACTGTGCCTCACTCATACGCATCATCAAGCCATCTTTCGTGATCCCTGCATTGTTTACCAGAATATCAACAGAACCAAAATCATCCTTAATCTGATTAACCACTTTCTCAGTATCCTCAAAATTCGCAGCATTAGAAGCATAACCTTTCACCTTTACACCCAACGCAGCAATTTCTTTTTCTGTATTCTGACCGTTTTCATCAATTACCAAGTCTGTAAAAGCGATATTTGCTCCTTCGGCAGCAAACTTCAATGCAATCGCCTTACCAATACCACGAGCGGCACCTGTCACAATCGCAGTCTTTCCTGTTAATAATCCCATAATTTTTGATTTTATAATTATAAAGTTAATTTTATTCCTTATTCTGTTCTTTACGTCCCAATGCGCCATACACAATTTTTGCCACGTATGCCCATCCTGTTTCATCGTCCAGCTCCTCACCTATCTGACCACGTATATAAGGCGCTTCAATTCCCTTCACGCAATAGTGCACAATATCCGCCACGATATTCACATTGTCTATATCAAAGATTCCCTTTTCCTTTCCTTCCGTCAACACCTGCCTGAACAGCTTTGTTTCCGTTCGGTCAAAATTCTTCCGCACTGCCTCCACTCTCCATATATCACGGAAAAAACCGGCACGCAAAGTTCCGTTCCTGAACACCACCATCTTGATAGAGTCCAGATGTGTTTCTATCAGCCGCAGTATTTTCGTATCAGGAGCGATATCCTGTTCAGCCACTTTCTCCATAGCGCCCGACAGCATCTCTAACTCCGACTCCACCACTGCCATATAAATGTCTTCTTTGCTCTTGAAATACGTATAGAGCGTGCGTCTTCCTTTCTTGGAAGCCACCGCTATATCATTCATTGTCGTATCATCCACCCCATTCTTCGCAAAAAGCTGACGGGCGACGTCTACCAATTTAGCCCTAGTCTTTGATACTGCCATATAAGTTCAATTGCACATTACATATATATGTGAGCAAAATTACATTTTTTCTTTGTACCACACAAACAAATAAAGTATAATCTTAAAGTAAATGTTAATTAACATATTACATACACTCTATATATCAACACATTAGATAAAAAGATTATTTTATTTGAGAAAAAGATGCAGAAATAATTTGGAGATTAGAAAAAAAGCCGTACCTTTGCACCCGTAATCAAAACACAACATCGCGGAGTGGAGCAGTTGGTAGCTCGTTGGGCTCATAACCCAAAGGTCGTCTGTTCGAGTCAGGCCTCCGCAACTAAAAAGAGGATAAATGATTGAATCACAATCTTTTATCCTCTTTACTTTTAAAACAGTCGGACAAAAGTCGGACAAAAATAATTGAATTCATTAACGGTATACGTTTTCGGGCTCGAAAAACGTATAAAAAAATGTTTTCAGAAAGAAAAAGAGGGTCAGCGGATTTTCCGGGTTGGCAAGCTTTCTTTTAAGCGTATAGCCTAGCCAGTCTGAACATGAAGAACTTCA
>NZ_JAVHZY010000002.1:0-301463 GCF_031119655.1 Phocaeicola sp. GP0067
CTGGCTGATTAGACTGTTTTATGAGCTTACAACTGCTGTTTTTAGATGCTGGGAACACATAAATCAAAGAAATCTTCGAATTATCGCAGCTTGAAGAAAATAAACCGATTTGTATAGTGATGAACAAAAAAGAGGTGCATCGTGCATTACGACACACCTTCAATTTTATAGATTTACTGAATGTCCCTTTTTAGATAAATGATCAAATATGACACTAATCTATTTTTAGATTTTCAATCGGATTCCCAATAGCTAAAATAATATTAGTTGAATCTAATAAGAAGACAACATCTTTTCCTAATATCGGGTTTAGATTGTGAGTTTTATAGAAATTCATTGAAGAATCTACTACTGAAACATTATCAAATCCATATATTTTAAAAAGAAATTTAGCGTCTTCTATATTTTTTGTTTCAGTAAGAAAATATAATCCTACTTTATCACCAAACATCTTCTTCATCTTTTTGTAATATACTTTCCATTCTCCCAACTTTAGTTGATATGATGTACATGGGGGATTATCAATATAGCGAAGTATTGTGAATTGTGTTGGATCTTGTTTATGTATATCCATTTCTATCTTTTGCCCTATAGTATCATATATTGCATCATTGAATTTTTTCTTTTTACATCCCGTAAGCATTAGTATAAAAGCTACGCAGATAAAAGCAGGTATAACTTTGTTCATATTGATTTAATGAATATTATATATTACCAACAATCTGTTTCCCTCGTCTAGAGCCTTGACTAAGCTGTCTGGCATCATATCAAAATCATAACATTTTTCTGCAAGCTCCCGGTCCAAATAACTAATAACTTGATTATTTCTACTTAAAGCACAAGGCACTATTACATCATATATTGACATGTGGTCTGCAAATTTTTCTGCTCTGTGCAGCTTTTTGCCAGGATTTAATGTTACTACATATGCTCCTTTATTTGAGTAATCAGTAACTTCCATAACACATATTCCGTTAGGTAGTTCAAAAGGATTATTAAGCAGATGCATCCCATTTGTAAGCTTTCCTTGTTGTTCTGCACCAACGAAATTTAACTTTGCAGATTCATCAATTGTACCATTTGCGAAACTTAGCAGCCGTTTTCCAACTAAATTTCCATCATAATCCAAACGATATATTGTATCAGCAGGAGAATTATAATAAGATATACCATTATTGTTTCTCAGAAAAACATCGTTAGTTACCCAACCACCAACATATTTATCAGGATAACACAACATATACTTTAACGGCTTTAAAGTAGAATCTGTTATACAGAGTTGATAATTGTTTGTATCTTCCGATGGTTCTAGGTTGAATAAAATCTTATTATTGTTTAAAAGAATAAATCCCCTGCTTTCAAATGGAATTTTTTTGCTGTCAATATAATCGCCTATATGATTATATCTTAGTAGCTTCCGTTGAGATACATCTAATATATATATATTCAACACTGACATCAACATCCCACGGATAAATATATTCATCTGGAGCATTCCCATGTTTGCCATAAGAAGCTAAAGGCTTGCCATTGTGATCAAATGAAACAACAGTCCGACTTCCATATGTATCGATAATGAAATATTTTCCAAATGCATCAATCACTTGATTGATGTCTGCAAACATAGTGTTATCATCTTCTTGTAATATTACAAAATCAGTTGTAGCTGTGTTATTGCTGATTTGCTTAAAATTACCATAGTCACTTGAAATCAATAGAGTATCTACAACAGGCACATCAAAAGTACAAAAACTATTTTGATGCACCTGTTTTGTATTATTAGTACATGCTATCGCTAAAATTAAATTTGCGATTATAAGAAAGTATACAATGCTTTTGTCGCGTAAAAACATAAAATTGAAACTTTAATAACACTTTGTTTCAGTACATGCAGGATAGCCTAGTTTACATAAACAAATTTTTTTGTGTAGCCCACCTGCACATTTTACTTGGTCAGCAGGACCATAGTTTGAACTCTCTTCACCAGTGGCTAATGCTTCCGCATTAGATAAAGCTAAATCTGAAACTGTTACTTCCTGTTATGAGGAATATACATTATAACTAACTAATGTAATAAAAGCTAAAACTAACATAGGTTTAAATACTTTTTTCATAGAAATATAAATTTAAAAATTACAAAGCAAAGGTAGCAATAATCGGTGAGATATGGAAAAGTAGAGCAAAGTTATTGAAAAATAGGCTTTTTGAGAAAATAGCTTCTGCTGGAAAAGCCACTCAACTTTGACCCTTTTGGCCACGCAAGATTTGCCCACCTTTTTGTACTATATGATTGACCCTTTAAAGTCCTGGTGTTGGGGGGCAATATTATTTTACCCTTTTAAAAATTCTCGTTTTTCTTAGATTTTAATTTTCGCATACTTTCACCATATAATTCTATAGTATGGGCCGTATGTATGATGCGGTCAAGGATTGCATCGGCTATTGTTGGATCACCTACCATGTCATACCAGTTGGAGGATGGATACTGCGATGTGATGATGACAGATTTCCGTTCATGCCTATCCTCAATAATTTCAAGCAGTATGGGACGCTCTTTGGCGTCAAGTGGTACAATAAACAAGTCGTCAAGAATGAGTAGCTGGCAACGCTCAATCTTCTTGAGTTCCGCTTCAAGTGTACCTTTTACTTTGGCGACTTTCAGCGCACCGAGCAGTTTCGGAGCATTGGCATAGAAGGTACGGAATCCCCTTTTGCATGCTTCGTGTCCAAGGGCACAGG
Organism: Phocaeicola sp. GP0067; assembly: GCF_031119655.1. Lineage (NCBI taxonomy): Bacteria > Pseudomonadati > Bacteroidota > Bacteroidia > Bacteroidales > Bacteroidaceae > Phocaeicola > Phocaeicola sp. GP0067. The sequence continues at coordinate 2,740 of NZ_JAVHZY010000002.1, forward strand.
CCAAATAGCTTTTTCCCGTTCCGGAAGAACCAGTAATGAAAAGGTTCTGTGCCTTATGCACAAAATCAAGGGTGGCGAGACGTTCCATCTGATTGCGGTCCAGTCCCCGGTTCGTGGCATAGTCAATCTGCTCAATATAAGCCTTGTAGCGGAATGCCGCATTTTTGGTGAGCCGTGCAATGGCAGCCTGGGAGCGATAGTCCCATTCGCGTGCAAGGAGCATGGAAAGGAACGTGTCCGCAGTCATGGATTGCGGAGTGGTGCCGGCAAGACTTTCCCTGAAAGCCTCTGCCATACCATGCAATTTCATACGGTTCATTAAATCCAGTGATATGGTATTCTGGTCTTGTTGTCCCGTAACGGGAACTGTTTTATTGTTTACTTCCATAAATAATAGTTTTATTGTTTGTCTTTTTTGTAATATTCACGTCCACGTATATTTTTGTGGGTCAATGGAATCTGGGAAGTCACGTTGGACTGTACTTTTCCGTCCTCATCAGGAAGGAAATCCACATCTTCTCCCAGTTCAAGCACCTCGCGCAAGGCTTGGTATCCGTATTGCAATTTCTGATCCGCACATGCGCAAGCCGCAACTAGACGGTCACGGCCGTATTTCTTCTCCAGTGTCATGATGCCACGGCATGACCTGAACGCTTTGGGTGGATATTGCATGACACGCTCCACTTCCCGAAGATAGTTCAATACGATGTTGTCTATTTCCGAGGCACGTTGAAAGAGTTCCTCCAAGTCCTTGTCATAGGGACCATAATGACCAGGCAGGTTGTGCTCCTTTTTCCAGGAATAAGTGTAAGGAATGTCACAGCGGTCGTGGGTGGCGACAAGGTTCATTCCACAATAGATTTACACCGTGTCGGCATCATAGAGAATCGTCATGCGCCTGCCTACATACTCTTTTGGAACACTGTAATGGTGCTTGAACAAGGAAACGTAAGAGTTCTTTCCCACGGTCATCAGTTTCCTTTCTTTCATTACGTAGCGTTTCACGGGAAGCGGACGAAGATAATCCTTCTCTCCATGAAGGAATATTTCCTTGCGTGACATCTCCCGTCCGGCCATCACCTTTTCATTGAAATCAAGCAAGGAAATATGGATAGCGGTATTGAGTTCCTCCAAACTGGAAAATGTCATTCCCTCTATATCAAGGTAAATGGAACGGTAGAGGAGCTTTACGGCATTTTCTACCAAAGCCTTGTCCTTGGGGTGACGCACACGAGCAGGATAGACCACACAGCCGTAATATTCGGCAAAAGCGGCGAAATCATCATTGATGACAGGTTCGTTGCGGTCGCTTCGTGTGACGGCAGCCTTCAGATTGTCGGGGACGATAGCCGCAGGAACACCTTCAAAATATTGAATGGCATTCTCGCATGCCTTTATCAGGTCTTCCTTGCGTTGCGACCATACGGCTTCGCAGTAGGTATAATGGCTGAACGGAAGGATGGCAACAAATACCTCGGATTTCTTCGTCTCGCCCGTCATTTCATCAACAACTTCAAGTCTGTCACCGGCAAAGTCAATATACATCTGCTCTGCAGCATAGTGCTCTACATGACCGACAACCTTAATGTGAAACCTGTATTCGCTGACAATCCGTTTGAAGGAAGACAACTGATAGCCGTCCGGATATTCGGTATGGTACTCCTTGAACAGTTTTCGGACACTCATACCTTTGCGTGACAGACGAGATACATATCCGGGAAGCAAGACCTCCAATTCAATCCTTTTGGATGAAGGCTCCCGATGCCGGGTATCCGTGCAGCCGAACAGTTCATCCAACTGTCCATTGGGCAGGGAAAGAAGCTGTTCAATACTCTTGCCGCTTGAAAGGAATAAGCGGACATATTTGCGGACTGTATTACGGGAAATATGAAACGTAGATGCCGTTTCCTTGATTCCTATGCCAGCCGCATAACATCTTAAAATGTTTTTGATTCGTTTATTCATTTGTATAGATTTTATTTTCTCCCCCGTTACACCAGGACAAGGGTACTCAAATCTACACAAAAAAACTATAATTATAGGTGAAGCAAGTGGGCAACACTATTTTAGCCAAAAGGGTCAATCATATTTTAGCCAAAAGGGATAATTCTGCGTGGCCAAAAGGGTCAAAGTTGAGTGGTTTTTCCACAATATTCGACAAATGAGCGACTTACCTATAAATTCGTTACGGTTTTTATCGTAACGGAAAACCGTAACGAATTAGTAACGATTAATCTTCACAGGGTGGCTTTTTGAGGTCTTTTTTCTGTCTTAGTTTGTCGGAGTATTTTCATTTCTCCTAAGTGATCCGCCTGGGGCTCGAACCCAGGACCCCAACATTAAAAGTGTTGTGCTCTACCTGCTGAGCTAGCGAATCAATCCTTTATTATTGCTATTCTTCCGAATTGCGAGTGCAAAGGTACAGTTTATTTTTGTATCTGCAAACATTTCTAGAACTTTTTTCTAAAAAAAATGCATTTTATCCATTATTCATTCATTGCAATTAAAACTTCCATGTACTTCCGCCAACAGTTTCCAAGCCCTTGCACTATTTCACAATAATCTCTTCTACAGGCTGTTTCAACTCCTTATCCAATGGATACGACTGATACTTCACTTTATCAAAATCAATCTTCTTCATACTAATACAACGAATATTGTTATTGTATGCTGTTTTATAATACACTTTCCTGTTTGTCAAATCAATAGCCGAAGTCCATTGTGTGGCACTAGGAATATCAGGTGCTTTCCCTAATGCATATTCTATACCGATAGGAATATCAAAATTATTCAGGATATGAAAGCTTTGTAATATAGCGTCATACGCTGTAGGACACACCGGAGCTGTTGCCTTATAAAACGCTACACGAACAAAACGGGATGGAGGAGTTACATCCCCCGGAATGCCATGAAATCCGGCACCTGCGCCAAAAGGGAAAATAGTCACCCCACCCCATTGCTGTGGAGTGACAGCTCCCGGATATAGATTTACATAATTATTCAAGTTAGTCACCTGCCATGGAAAATCGGGAGAATTGGTGAGTACTCCTACTTTATTTTCATAAAAATAAGGAACACCACCTACAAATTCCAACACCATTTGATTTCCTTTAGCATCGCCAATGCGCCAATGTACCGTAGAACTTTTACCAGGTTTATCAAGAGACACCACCTTCACCCCTTCTATAGCTTCTCTCACTTCGTCTATAGTAGCAAATTGGGAAAGCATCCAGTTCACCACCTGCAAATCCGACAAAGTAATTGCATTTTGAGCCTCATCATATTCTTCATACTTCCCATAATGGGGAAAATAAAACAATCCAGCCGAAAGCCCTACTTCATTCAGTCCTTCAGCCACAAACTCTTTCTGAATGATAGCCAGTCCTACCAGACCATATTTAGCCCGAAATCTCAAGCCATTTACACCCGTTGGAGTATAAGATACCAAATCCTGTCCTCTGGGAACAATAACATATTCACTCGGAAGATAACTGTCCCCCCACTCTATAGTACGTGCCTGCACATATCCGCCATCTTCAGCGAGGAATGAAATACCGGTACATGCCGATCCGCTTGCAATGCCTGTCAGCAATAAGGCCAAAGCTATCAAAATCTTTTTCATAACCATTTTAAATCTATTTATGATAGTAAGAACAAAGCATCGGACATTTTAGTTCTTGTTTACTCAACAAAGATAACCAAAGCCATCAAACAATGTTCCGGCACTGATTGCCATACAAATAGATAAGAATAGAAAAACAAAAGGAGTGACAAGTTCCCAATCGAGTATGTACAAAGAAGTAGGAGGTGAATTTACAAAACACACCTCCTTACCCTTAAATTATTTATTCAGCAAACAATTTACTACATCTTTCTCCCGTTCTTTAGGTAATACGGTCAAGCCAACCACCGTCCCCCCTTTTAGAACAGCCTCTACAGTAGTCTGTCCTGTAGCATGCAATTTGAAATGCACATCCCAATCTTTGGGCCAAGCAGGAAACAATAAAATCTTTCCATCGGCTTCCTGCAACAGCATTTCCTGCATACCTATCATGCCGCTGCCTCCCCAGTTATGATCAGGCGTCCAGTCATAGCCCGGTCCCCAAAAAGCAGGGAAACGATGAGGTCCGTTTGCCATTTTCTGTAAGGTAAGTTGTGCAGCCTCCTCAGTCATACCCAGACAGGCAGCCCAGATATTATCTTGTTTCCATCCGGTATGTGAACGGAATTTCTGTGCATCGGGATCATATAGATAGGTATTACGGGCTATTTCCAGACCTTCCTTCCCCACTCCATACATACGCCAGGGAAATACAGCATAAAGCTGGGGAGTTTCTATATTGTTCACCCGTTCCCAAGCCTGTGCCGGAGCAATCATTTCCTTCCCATCCACTATGCGCAAAGGGATCTCAGGAATACGTGCCAGCATGTCCGGTTTACGTCCGTAGGTTTGTAAAACAGAGCGCAGCGCGGCAATGGTTGAGGATGGATTATAAGCCATCTTATAAGTTTCACAAGCCGATCCCGGATAAATCACCAGTTTGCCGTTACCATCTAAATCCTTACGTCCACGCTGTAATGCCAGTTGACGATAATGCTCATCAAAGAAATTAAGTGAGCTTTCTATCAAAGGGATATAACGGCTGATATCAGCCTCATTATAACGTGCCGTTTCCAGTATCATCTGACAAAATTCAAGAACCGTATCCCATTCGTATTCCAGCCATGCATTATATTCCAACCCCCTGTCATAGCTTTCAGGACGTTTAAAGCCATACTCGGCAGGATTGGGCAGACCGAAGTTCTCCATTTGTTCGGTGAAACAGGCACCGGCATGTCCCCAATAGGTACGGGTACGTGCTTCGGCTGTCGGCAACAAACGCAGATAAAAGTCAAATTGTGATTTCATCAAGTCAAAGTCACCGCTTTTCAGCATGGGCCAATAAACCAGACGCTGATTCTGTGCAGTCATGGTTCCTCCTCCCCATTTCCGGAAATCAGGGGTAAATTCCATTTTCTGATCTACATACATAGGATCAAAAGTAAACAGTCCCCCGTTAAACTTGGTAGGCCACTGACTATAGGCGTTACATCCCAACATATAGCGGAACAGTGTATAGTTACGGATAGCATCTCCCGCTTCACCTTCCCCCTCAATAAAGCTACGTTTCCAAAAATCATTCCACCAACGGCGGGTAGCCTGTTTGTCTTTGGATACATTTATTTCCTTCTCAGTGCGGGCCAAGGATGCTTCCCATGCAGGAACCGTACTTTGTTCCGTATTCAGAACAATCCGTGCAGACTGCTTATAAGTAGGTTTCTTGCTTTTGTACATCCATGCCAGATACTCAGTACCTGCATAATGTCCACGGCGTGTACCGTTATAAACCAGATTATCACCTGATAAACGCCCCCCAAAAATCAAATTCTTCAAAGGATTATACAGTTGTTCCTTCACTTCATTCATTCCCTGCTGGTCCACTACCACATCAAAAATAGTACGTTCAGGATTGCGATGAAAAAAAGTAAAATTATCTTCTTCCACACAGACAGAGTCACGCCTAGTCATCAATCCATCAGGAATGGCCCATTTGTAAGAGCATTGCTGCCCTTCCCCTTTACGCACCGGACGATCTTCATAACGCCAGCTTTCAAAATTCACACGCATGGAAGTCAGTTCCTTCGTTTTCACCTCAACATGTACCACAGGATGAAACACATCCACCCAAATAATTAGAGTGGCATTATCACTACTTACGCTGACATAGCCATCATTAAGATGCAGAGTCTGCCGAAAAGAAGCCGTTCCGGCAAAAGGGTTCGGAGTGAGCCTCACACGAAACCGACCCTGCTTCAGCAGACAGTTATTCTCGTCAAAAGAACCACTACGACTAAGGTAGAACAGAACATCGTCATTCTCTACCCATACATTCATGCCAATATCACCACCCCCGCAGGGCATAGACTCCGAAGCATTCCGGCTTTGAGTATTCCAAACCAAATTGGCAGGCTGTCCCCACAGAAACTGCCCGCCAATAAACACTAATAATAAAAACGTAAAGATATTCTTCATTTTTTTCTGTTTTTACCAGTCATCGGAACGGAAAGACGATACAGGTAAATCTTCACCAAACAAATCTCCCTCCACATAATTCTCGAAGCCATAACGAACTGCCACCGGATGAGGTACTCTCTCGCTCTTTACAAGCATTTTACTTCTCTGTATCCACGCTTTAGCAGGATAAAAAACCCGATCTTTACCTGCAACCTGAAAGTTATATGATTCAAAACGGTCTTTACAATTTATCCACATCGGTGCCCGATCAAAACTGACTATTACCGTATCATTCTTTACTTCCATTCCTGTATAGTAAGGACTTTCGGCCGTAACACCTTTCATTCCGTAAGTTTTTACCAATGCCAAACGCGCCAGACGTTCTCCTGCCACCTTCTTTTTACCCGGATGAATCCCCGTTTTCATTCCTGCGTCCAACAATACAGTCATACCACTATTGCCCACCCGGTGTTCTACCATAGCTTGTTGTTCGCGAAGATAAGCAGAATTTATCACATTCTTGCCAGGCTCAGTAATAATTCCATAATCATAAGGTGCAATTTGACAATAATAGAAGGGAAATTCCCCTTGCTGCCATTCTTCGCGCCACCCGCGTATCAGTGCACTGAACATATCGGCATAAGTAGAAGCCCGGTTATAGTTATCTTCCCCCTGATACCAGATAACTCCACGCATGGCTAATCCGATGAGCGGATGAAGCATACCGTTATAGAGTACAGTCGGAGTACGGTTCTTTGACTTGATATCGGCTTCCGATTGGGGAATCTTTGCTTCGGGAAATGCCTTCAACCAATCCGGATGCATCCAGGCTTCACAGGCAGAACCTCCCCAAGAAGCCACAATCAAACCCACAGGGATATTCAACTGCTGTTGTATCATCCGACCGAAGTAATAAGCAGTAGCACTAAACTCACGCACAGTTGCCGGAACAGCTTCCTGCCAGGTTCCCACCACATCTGTTTTCGGAGTAAAAGAGGAAGAGCGCTTTACGGTGAACAGGCGGAGTTGCGGATTACGGCTGTTCATCACATCTGTATTGCTATTCTCCACCGGCTGGTTTTTAAAACCTTTCATGGGCATTTCCATATTACTCTGACCGGAGCATAACCATAATTCCCCCATCAGGATATCACGTATTTCGGTCAGCTTTCCATCATCAAAAGTGATCGTGTAAGGGCCTCCGGCAGAGGGGGTGGATAAAGCAAGTTTCCACGCGCCTTTTGCATCGGCAGTCGTTTTATAGGTTTGTTTATCCCAACTTGTTGTAATTTTCACCGGTGCATTGGGAGTAGCAGTTCCCCATAAATTGGCACGAGTCTGCTGTTGCATCACCATGCCGTCTGAAAAGAAAGCGGGCAATTTCACTTCCGCATTTGCCGACAGGCAAGTCAACCATGCCCAAGCAATGCCCAGTAGTAGTTTCTTATTTTTCATGTTATGTGTGATTAGCATTATTCTTTAGTTTTAAAAAACTCGCAAGGTCCCATCCATCCGGCAGGTAACAAACCATCTCCAGGCAGACGGAATTTTGCATTCGTCCATATCCCCTCAAAAGGCGCTTTATCCTGATCTGCTCCACGGAGCGCATTCGCCCAGGTATTCACCACCTCCACTTCCAAGACATTGGTTCCGTTACGAAGCGCATCGGTAATGTCCACTTCGTATGGAGCTGTCCAAGCCGTACCGCATGCAATGCTGTTGACACGTACAGTCGCTACATTGGCTACTTTACCCAACCGAAGAATAATTCTTCCGTCCTGTTCATTCTTCCATCTGAATAGCCCTCTGTAAGTGGCATGTCCGGAATAATATTTTATTTTTTCATCCTCTTCCTTACTCCAGTCAAATAATACCGGACGAGTGACAGTTTTGCGCACGGAAGGGAATGTTACTGTCCATTCCTTGATCGATATGGATACAGGTTCCCTTTCGATCCGTTCCGGAGAAACTTCTGAAGATTCTTTGGGGAATACGACAAATACAGAGCCATTGGCTGGCAAAGACAAAGCGACTTCGGTACGGCCGTCCGCTTCTTTCCATTGTGCCGGACGGGTAATGGTTCCTGTTACCGCATTCCACAATTCAGGCGTGCGCCCTGCAATGCGGAAAGAAGCGTTGAATGTACGCAAACTGTCCACCTGATTAGCCACAAAATAAATCTCATACTCTTCCCCGCTCCGATGAGTATATGCCACATCAGCAGGAAGAAGTACATCCCGTTCCACACCGAAAGAAGAAAAATCATCTTCCCGATAAGGCAATTGCGGAATAATGACACCTGCCGCGCGGAGTTCCTCTACTTTTGCCTGTGCCTCAGGAGACAACGGCAGGTTATCAGGATTCATAGGACGGGCTGTAGGAAGCACCAATACTTTATAAGAAGCTCCTCCCGGAAGTACCATTCTTCCATTCTCCGCTTTTGCCAAACGTAACAGAGCGTCTTTGTTAAAAGAATCGTAGGCATAACCACGCATCGGGTTCACCCAGTCTTCGGGATCGGCCATGTTTGCCGAATGGGTAACACCGACAGGACGCACACGGGTGGGTTGACCTTCATTAGCCAGCCGAATCCGTTCGCTTTCCACCCGTTCGGCTCCATAGATACCGGGAAGCATCGAAACTAACCGTTCGGGCAAAATGGAACGTCGCGGCATCTCTTCACCGGTAAAGACGGCGATATCAACCACCGGATGACCGTATTGCAACAAAGTCTGGCAACGGGTGATGTAATCTACAAAAGATTTCCCTTCCTCCCACCAGGTCTGGTCGCGCTGGAAGAAGAGTCCGATGCCGTCCAAGGTCATACCGGGACGGCGGTTCATCCAAGGATTATGGGTATAGACATGAAAGAAGAGTTTATTGATACCCAGTGCATAGTTACGGTCCAGCAAAGGTTTCAGCATGGCAGGGTCTTCATCCCATACGCCACGAATTTCAGTAAAGCCTTCGGCCTGGATAATATTCTTTCCATAAATATGCGCGCCACTGATGGCATCCAGCATATCATTGGGTTTATCGTGCGTAGGACTGTTCAGCCAAAATTCCCCCATAGGCAGATCCACTTTCTGATAATGCATCAATCCGTCACTGACCATAGTAGGAGCTACGCACTCGGCAGAGAACCGGCAATCGTATTGACGGGCACAGTCTGCCAATACAGTGTAGAACACATCAGTCACCAGTTCTCCGATGGTGGTACGGACATCCCGCAATATCTGCTCACTGCGGGCGGCACTTTCCATCGGAATACCTGCCAGCAAAGGAAGATAAGGCATCAAATCATATCCACGGCGTTTCTTAAATTCCGCCGCAAAGTTATCACTCCAGTTCTGACTGCCACACTCCCAACTGTCTACGTGCATATATTTCAATACACGGCGTGCCACGGCTTCATCCGTCTTTTTGAACATTTCCGCAAACCAGTTCGAGAACTGTTTCTGAACAGCCTTGGTGCTGAACTTGTCGCATTCCAATCCTTTACCTCCTCCGGCAGTAGCATTCACATGTCCGGTTGCCGTATGTCCCATGCGGAGAATACGCCATTTACCTTCGGGTAAACGGGCGGTCAGCCTGCCCTGATACAAAGGGAGATTGATCAATTCATCCGGTTGCACACAAGCCGCATCGGGTATTTCCGTCGAAGTAGTAGCAGTAGCCACACGCCACACCAGTCCTGCTTTTCCCTCCCACTGATGAATACGCGGAGCCGTATGAAGGACTATATCATTGATTTTCAAATTCGGTTTCCATTTAGCTGCATCCAGATCCTCACTACCCGGTTCGCTTCCCACGGGAGTCCACTCAAAACGGAAGTAACGGGCGGTAACAGGGGGGATGGCATGAGTGGACTGGAAATCCGTATTCTGCCATCCCTGCCGGGCAGGGACCAGTTGCTTCACTGTTTTGAACGTCCGTCCGTCCTCACTGGCCAATACTTTCAGGCGATGTGCCTGGTAGTTATTTCCTCCCAAAATAATTTCCACGTTGCTGCAAGTCACAGGTTCTGCATATTCATACTGAATCCAACAAGGATAAGAGGAACGGAAGACTCCTTTCTCATCCCTGTTCACAGCCTTGGATTCATCTTTGATAACGGCCTGTTTCAAATTGCCGAAAGTTACCTTCGGCTTCAATGAAGTATCCTCAGGCTGACGCTCCAATGGAATGGCGTAGGTAACGATATCTTCATAATAGCCATCCAGTGCTTCGGGCATGGGCAAAGTGAGATTCCGGATATTTCCACCGTTCACAATGGTGTCACTCCATACCACTTTTTGCATGGATTCTTCGGGAGTCATCCAAGGACCTCCCGCCAAGGCAAAGCCGTCACAGATGTGCATGCCCAGTTGCATTCCCAGCCTGTCGGCCTCTTTCATACTATGAGTGACCATACGCCACCATTCGGGGGTAAGCTGCTGGGCTTTCCCTTCGTATTGAGGTCCCTGCTCCACTCCCTTGATGGGCATCAGATAGGCTCCACCCAAACCTACACGGTGCATGGCTTCCAGATCGGCGGTAATGCCTTCGGGAGTTACAGCGCCAAACATCCAATACCAGAAAGTCCAGGGACGAGCTTCCTGTACGGATGAATTTACAAACTGTTGCCGTAAAGCGGATTGTGCTATCATCGGTTGGAATCCGGTTGCCAGCAATATGGATACAAACAGATGTTTTATCTTCATAAGCTATTTATTCTATATTTAATGATAAACGAATAAAGTTGTAATTTGTACTCAATTTTTCAAATATAGAGAGTTCAAGCCAAATAAAAAAAGAAAAGGGAAGAATAAACAAAGTTCCTCTTCCCTTTACAATCTATTTTTTCACTGTTATTCAAATTTTAACGTGATACTTCCCCCATATGCTCCATCAGCCCAAAATGCTTGTGAAGACGGACCTATCAAATCTGTCGTATTCACTTTATTACGAACCGGAGGAATTACTTTCATCAGACTGATGCCGGTAGCCGGGAAAGTATAAAGCAAGCCGTCACGACCGTCGCGAGGCTGATAAACCCCTACATAATTCTGAGGAGTACGGTTACAGATACTTATCGTTCCTTCCTGCGTTTTCAAAGTCATCCATTGCACATTAGCAAAGTACCCTTTAAATTCGGGATAAGTAAAGCTTTCGGCAGGAATGGGATCATTATACTCATTTTCCCATACGCCCAACTGCGGACCATGCAGACGGTTCTGCCATACACGGTAAGGACCGTCACCTACCCAACGCTTGCTCAACACTTTATCTTCCGGATAATCAAACATCACCCCCATCAAATCCACTACACCGCTGAAGTTGTATGTAAAGTCTATAGCAGCGGTACCGTCAGGAGCGATAGTCCATACAGCCTGATCAAAACATCCCAGTTTGTAGTTAGCGGTAACCACTACGTTATTGCCTTCTTCACGCACGGTAAAACCTGTAAAACGACCGGCATCATCAAATGTAGTGTATTGGGTTTTCTTCTTTTCAGCCTCTTTGTCATCATGGTTATAAAACTGGTCCATAGAACGGTCCGAACGCTTGGCGGCAATAAAACGAGGACCATTTGCCAGACTGATGATACGGCTTCCAACCTTTACCCCCTTCAGTTGTCCGTCTTTCTGAGAAAAAGTAAATGTACGTCCTCCGGCATCCACCGTCAATGCATCGGCAGTTTCTTTATAAGAAGGCTTGTTTCCGGCAGAAGCCTGCTGCAATCCGGCAACGTCGTCCAGTTTATAACTCCACGTAAAGAGATCATTCCCCTGCTTATCCGTTACTGTCAGCATCAAAGCATGGGCCCCCTTGACAGCCGCAGGAATAGTCAGTGTACCCGCACCGTGAGCAGGAATGTCGGGACAGTTCACCTCTCCCTGTTTCATCACTTTCATTCCCCCCTTATCGGTTACAGAAGGCAATTGCACATATTTATAAGTGAAACGGCATGTATTCGCATTCAGGAAATCGTAACGGTTCTCTATTTTCAGTTTGCCGTCAAACTGACTGTCAAGGCTATCGGTCATGATTTGAATAGGACACCACACCTGCTTGATGGTAAAGTAACTGCCCTCTTTTTCGTGATGCGGACCTACAATGCCATCGGCTCCATAATTGCCGCAGTTGTCAATGAATCCATTCATATCCACACGCTTCACGCCCTCATCGGCCAGTACCCAAAGGAAACCTCCGGCACAACGGGGATGCTTACGCATCATTTCCCAATAATCATACAGTCCGGCTCCGTGTCCTCCATCGTACAATCCATGCAGAAACTCGGTCGGCATAAATATTTCCGGCAGACGCATATAGTTCTGGCTTTCTCCGTAAGAACGATAGTGCATGGTTTCATATCCACTGAAGTTGCCTTGCGGATGAAGCACCGGACGTTTCTGAGGATCATATTTATGGAATTCACCATCCAGTTCAGTATTCCAGCCTTTTTCATTACCATTGCTCCACCAGATAATACACGGATGGTTTACATCACGGGTAATCATTTCTTTTACCAGCTTCTGCCCGTTGATGGTTTCGTGCTTGCCATGCCAGCCGCTTAACTCATCCATTACATAAAGCCCCAGCGAGTCACAAGCTTCAAAAAATTCGGGATCGGCAGGATAATGACTCAGGCGGACGGCATTCATGTTCATGCTCTTGATCAGCAATACATCTTCAATGTTCTTTGCCTTGCTCAGTGTACGTCCGCTTTCAGGACGGAAACTATGACGATTCACCCCTTTAATCATCACACGCCGACCGTTGATATACAATCCGTCACTTTCACGTGTTTCAATGGTACGGAAACCAAATTTCTGATTTTCAACATGCAATGTTTTGCCTGCTTTATCAAGCAGTGTAAAGGTAGCCTGATACATGGCCGGAGTTTCAGCCGTCCATAATTCAGGAGATTTTACTGCGAAATTAATCGAAGCATGGTCGCTGCCCGTACGGACATCCGAAGTATTTTCGGCCACTTTTTTCTCTTTAGCATCTGTTATGACAGTATGTACCCTAGCACCTTCTACTGCCATATTCAGAAAACAATCGGCATAGAAATTCCCATCCGCCTTCGCATCTATTACCAGACGATCTATATTTTGAGCCGGTTTCGCCACGATAAACACAGGACGGAAAATACCTCCGAAATTCCAATAATCAGCACGACGTTCTGCCAAATTAACCCCAGCATTCGCACTTTCCTTGCTTACAGTTACTTCAAGTACATTCTTTTTTTTCGATCCGAAAAATACCCGGTCACTCACATTATAAATAAAGCGGTAAAAAGCTCCCTGATGCATGGAGCCGGCTTTACGACCGTTTATCTTTACCTGCGTATCAGTCATAGAGCCTTCAAATACCAGCTCTATCTGTTTACCATTCCATTCGGCAGGCAACTCAAATTCATATTTATACAAACCTTGTTCGTCAGCTACTCCTTCAGGAAAAGCCTTACCATAGAATTTCATGCCATATTGATAAGTACCGAATCCTTGCAGTTCCCAACAAGAAGGTACTCCGATTTTCGTCCATTTTCCGGAATTATTACCACCGGTACACATGAAATCCCATTGTACCATATCATCACAGCCACGTCCTGACAAGTATTGGCGTTCTGTTTTTACGGAAGATTGCGCCAACAAACCTGCCGATAAAGCAAGGAGTGATAAAAAAGTTGTTGCTCTTTTCATTTTGATATTTGATTTTTAATTTAATTCTATATTTCTGTCTGCCACCGGAAAGATATGTCGCCGTCGCCTATTCAAACCTTTTGCCATACATCATTTTATAAGACTGAAGCGTACCCGCAAAGTATGAGATTTCTGCTTATCAATGGCGTATTTCTTCAGCACTCCCGGACCACAACTACTGTTTCCTAAACCTAAAACCGCAGCATCCAGGCTGAGAACAACCTCCTTTCGTGGTTTCAAGTCACAATCATGAGTTGTTTTATAAATATCATCCACGGTATAATGTAAGGCCGAAAATGAAAATGGCCGGTCTATGGCGGTCACACGGACGCCTTTACCCTGTTTATTGGTTAGAATCACCTCGGTAACATCCTCGTGATTGCCACTGTCCTGCGGACGCGGGTAATGTGTGTACTGTTCACTCACCTTGCTGTTCCATCTACCTATCAGACAGGACGTCTTACGGTCGGGATAGTTTTCCCACGGGCCACGACCGTACCAGGAAAGGTTCTCATATTCTTCTCCCAATACAAATGCACTGCCCAGACGAGGCAATTCCGGCAATTCTCCTTGTGGCAGATAAGTCTGTTCCAGATCCACCGTTCCATCCACATATATTTTATAATGGGAAGAAACACGGATGCTACCTTTGGCATAACGATATTCCACAACCGATTTCTTCGATACGGTTCCATCTGTTTCCTGAGTTTTCGTTTCGGGAGTAATTACCTCTACTTGAGGAGCATCCAATCCCTGATTCTTCCAATCCTTGGCCAACCAGTTACCGAAACTTTTATCATTATCCGTCGGAGCACGGAAAGCTTGAAAATAACTATCTTCCCATAAATCCAAAACAGAAAACTTACTTTTACGTTTACCCGGTTGTACACCGTCAGCCACCGCCATCAAATGATCATTCAAGGCAAACTGTTCCTTTAAAATCTCATGCCCGGCCTTCGCCCATAAAGCATCTTCTTTCAATACTATACTTACATTCAATCGAACATCAGCCTGTTTATTAATCTTAACATCGGGCAAAGCCATCGTTCCTGTTTCACCGGGTGCCACCGATGGAAGCGCCAGTTCCCCTTGTTTCATCTTCTTCCCGTTCTCTATCAAAGTCCACAGACAGCGATATCCTTCCAGACCAATGTGATGATTACGGTTCGTAACTCTTAATCCTTTGGGCAAAACATCTTGTTCTTTTGGAAAAACCTGAAGATCTTTTTCCATTTCCAATTTAACCGGAGCATATACTTTCTTCACCTCCCAATATTTAGGCGTAGTTTCGCGGTCACTCATCACCACACCATTAAAACAGAAAGCCTTTAAATTAGGCCGATCACCAAAGTCACCGCCATACGCCACCATCCGGCGGCCATCCGGCAATATCTTATAAATACCTTGATCCACCCAGTCCCATATAAAGCCGCCCAGCATACGTGGGTTACTATAAATCTCATCCCAATATTCCTTGAAATTACCTAAAGCATTCCCCATACAATGTGCATATTCGCTGGTCATCACAGGACGGTTATCATTCGTGCGTTCCGCTATTTCCAACAAGCGTTCCCAACGTGCGTTCTCCGCCCGTTCCTTGTCCTCCCCTTCGGGAATGCCGGGATTCAGATACTCCTGTTTCACACGGGTATAGAAACGGCTGATTACATCCACTGTTTTCGGGTCGGGTTCTCCGTTTACTCCCTGAGCTCCTTCATAGTGTACGGGACGTGTAGGATCAAAATCATGTAGCCAAGCCGAAATAGCAGCAAAATTAGGTCCGTAACCACTTTCATTTCCCATGCTCCACATCACTACCGAAGGATGATTTTTATCGCGTTCCGCCATACGTACCGCACGATCCAGAAAAGCGGCGTGCCAATCGGGTGTACTAGCCAATGTTCCACGTAATCCGTGCTCTTCTATATCCGCCTCATCCATCACATACAGTCCCAAGCTGTCGCACAGTTCATACCAACGGCTCACATTGGGATAGTGACTGGTACGGACTGCATTCACATTGGCTTGTTTCATCAGCAATATATCCTGCAACATCCTCTCCTCACTCATCACGCGTGCCGTATACGGATCGTGTTCATGACGGTTTACCCCACGAAAACGGACCGAATTACCGTTAACCAACATTTGTCCGTCCTTTATTTCAATACAACGAAAACCTACCGGCTGTTCCACTTGCTCTATGGTCTGTCCGTTTGCATTCTGTAAACGAAGTTCCAACTTATATAAATAAGGAGTTTCGGCTGTCCAACGTTGCGGAGATTTTATAACGGCGGATATACGTCCCATCTTACGTGGACCACGTTGCGGATACCATTCATTCATCCGTGCCGCCTTATGCTCCAAATCCAAGATATCTTCCACATTGCCAACCATATTCACTACTTCCCTTCCATCCGCATCCTTCAGCACCGCCTGCAACGTATAACCTTTACCGTCCATTCCCCGGTAAACGCTGAGCTGCGGATCAATCAGCAGTCGGAAATCTTGATAATTCCCCTGAACAGCAGGCAGAGTGCGCACTACATAGTCACGGATACGGATATCCGGAGTATGCACCAAATGAATACTGCGATGAACACCTCCAAAACGCCAAAAATCCTGATCTTCCAGATAAGATCCGTCACTATACCGATAAACTTCCAGAGCGATTTGGTTCTCTCCCGGTTTCAACCAGCGGGTGATATTGAACTCACTAGGTTCCATACTTCCCTGGCTATAACCTATACGTTCACCGTTTATCCACACATAAAAAGCACTCATCACTCCTTCAAAGCGAAGAAAAGTCTGCCCATTTGCCTTCCACCCGGCGGGCAGCGTGAAAGTACGCCGGTATTGCCCCACCGGATTACGCTCCTTGTAGGTGGTATACGAAGCTTTAGGCTCCCCCATCACCCGTGGAGGATCTATTTTAAACGGATATCCTGCCGATACATAAATAGGCGTTCCGTATCCGTTGATTTCCCAATTGGCAGGAACCGGAAAATCTTTCCAATCCTTGTCATTAAAGTCCGTGCGGTAAAAATCCGTTATCCGTTCGGAAGGCACAGGAGTCCACCGGAATTTCCACATCCCGTCCAGACTCATCGAACAATCCCCCTTCTGCTTGGCAAAAGGCACAAAAGCAGCCCTTGCCGGTTCCCTATTAATCTGTAATACATGATGATTCTCCCAATCATGTATTTGTTGGGCCTGTAAGGATACCGTCATCCATCCGCACAGTAACAATCCATATAATCTCATATTTTTGGTCTTTCTTTTCAAATGAAGACGGACGAAATATGATTTTGTACCATATAAATTGTAAAAAGAAAACCCTTCTCTCCGATATCATCATCGAAAAGAAGGGCAAACTTAACATGGACAAAACAATTATCTAGGATTTTGAACTATATTCGGATTAGCATCAATTTCTGTTTGTGGAATAGGAAGTGCCACCCTAGGGTCTGAAGGAGCAATGACACGGGCATCTTCAGGCATAGTCAGATGCCAGCCTCCCGAACGGTCCACCGACTTGCCATTACGCATATAATCAAAGAAAGCATGACCTTCACCTACCAGTTCTTTACGTCTTTCTTTCAGAATGCGCTCCAGGCTGAGATCAGCAGATGTTACGGATTTCGCCGGATTGGCACGGGTAACTATCGCATTCAGATATGTCAATGCTTTTTCCGTATTGCCGATTTTAAAAGCAGCTTCCGCAGCATTCAAATAGACCTCGGATAAACGGAGAATACAAAGATCATTATCCTGTGGATTGACTGTAGAAACAGCATCGGTCACACTGCCCGATTTCCCCGGATATTTAATCAGATATTTCGGTTGACCTTTGGCAGCTACAGGCAATGTATCCGCAACGGCATTTTCCGGCAAATGAGGAAATACATGGCGCACATCTTCAGGGTCTTCATTCAGCAAATCCAAATAAGCCTTTGTCAGAATCAGGTTATTCCAATCTTTCACATTATCGGCATACACCATCGGCGCCCCTTCTCCTCCCGAACCGCCTGAAGGTTCAGACATCGTAAAATAGAATTCAAACAAAGACTCAGAGTTAAAGTCTTTTCCCCATACAGAAGGATATTCGTCATGAGTAAAAAGCCGGTAAATTCCCCCATTGTCATTGATTACTTCTTCTGCACATTTCAATGCATTTTCATTGTCATTCATATACAGATACACCCGGGAAAGCAAAGCTTTCACACTCCAATAATTCATATAGGCATCATGTTTTTCCTTTGTCAGTCCTCCCAACGCATCGTTCAAGTCCTTTAGCACTTGTTCGTAACATTGTGCCACTGTGTTACGTTCCGGAGCATGATCTTCCAAGGTAGTCTGAATCTCAATAGGAACTCCTAAAGAAGCCCCATTATCCAAAGTATAAGGCATACCGAACAAACGGGTCAGATCAAATAAAGCCAGTCCTCTCATTGCCAGTGCCTCCGATTTAATCCGTGCCACTTCTTCCGGCCTGGCATTCCCCGCATTTCCGGCATCCAACTTTTCTATCAGACTGTTAGCCTGATGGATCACTTTATAGGGTTGGTTCCAGACAAGGGTTATATTAAAATTATCATCCGCCGTAACATCAAAGAAATAGTAAGGCGAAACCCTGCGGCCTGCTCCTTTATTAATACGTGCCTGCACATCTTCTCCACGACAATCAGCATAATAAAGATAATTATCACCATAATAACTATGTGCGGATGCTAATCGGTATATACCATTCAATGCCACCTGTGCATCATCTATATTTTTAATGGCATCATCACTGGGAACTGCCGTAGAAGGATCTGTATTCAGCCAATCAGCAGTACACGAAACAAACATCAATGATACAGCCGCAACAATCGATAAATATATTTTTTTCATTTCGTTCTAATTTAAAGGAGATTCATTAAAATGAGACTTCTATTCCAAAACTGTAAGTACGCATAGGAGGTGTTTCACAAAATACTTCACCGGAAACAGGTACTTCCGGATCATACTGGTCCCACTTTGCCCACGTCAACAAGTTACTGCCTGAGAAGTACAATCTTGCTTTACTGACACCCAGTTTGGTCAGCCACTGATCCGGCAATGTAAAGCCCAAAGTCAAGTTCTTTACACGTAAATGATCCGTGCTATGTACATAACGGGATGAATTCTGCGGTCCTGCCGCCTGGCCAAGTACAAATCGGGGTACATCCGTCACATCACCCGGCTTTTGCCAACGATCCAATTCATAAATGGGCAAGTTATAGTTCTGCTCTTTTGCACCGTCGGTTTCATTATAAGTTCCGGTTTTGTCAAAAGAATATCCTCCTAAAGAATAAGTCAATGTCAATGCCAGATCAAACCATTTGTAATTCACGATATTGGTAAAACCTCCTGAAATCTTCGGATCCACAGACTTATAAGGAATTGCCTGTGCTGCAGAAGCGTCAGTAGTCACTGTTCTGTCATAATTGCCATTTGCATCCTGTGTATTCATATAGTACAAAGCTTTTCCTGTCTGAGGATCAACCCCCGCATATTCTTTCACATAGAAGGTAGAATACGGCAACCCCACTTTATGGATAAACCAGCTTCCCTCGATAGACTGGTCCAATTTACCATCCAATGATACAATCTTATTTTTATTGTGGGTCATATTCAAAACAGAAGTCCAATTAAAGTTGTTACCGGCAAAGTTTATGGTACGCAGTTCCAGTTCCCAACCTCTATTATTCAGTTGTCCCAAGTTCCCCAAATAATTTTGGAAACCGGTAGTGCTACTGATAGGACGATTGTAAAGCAAATCTTTCGTATCGCGATTATAATATTCCAAGCTGACAAAAATACGATTGATAAATGCCAGGTCGAGTCCCAAATTCAAGTTATAGTTCTTTTCCCATTTAAGGTTCGGGTTCGGTAATGCCGATTCATAAGATCCACCACCTCCCATATAATTCTGCCCGTAGGAATAAAGTCCCATATATCCGTAAAGAGCACCCGGCTGATTACCATTCACACCATACGAGGCACGTATCTTTAAATCACTCAGCACACTCTTTATAGATTGCATAAATTTTTCCGCACCTACATTCCACATACCGGATACAGACCAAAAATTTCCCCAACGGTTCTCGGGTGACAGGCGTGAACTGCCGTCACGACGGAAGCTACCGGCAATATAGTAACGGTCATCATAATCATAGTTGATACGGGATACATAAGAAATCATTCTTGAATCCTGAGTAGAAGACACAAAGCTGTTCAATGATGCTGCATTATCCGGTTCCACCAAATAATCTGAAGGAAGTTTGGATTTATCCCCCATTGCTTTGTCTGTCTGATAATTTTCAATTTCATAAGCTACCAACGCATCCACATGGTGTAATTGTGCTATAGTCGTATTATATCCCAATGAAGTGGAAGAAATCAATTTACTATATTCTATAAATCCCTTTGCCGTCTGTGCATCACTACCACTTTTAGCTCCGGCTCCACTCAACGGATTCCAATAACGGGAATCTTTCTGAATATTATAATCATAGCTAAGCGTTTCTTTCAATTTCAACCCTTTGATAATATCTATCGAAGCATAGCCTGTAGAAAACATACGTGTCATGCGGGTACGGTTATAATCTGTACGGATATCACGCAACGGATTCACATTGCTACTGGGATATGATCCTACATAATTCCCTTCAGCGTCACGTACCGGAAAAGACGGAGTGGTGTTCAAAGCCACACAAAGGAAAGGATTAATAGATGATCCACGCTCCTCATTCATTTCCTGATTCAATTGAGAGAACATCACATTGGCGCCCACTTCCCCACGGGAACCTACCTTCTGGGTTACATTCAAACGAGCTGTATATCTGTCCAGATTAGAATTTTCCACCAAACCCTCCTGACGGTTAAAACCCAATGAAGAATAGAACGTAGTCTTGTCATTGCCTCCCGATACGGACGCTTCATAACTTTGATGATGTGCCGTACGCATTAATTCCTTCCTCCAGTCAGTATATCCCAGTTCCGGAATGGAGGCATAATCATTGATATGTAAATCGGCATACTCGGTGGGCGACGCCAATCCCGCCTCCGGATTCTTGGCTATTTCATCTTGTTGAAAGTTCATCAAACCTTCATAAATTAGCTCTCTACGCTGCTCCCCATTCAACGTCGGACGGAATTCCACAGCAGCATTAGAAAAGCCTCCATCCATTTTTAATGTAGCCTTAGCACGTCCTTTTGTACCTTTTTTAGTGGTTATCAGAATCACACCGTTTGCCGCACGTGAACCATATAAAGAAGCCGCTGCCGCATCTTTTATGACTGTTATATTTTCAATATCCGAAGGGTTCAGCGTACTCATTATATTCGTTTTAGAATTATTCATGTAAGCGGCATCTGCCGAGCCACCACTCAAGCTTCCGGAAGTCACCGGTACTCCGTCAATGACAAACAAAGGTTCTTTCGATGCATTGAATGACCCCATACCGCGGATACGTATACTTTGATTAGCACCCGGCTGACCGGAATTTCCCGAAATGGATACGCCCGGAGTCATACCCTGCAACTTCTGTTCTACCGATACAACCGGAACGTTCTTCAACAAGTCCCCCCGTAATGTATTTGCCGAACCGGTAAATGAAGATTTGGAAAAATTACCATAGCCTGTCACCACAACCTCATCCAATCGTTGTGTATCCGGATGCAAAGATACATTCAGCACCCCATTGGCAGGTATCTTCGCCGTTAGTGTACTCATACCTAAAAACTCAATCACTAATGTTTTGTCTTTGTCGGGAACTTCCAGAGAGAAATTGCCATCTATATCTGTCACCACACCGATAGATGTACCGGGTATTTTGACAGTAGCTCCAATTAATGGTTCTTTATCCTCCGCTGAGAGAACGCGTCCTTTCACTGTTCTATTTTGAGCTTGCACGTACAAACCGAATAAACAAGCCAAAATAAAAAAAACATACCTAGATTTATTCATGATTTATATTTATATAATTATATAATAATTTATCATGTTCCGGTCAAAAGATATGCCAACAACAAGAAGCATCCGTCAAATCACTGTATATTAACTAAATAAGAAAACAGAACGTCTGTAAAATTGTAGAATAAATCCACATGAATGTAGAATTTGTCCACACAAAAAAAGGGTGTGATACCACACCCTCTCATTTAATAATTATTTAAAATTAATTTTTAGTATATCCCGGATTCTGCTCCATATCAGGACTAAATGTAAACTGGTCTGTTGGAATCGGTAAAACACATTTATAATAATCCCAGTCTATTTCCTCCACGATACCCGGTAAATGATATCCTCCCTTACGAACAATGGTCTTTCCATTTCTCAACATATCAAAGAAACGATGCCCCTCACCTATCAATTCTTTACTTCTTTCTTCCAACACCCTATCCAATGTATATTCAGCCGCCGTTACTTCCTTTGCAGGATTAGCACGCTGCACAATTGCATTCAGATAATTCAAACCTTTTACGGCAGATGCCCCACCTATTTTCACTCCGGCTTCCGCCGCATTCAAATAGACTTCAGACAAACGGAAAATAACATAATTATTTTCAAAAGATGGAGTCGTAGCATCTGTTCCCGGCCATTTCTTCAACCACCATACATCATTTTTATTATAAACATTCTTTTCCAGCAACAGACAGCGAATATCCTCCGGGTCACTCAATAACTCATCCACAAATTTCTGAGTGGCAAAAATCTCACGATACCCATTCCAATGCATCAGATATGCCAATGAACTTCGTCCTCCATTATCATCTGTACTATTAGCAATTTCAAATAATGATTCCGTACCAAACGTATTTTTCAAATCCCATGCCGGAACATATTCATCACGTGTATAAAGACGGTACATTCCATTTCCTTCCACTTCTTCAATCAAGTTGCTTGCCATTTGAAACGCTTTCTCGTTATCATCATGATACAGATAAATACGAGACAGCAATGCTCTTGCAGCATACGCATTCATCCGGCTGTTATTTTTAGAAGTACTCATTAAAGGTATAGCCTCCTCCAATGTACTGATTATGAACTCATAATCCTTTGCAACAGTGCTGCGTGGCGGATTTTCATCTAATGTAATTGCATGATCTACAATTGGAGCTCCCCAACCGGCCCCTTTATCCTTAGTATAAGGATAACCGAAACAACGGGTCAAGTCAAACTGGCAAAGTGCCATGATAGTCATCGCCTCACCTTTCAATTCCTTTAATCTTTGCTCTGAACCTTGCACTTTTCCATCATCAATCGCATTGATCACATTCCATGCATTACGGATAATATAAAAAGGACGTCCCCATAAATATCCGGCATTTAAGCTTGTAGAGCGATGATCATATAAGTAACACCGGTTACAAGTTCTCCCGCTATTATAAGAACTCTGCATATCATCCCCTTTCATATCCCCATAAAAAAACATGGTTCCGCCATAATAGCCATAGCTGGACATCAAATCATACAATCCATTCACAGCATTATCTATATCCTGCTCTGTACTCAGTGCCAAATCCGTAGAAACGCTATCACCAGGATGAGTGGTTAAAAAATCATCCCCGCACGATACGGCCAATAAAGAAATCAAGCCTAATATAATTATATTTTTTTTCATAAACAGTTCGGTGTTAATTGATTAGAATTTAAGTTCAAGTCCAAATGCGAATGTTTTAAGAGGAGGAGTAAAATAACTTACAATTCCATTCAACTCCGGATCATATTGATCGTATGCAGCCCACGTCAACAAGTTGGTACCCGAAAAATAAATACGGGCAGAATTAATACCTATGGTTCTCAACCAAGACTGAGGAGCAGAAACGCCAACAATCAAACTTTTCAAGCGCAAATGATCTGTGCTATGAACACCACGTGACGAGTTCCACCAGCCACCATACTCTTGTCCATACACATATCGGGGAACATCTGTTATATCTCCCGGCTGTTTCCAACGGCGGCGTAACTCTGTACTCTTATTGTATTGTGCCGTATAACCGTCATCCTGCAAAGCATACATGGCACCATCGTAAGAATATCC
Source organism: Phocaeicola sp. GP0067 (assembly GCF_031119655.1). NCBI lineage: Bacteria > Pseudomonadati > Bacteroidota > Bacteroidia > Bacteroidales > Bacteroidaceae > Phocaeicola > Phocaeicola sp. GP0067. The sequence continues at coordinate 26,553 of NZ_JAVHZY010000002.1, forward strand.
ACCTAAATGAAACGACAAATTAAAAGATAAATCAATAAACTTATAATTAAACGTATTCATCAATCCACCGGTCAATTTAGGATATATATCTTTCAACTCCACACGGTCGGCATCATTGGGGTCATACACAATATTCCTGCTTCTATTGCCATTTTCGTCTTCTTTATTGTCATAATACATCGGGCGTCCGTCATTAGGATCCACTCCGGCATACTCTCTCAAATAAATTGTCGCATACGAACAACCTTCCTTTCTGATATAATTTCCATCTATAAATTCCGGAAGATCCGCCAGTTTTACAATCTTATTTTTATTATGTGACAAGTTTAAAGAAGTTGTCCAACTAAAATCTTTGGTTTGAATATTACTTGAACGTACCTCTATTTCAAAACCGGTATTCTTCATTTCGCCCACATTCGTAAGAATACTGCCAAAACCACTGATAGAATTCAATTGCTTACTCATCAATAAATCCTTAGTCGTTCTGGTATACCAATCGAAAGTCAAATTAACCCGTCTGAACAGACTTAAATCAACCCCCAGATTCAATGCATAGTTCTTTTCCCAAGTCAAATCAGGATTAGCAATAGCATCTTCCCACGGAGCAGGTTTTCCATTATAAAATGCTCCGGTAGTATAAGTTCCATGATAACCATAATAACCGGTCGGCAGATTACCGTTCACACCATACGATGCTCTTAATTTCATATCCGACACCACATTCTCCCACGGTTTCATGAAGTTTTCCTGAGAGAGTCTCCATGAAGCGGAAACAGCCCAAAAGTTCCCCCAACGGGTATCAGGCGCCAATCGGGAAGAGCCATCACGACGGAAACTGAAACCTGCATAATATTTATCATTATATCCATAATTCAAGCTTCCTACATACGACACCATAGCATCTTCCTGCCTCGTATTAGTAAGATCAGCAGGTTTGGCGCCATTATCCAACGACGGATTAAGTGTTTGCCCGTAAACCTGTTTCTCACCATACATATCCTCATAATCGTATTTCATAACCTCATACGCTAAAACCGCATTAATGTTATGTTTGCCAAACGTTTTATTATATGCCAGATTCGTTTGTGAAGTATAACTCATTCTCTCAATCATCATCATCTGTCCGGATCCCTGTGTAGCTTCCCCATCCTTACCGTCAGGCGAGTAAAAGAAAAAGTCTTTATTTAAAGAATAGTCTACTGTAAAGATAGTAGATAACTTCAACCCGTCCAAGATATGATAGGCAGCCTTGGCGGATGCCATTGTACGTGCCAGACGTGCATAATTTGAATCTACAGAATTCTCATACAGCGGGTTAATACCTCCATTATTCTGGAAACCCGTATGATAACTGCCATCCTCATTATAAATAGGTATGGAAGGGGTCAATTGATATTTTGAAGAATAAAGCGCACTGGCATAATACTGTCCCTCCGGCGTATGTTTATTACGAGTCCATGAAAAGGTAGCATTCATTCCATACTCAAATTTATTCCATTTACTGTTTGCATCAATACGACCGGTAAAACGTTCCATTCCTGAATTTATGCTTATACCTGTCTGATTGGTGTATCCTAACGTACCAATAAAATTCGATTTTTCATTACCTCCGCTTACAGACAAACTATAGTCCTGCTGATGTCCTTTTTTCAATAAAGCATCTTCCCAATCAGCATATCCGTTGGCCGGGCGTGCAGCATAATTGTCAATTTGTCCATCCGCATAAGCCTTTGCCTCGGCTTCCGAATCCCCCTGATTCAAACGATAATTAACAAATCCTTCATAAATCAACTCCCTACGCTCTTCACCCCCCATTATCGGACGATAATTGTAAGCGATATCCGTAATACCGTAAGTAGCCTGCATACTCACCCTCATTTTACCTTCCTTCCCTTTTTTAGTAGTAATAAGGATTACACCGTTAGATCCTTTTGCTCCATATAATGAAGCAGAAGCGGCATCTTTCAATACGGTTATACTTTCAATATCCGCAGGATTTAATGTCTCGATCAAACCAAGTCCTCCCGCACTGGCATTGGCACTTAGACCACTCATATCCCTAGACGCTACCGGCACGCCGTCCAATACATAAAGAGGTTCTGTAGAAGCATTCATAGAAGCAATTCCACGCACCCGCACTGTAGCTTTAGAACCCGGCTGGGAAGAACTGGCCACTGAACTTAACCCCGGAATATTAGCCTCCATCATCTGTGCTACAGACACAACAGGCAATGACTCCAATTTATCCGTATTCAAAACAGAAGCAGACCCCGTATAAGTAGCCTTCTTAAAATCACCATAACCGGTCACTACCACTTCATCCATCAACTGCGAATCCTCTTTCAGCATCACTCTTATTTGCCCGTTAGCAGGCACTTTCACCTCCGCCGATTTCATACCGATGTAACTGATTACGATAATATCACCCTGTTTAGCATCAAGAGCGAAATTACCTTCAATATCGGTAATCATACCGGTATTGGTTCCCTTGATGATTACGGACGCCCCGATTAAAGGCATTCCGTTAGCATCCTGCACATTACCTGAAACATGTTTTTTCTGCTGTACGCTTTCCACACGATCTGAAACCGGAGAAGATAGTGCATGGTTTTCCACTGCGAGCACGGAGCTCAATCCTGTAATAGACATTGCCGAATAGGCAACTACAAACAAACATCTGCATTTGTCTGTAATTCGAGAGTGTGTGTCTTTATTCCTCATAAAATTGAGTATATTTATAAATACCATATATGAGTTCAGCTTATTCATACCATATTCCAATCGTCATTCTGTCACTGAATAAGCCTAATCTTTCTCCGTATTACATTAAGGTTGTGACAAATATATAAATTAAAATCTATAAAAGAAACAAAATGAATATTTTTTTCTCCTCATATCGATAAATAAAAATACAACATTCATCCAAATAAAAAATGTGCCAAAAGTATTTACTACCTTTGGCACATACCCACCCGGCTGTTTGATATATCAATAAACCGCCGAAGCGATCACTTGTATAAACAAAATAAGGAACACCATTGCAATCGGATACACCGTAGCATATGCAACACTCGGAATATTACTATCTACCATGGAATCGGCTGCCGCAAGACCGGGCGTACTGGTCATACCACCGGTGATGGTGCCCAGCAAATCCAACAAACTGATTTTAAAGACCAACCTGCCAACCACAACGGCAACCAGCATAGGCACGACAGTAATGGTCGCCCCCACTCCGAACAATAACAATCCGCTCTCCTGAAAAGTAGCCACCAGATTCTTACCGGCAGAAGTACCGACCTCAGCCAAAAACAGCAATAAGCCCAACTGGCGTAACAACTGATTGGCAGGACCGGACATAGACCACAATATGGGTCCTGTCTTTCCCACGGCACTCAGCAGCAATGCCACCATCAGCACTCCTCCGGTCAATCCGGGTGAAAAGGAAACACTGTCTGAAAATGAAATATTTATTTTGCCGAACAATACACCTAATACAATCCCCATAGCTATCGGGAAGAAATCAGTATCAGACAACTGTTTGGCATTATTCCCCAACAAACGGGCAACGCCTCTGAGTCCTTCCCGTTCACCGACCACCATCAGCTTATCACCGAATTTCAAGGCCAAATCCGGAGAAGGTGACAAGTCTATGCCGCTTCGACGGATACGGGTTACCGTACAACCAAAGTTACGTTGTAAATTCAGATCCCCCAATTGCTTGTTTATCATATCTTTCTTTGTCAGCAATAAAGATTCAATCTCCTGTGTCTGATCCAGAGGCAATTCACCTTCCTCCCGTTCTCCAACCAATACGGCAAACTGATTCAGCGCTTCCTCACTTCCCACCGCCTGCACATAGTCCCCTTCCAGCAACATGGTATTCGCTTTAGGCATCAATATAGAATCCCCATGCTTTACCCGTGAAATGACGGCCCCCGTCATGGCACGTGCATTTATTTGCGCCAAAGTACGTCCGAATACCGCTTGATTGGTCACTCTGAAAATGCAAGTTGTCAGTTCCGGAAAACTGCTGCGCCGTTCCAGTTCCAACCTGCGCGCTTCTTTATCCAGATCCACCCGCATAATCTTGGGTAACAGCTTCACAAACAAAATCACCCCTATCACTCCAAACGGGTAAGCAATACCGTATGCAATGGAAGCCAACGGTGAATTTGTACTGTCTATAGCTACCGCCAGACCGGGCGTACTGGTCAATGCCCCTGCTATCAATCCCACCACACTGGGCGTATCAATGTCAAAAGCATACTTCAGTCCTACCGCCGTCAGACAGGCAGAGCAAATAATAAGCATAGTGATAAGAATCAGTGTCTTTCCTTTACTTCTGAAAGAATCGAAAAATCCGGGACCGGCCTGAATACCGATGGTAAAGATAAAAAGCACCAGACCGAAGTTCCCCAATTCTTTAGGAATGATCACACCGAAATGTCCGAAAAGCAAGGCAATGAAGATAACGGCCGACACATCCAGCGACAAGCCCTTTATCTTAATCCTCCCTAGCATAAAGCCCAACGCTACAATAAGGAAGAGCGAGAAATAAGAAGAATGCAGTAAATCAATTAACATATTTTTAAGAGGTTAGTTTCAGAGCACAAAGATATGTAAAAATGCCAAATGCTGAAACTTTCCCCTTACTATTTGCAGAAACCATTCCTCCTATTGCACATCCAGCGCATCCAGTGCCAGCCCCTCCATATCCGGAGCGGAAAGCACCACCTTATAATAGCCTGCATTGATATACGTACCCGTCGTTGTACTCAGCATACGCCACTTTCCGGGAGTTTCGGCAAAAGTCAGATGATCCTCCTTCAGTACCACCCCTTTGGAGTCGATGAACTGCATACGCACCTTCATAGGCTTCCCCGTAGCGTTCATGTATTTAAAACGAAGGGCATAGACCTGTGCCAGACCGGTAGAGATATTCCAGGTAATACTGCTTTTCTCACCTTTACCAAAGAAGACACCGGTTTGTTTCTTGACCTCTTTCTTTATAAACTTGCCTTTCAACATAGCGTCCTCGGCTTGATAAGTCACATTGGCACGGGCATTTTTATCTTCAGGCAATAATTCTTTGGGAGTCTTTTCCATCACATCCTTGTCTTGGGCAGCCCAGCTGAAACTTACATTCCGGTCATCAGCCCCTTGATTAGCAACAGGCTCCACAGAAGCGGCCGAAGCTATCGCAATGCCACAAATCAGAGCTTGCCCCGCTTTCACCTCCGGAAAATCAATCTTCAAGACACCACCTTTCACAACAGCATTCACCACCTTTTTGCAAGCGCCGTCATGCCCCGCTTCAGCCCATACATCCAAGTCATCCAGAAGCACTTTATCATTTACCGCTACATCAAAAATACGCAAGCCTTCACAATCCGTCTGTACGCCGCCTCCCGTACCATGCCAGGGCTCTGTAAAATAAAGTTCCACACGATACTCGCCATCCGGAACGGGAAAGCGGAAATTCAGTTTATGGCGTCCGAAACGGAAAGTCTGGAACAGCTCCCAATCCCTAGTGCCATGAATGGGATCATTCGTGGTACGCTGGCTCGCCTGATAAGGGCTCAATAACTGCACACTGTCCGACGGATGGATAAACGATTCCGCCCACGAATGAGAATAACGGCTGTTATCCTGCGCCCAGACCTGACCATACGTATCCGTATAAGCATCTCCCCCGCAATTCAAACGATAAAGATACGTATATCCCTCAGCTCCTTTCAACAAATCAGTTCCGTTCAACCGGTCGGCAGCAACAGGCACTATAACAGAGCCACGGTAAAGAGCCTCAAAATGAGGAGCTTTCTCCAAACCGTCCAGCACCAGCACATCTTCCGCTGCCGGTTTTCCTTTAAAGTATCCCACGGCACGAAGCACATTATAACGGATATCACGGTTCTCCCACATAAAATGAGTACCTACCCCATGATTCAGTTTCCGTCCCAAGTATTCAGCATCCACCGCATCATTGTACAGCAACACACTGTCACAATTGCTGTACGCCTCAATGGTAGCCCGTCTGCGGCCTGTTGCAAAACGGTCTTCCCACGTGTGGGATGCCAGATAGACCATCGGATCTTCGGAAGCCGGCACATAGTTGGCACGATACATATAATATACATCCAGCGGTTCTTCCCACGGAGTAACCAGTCCTTTATAATTAAACGGTCCCACCTTATCTATACGGCGATACGCTTCATCCGGCTGGCGGCGTCCCGGATTATCATGACTGCTGAATATCCATTGGAATTGTCCGCACACACTGTCCTTTGCCTGTTCCGCCAATCGGATCTTGGTTTCCATCAACCGGCACATACGTTCCTCGCTCCATACGCCGTTCGCATCAAAAGCTGCCGGTTCCGTATGCAACCCGATGCTGCGCCATGCCCCATATTCACCATTCAACAACTGATTGGTCTGTGACAATTCACGGCCATACTTATTCACATCACCACCATAGGTTCCACTCCAGTTCTGAATAACATTCCAATCTGTTCCATCACCACCGTTACACGTGGTAATCACACGCATGGTACGCGCCGTAGGATCCATTTCACGGATAATCTCACTACACTCCTCGGCAAACTCCTTAGGCAGCGTGCTTTCGTTCTGCAATCCCCACATCACCACACTGGGCGAGTTGCGGCGTTCCTTCACCCACTGGCGGAGCAGTTTCTTGAAATTCTCACGAAACTCCGGAGTGTCATACCACACGTGGGCCGAAAACTGAGTCCACCACAACATACCTTCCTTATCCCAATATTTCTGATAATCCAGGTGATGGGGCTGGTGAGCGTCACGGAAAGCGTTGAAGCCCGCCGCACGGATCTGTTTCACACGGGCTGCCACCTGCTCACGGCTGAAAGCATGGCTTTGTCCGAACTGGTGTTCATATTCACATACCCCATTGATAAAGACAGGCTGTCCGTTCAGATAGAACCGTCCGTCACCGTCCTTCCGTTTCACCGGCCAACTGACGGTACGGATACCAAAGGGCGTACTAATCTCATCCGTCGTACTCTTGCCACGCTTTATCATACTGGCCAGTTTATACAAATAAGGATTCTCCGTACTCCATAAGACAGGATTCTGCACCGGCGATTGTTGCTTCACCACTTTCCTTTCACCCGGCTGCAAAGTCACCTTCTCCGTCAGGCGGAACACCTGCTTGCCATCCGCATTACTGAATTTATTAACCACTTCCACCGTTTCGGCAGTCTTCCCGTAATTTTTCACCTCCGTTTCTACAAAGACAGTTCCCGCCTTATCATCATTCCAGATATGCACTCCGAAAGGTTCGATGCGTATTTCATCCGTAGCCTCCAGCACCACGGGACGGAAAATGCCCAAAGGCTGGGAACCTTCACTGAATCCCCATTCCGAAGAACAACCACCGCATACCCAAGGCATATCGGCTATCATTTCAGGATGCTCCGCTTTCACCACCAGTCTGTTCTCTCCCGGCTTCAACGCCTCCGTCACATCCAGTGTCAACGTAGTACGCCCTACGGGATGACGGCCGAAGTCCTTTCCATTCAATGTAACAGTGGCATACGTTCCCACTCCCTCAAAACGAAGGAAATAACGTTTTCCGAATGAAGAATCGGAAATTGGAAATTGAGAATTATCCAGCATGAATATCTTTTCGTACATGGCAGTACCGTGAAGATTGCCATGAGTCAGTTGGCGGTAACCGTAATAATCGTCCCAGTTATGAGGAATATCCACCACTGTAGGGGCATTGTCCGCCTGCCCGTATGCACTTTTATCACAAAGCCATGTTTTCCATCCTTTATCCAGTTCCATCACCATCCGGCGGTTCTTCACCTCCCGTTCCGGGAAATGCACTTGCGAACGTCCCATCGGCTTGCTGGTAGCAATGGCTATACCACGTTGTTCCGCGTCATTCACGGCACAATAAAAATGATACACCACCCCATTGTGTTTCACCACATAACTTTTATGAGCGAACAATTCATCATAGTCTTTGGAAGGGATAATCAAATCCGCCCCTTTCCAATCGGTCCAGTGCACCAGGTCATAACTGGCAGCAAAGGTATTGAATGCCTTGTATTTGCGGCTCGGTTCAAAAGCCGAGAAGTAGAACATGACATACACGTCGGCCATTTTCTGGATATGCGCATCCCCCGTGATGGTTCCGTCCGCCTCGTGTGCAAAGACCGGATTGCCCGGATAGCGTTTCCACTTCTTCATATCCTTTGACAAGGCGATACCCACCCGTTCCGCTTTCAAATCCGTTTCCGGATGCCGTCCTGCCGCGTTATAGAACATGACGAAAGGAGCGCCCAGTGTTTTCTCCTTATCCCAATAGACCACACTTTTGTACTGGGTCAGCTTTTCCCACCATTGCGCGTCTTTATCATGGATACTCATCACAGGCTTGTCCTGTGCCTGCCACTCATGGGCGGAACCCAAAGGCCGGTCTGTCCAGGCCAAACCGATATACAGCGGCTTGTTCACCGATTCATATCCGGTCCCTTCCCCACCCAGATAAGTCATCCAATGCTTGCCTTTATACGTCTGCAGGGCATAGCTTCCTCCCCACTCCATATCCGGCAATGCAGGGAAACCACCACGCTGGTTGCAATCCCAGAATCCGTCACGATAAGACAAGACACGTCCCAATGTACGCCATTCCAACAGATTATCACTTTCGGCTATCCATGTCTCGTATCCACGCCCGTCCAGTCCGCTCTTACCATTATAAACCACGTAGGTCATATACCACTTATCCCCTTCGCGGAACACGGTAGGACAGTCTATTTTATGCTTGTTGTCGGCAGGAGCTACAGCCAGCCCATATTTATAAGGAGTCTTGGCTTCCTCATAAATCTGCTCCATGCGCGATTGCGGAACTTCACGTTGGGCGTATGTTCCCAATGACAACAGTAAAAATGCCAATATCAATATCTTCTTCATAATTATCTTTTTTATCTATTGGCAAGACGGATAAAAGAAGAAAATGTACCCATTCAGAGAACTTTTATCTCATTCTCTATTCTTACCATCACATAGCAGGGGTCAGCTCAACATTCAATCCCAAAGCAGAAGCAATACGATAAAAGGTAGAAACCTTAGGCTCTGTTTTTCCTGTTTCCACACGGGAAATATAAGACTTATTAGTCCCTATCTTTTCGGCAAGTTCCGCCTGTGTCATATTTGCTTTCTTCCTTGCCTCTTCAATTATTTGCCCGGTAAAGAAAGCATTAGCCCTGTCTTCGGCAGCCTTACGCTCCGGAGTCCCTTCTTTGCCAAACACAGCATCCAACTGTGCATCGACATCAAACATCTTTAGTTCTTTTTCGCTCATAATATTCTTTCTTTAGTTTTAATGCTTTATCAATTTCTCTATCTGGTGTTTTCTGCGTCTTCTTTTGAAAGCCATTGAACAATATAACAATATGCCCTTCATCATAACAGAAGAAAATCCTATAGATATTACCTTGCCACTCTATTCTTAACTCATACAGACCCTCTTTAAGAAACTTCACATACTTTGCCGGTAGTCTATCTTGAGTCTTCAATAAGAGTAATCCATATAGGACTTTTTCTTGCGTACCTTTATCCAGAGTATCAAAAAAATCTTTATAGTAGTTTTCGTATGCTATTATCTTTCTGCTCATACGACAAAAATAGAAAAAGTTTATCAGTTAAGCAACTTTTCCTTATAAAAATCTTAGAACTATGTACAAAAATGGCGTAAAATTCTCAAGATATACTTGAAAATTTTACGCCATACTGCGATTCCGGCCTCTGGAATTAAGGCTACTAATAGAACATCCAGTCCATCGTTTCCTCCGCACCTGCCAGTCCCGCATTACGCGGAGTTACCTGCGCGTCTGTAAATCCCAGCACCATCGTATATCCTTTCGGCAGCAACAAGGTATGCTTTCCGGTCTCAAAATGATAAGCATGTACATTCGCCAGCGGCATACCCGCTATGCGTATGGCATTGGTCAGTTTCGGTTCCGCCTGACCGTAATCATTGGCAGAAGCGTCCGTTTCCAGTTTCGGGGCTTTCGCATACTTCTTCTGGTCATCACGGAAATAACCTACCAACAAACTCACCGGAGCAGCCGCTTCAAACTCTATTGTCGTACCTTCCTTGCGCTGCACCTCCCCGTTCATTCTATAAGCAGTCAGCCCTTCCAGCTCGGCGGCCAACGCATCCACCTTGCCCGGTACATTGGAGAACAGGTTTGCCCCCGTCGCCAGTTTCACCGGAGCCAGTCCGTTCAGGATCTTCACATTTGCGGCGGACAAAGGTTTTATCTCAGCTGCACTTTCCGTCACCTTACCTGCCGCCCTATCTTTCAGCAACTGCAAGTTCGCCTTGAAATTAGCCAGCTCATTTTCATAATGCACCAGCATCTCTTTCCAGGTCTTGTTCTTGCCACCGTCACCACCGATAGGAATACGGCGTTGCGCGGTCTGCATACTGTTGGCATAATAATAAGTACTATCCGTCAATGCCACCAGCTTGCGGTAATGCTCCAGACTTTGTTCCATCAATGGAATAGCGGCATCCAGTTCATTCAGATCCTTTCCCCACTGATAGTTCAAGACACGCTGAGCAGCTTTCACTTTCAGGTTAAAGGCATAAGCAAATTCACGATAGCAATGCATGTCATTCCGCAAACGTCCGAACTCCTCTTTATTACGAGTCACCGCTGCGGCAGCCTTGTCAATGGCCGCCACCGCCTTGTCACCGTGTTCCACCACCTGCGCCACAATATCCAGCGGCAATTCGCCCACATGCGGCTGTTTCTTCCATTCCTTCTCCACATATTCTATCAGCTTCTCGCCCTCCGGCCCGCAACTCTCATAAAATCCCGGATAGATGGTATATTTATAAGGATTCACCAACTGGCTCATAAACATACCCAGCAACAAAGTCTGCCGGTTCCCTTCCGTGATGCCGAAACGGCGGAGCAACTTCGGAGCAATCTCTCCACTCTGCTCGTATGCCTCCAGAATATCTCCGGCTTCGGCAGGAGTCGTACCATAAAAATCGCCCAACTGCTTGTTCCAATATTCCACTTCGGATGAACGGTCCCGATGACAGTTCCATGCATAGCGTCCCCACGTCTTGTACCATATCCAGTCACGGTCCAGCTGATACTCCCGTTTGCCATCCGCCAGTTTGTCCGCCGTGTACGGCCAGTCCCAATAAGAAGCCTGCGGATACAGATGCAGGGCATTGGCTCCATGTACATTGTGCATGGCATTCACCGCCTTCTGTACAAAGTCGGGAGATCCCCAACGCCACGGTTCCAAGTTTGCCAGAATATGCACATTACTGATATGAATACTTCCCAAGGCACTCAAGTCCGAGTGTATCTTGGACCAAGGACCGCGCGGTTCGTAAGTAGTCAGTGACTCACCATTGTATTTATGCATGGTATAGAGGTTCTTGTATAACGGCAATGCCGCATCCATCACCATCTTGCAGTCCGTATCATGTGCACGCAGTAAAATGGGCGGTTCGTCCGTACGCCCCAGTGCCTTCAGTCCGTCCTTCACTCCCGGAATAATGGTTTTGGTAAACCACTCCACATCATCCTCGTAGGTATCCATCGCTTCCCCCAAGCACACCAGCAGACCTACATTGGGATATTTTTCTATAAACGCGGCCACCGACTTACGTGTATAATCACTGATCAGCGGAGTAATGGGACGGTTACGATCCTGTGTTTTCAACCCGTAATGCTCGGCAAAAGGCTTGCTTAACAATATATTATAAAACATCTGGATCACAAAGATACCGCGTTTGTCCGCTTCGGCAGTCAGGAACGAGAACATTTCCTCATTTTTCTTGAAAGTTTCCTCATCCACCTCTACGGCAAAAGGATACTCTTCCAGCTTCACCAAGGAAGCAAACGGATGCCCGTTCCACAGATACAAGGAATTCATGCGGTTCTCCACCAGCATATCCAGATACTTTATCCATTGCTCCTTGTCATAAAACCAAGGGAAGCTCTCCGGCGTATAAGGATACTCATACACCCCTCTTCCGGGCAGGTATTCCATTTTCTGAATCCCTACACAACCTCCGCGAAGCACCATTTCCGGAGCATCCGTCAGCTGTGCCGGAAACTTCAAATCCTTGTATTGCCCTACATGATCTATCAATTCCCGACAGCCGTAAATCACACCGCTTCCGTCGTTTCCTGTCACTGTAGTCATGTTTCCACGGGTAGAAATGGTAAACCCCTCCTTTTTCAGTCCGGCTGTATCAGCAGCCTGTTCCAGACGGATGCATACCTCATCTTTATCCATACCGGCAGTATCCGACAACATAACAGACGAATACCCCGCATCTTCCAGCGCTTTCTTCAAATGTTCTCCTGCAAACAGCACCCGGTTCGACGCCTCCTGCGGCATCACAATATTCACATTGGGTTTCTCGCACCCCCATAACACGCACATACATGCGACAAGTGTTCCTAGCCTGATATTTTTCATTCTTTTCATATAAATTATTTACAGTTAGACGAAAAAAACAACAAGACGTACTCACAAGACCTCCGCCAATCGTCAAAAAGCGAAGAAAAAGCACAAGCTATCACAAAAAGAAAAAAAGCTGATGAACAAACGGGGGCAAACTCAACTTTTAAAAGGAAATGTATTGTGGAACAGAATTACCTAACATTAAAAACGGAAAAAACAATGAAAAAGAAATCTAACCTGACCCTATTTATGAAACAACTTATCCGGTCGCTAAAAGAAGAAGAGCGTTTCAGTACCGCCCACATCTACCAAAGCACCCTGAACGCCTTCATGCTCTTCTGCAAGACCGATGCCATCCGGTTCAACCAGATGGAACGTTCACGCCTGAAACAATTTGAGAACCACCTGCGCAACAAGGGATGTACCTGGAACACTGTCTCCACTTATATGCGTACCTTGCGAAGCATCTACAACAAAGCCGTGGACGATGGTCTGGCGGAAGAAAAGCCCCGTCTTTTCCGTCACGTATATACCGGCGTAAAAGCCAATACCAAACGTGCCCTCGATGCCAAAGACATGAGCAAATTATTAAGCGCCTCCCTTCCACGCCCCCTGCCGCAAAGCATGAAAGAGAGCCGGGCATGGATTACCCTGATGTTCCTGTTACGCGGAATGCCCTTTGTGGATCTGGCACACCTACGCAAAACAGACCTGCAAGATTCCGTTATCTCCTACCGCCGCCACAAAACAGGAGCCCTGCTCACCGTCGAGATTCCTCCCGCTGCCATGAACCTTATCAAACGGTATCAAAATACAGACTCCGCCTCCCCCTACCTGCTTCCCATTCTCAGTGGAAACCGGAAAAGCGAAGAAGAGTATGCAGAATACCAACATGCCTTGCGGAAACTGAACTATGACCTGAAACAACTGGCGGTATACTGCGGAATCAAACTCAACGTCAGTTCCTACACCAGCCGCCACACTTGGGCCACTTTGGCTAAATACTGTCACTTTTCGGAACAATTGATTTGTGATGCCCTGGGGCACTCCTCCACAAAGGTGACCGAAACCTATTTGAAAAGCTTTAAAAACGATGAATTAGACAGAGCAAATAAAGTAATAATTAATCACATTAGTATTTCTATATAATCAATTTTAAAACTTCACATTACATTATAAAACAACAAATTAAAAGACTGTTACTTTAGAAGTAACGGAACAGATTTTGGAAGCAAAAGTATACAAACTTTAAATACAGTGCAAGATTTCTACACTTTTTTTTCGTTTTTATTTTAAAAATTTTTTTTATTCCGCATATACCTCTCCCTACCCATACTCCGATTGTCAATATGAGTGAAGCCACATTTCCGGTCTTTTATCTTCTCTAACAGCCACTAAATCTTTATCTTACTGCTGTTTTCATGTTTTTTCGCCTCCCTCCTCCCCTTCCGTTACTTCTAAAGTAACAGAAAAAAAACAAAACAAAAATATTGACAATGCGACATTCTTACTTATTTATAATAGCAATCATGCTGGCAGTTATGACTCCGCGTATAGCCCCGGCTCAAAGTATCGCTGTAAAAAGCAATGTTCTTTATGACCTTACCGGCACTCTCAACCTGGGAGGAGAAATAAGGTGTGACGACACCCATTCATTCAATCTGAGTGTCAACTATAATCCCTGGAATCTGGGAGAAAATAAAAAAATGAAGCACATTCTGATCCAGCCCGAATACCGTTGGTGGCTCAATGAAACATTCATAGGAAGTTTTTTCGGGGTGCAAGCCCATTTCGCCCAATACAATTTCGGTGGAACCACTCCTTTCACCACGGTCAAGAACAACCGTTATCAGGGTAATCTGATAGGTTGCGGCATTACCTATGGACACCAATGGCTGCTCAGCACATTCTGGAGTCTTGAAGCAAGCATATCTGTCGGATACGCCCATCTCACCTATGATAAATACGGTCCCGCCAAAGGAGACGCACTCATTGAGAAATCCCACTCCAACTATGTCGGGCCTACCCAGCTAGGCATATCATTCATTTATTTCATTCAATAAATATAAAAGCAAATATACCCTATCAGTCATGAAACTCAAGACAAACATACTATTCAGTCTTTTATTATGCGGCACCTTTGCCACTGCACAAAACCTGAAACTCGATATCCTGCCTCCCTCCGTTACTCTCGGACAGGACTCTGCCACAGTGTTCATGAAAATGACTCTCAATGTTCCCCAAATGGACACCAAAAGCCATATCCGCCTCACTCCTGTCCTCACAGACGGAACCCTCACGGCAGAACTCCCTCAAATCCTGCTCAACGGAGAACGTGCACACCGGCTATACCGCCGCACCCTGGCGCTCAACAAACGAAAAGGCAAGGCAGATGTAACTCCCGTATTTACCGCTATCCCCCTGACAGACAGCGATCAGACTATCCACTACCGTGCTTCCCTTCCGGCAGCCGACTGGATACAGTTCGCCACCCTGAACCTCAAGAAGGAAGTCATCAACGGCAGCGGAGAGAAAGTACAAAGCGAAAATATCCCCATTCCGGACACAGCACCCCATATAGCAACAGCAACAGATCATTTCGTTCCCCAACAGGACAGGAACCGGGAAGCTCCTATGGCAGCAGCCTCACCCTCTGCCCCCGTTGTTCCGGAACACCGTCCTGTTTCCCCTGCTCCGTCCGCACCCTCTGCCAAACCGTATTTCAAGGGAAGCTACGTATCTCCCGAAAGCGATGCCACCGATGAGCGCAACCAGAAAGAGCTGAACTTCAGTCTGGACGAAGCGCGTGTCATAGCCGAAATCAATCCGCAGATGCTTTCGTTACGCGAGCTTTACACCGTGGCCATCAGCTACAAGAACACTCCGGAACAGTTCTACAAAATCATAGACATCAGTGTCAAGATATATCCGGCAAGCCCCGTTGCCAACCTCAACGCCGCTGCCGCCGCCATCGAACGGGGCAACACACAGGCAGCCGGCCGCTATCTGCAAATGGCTTCCCATGAAACGCTTGCCTACAAGAACTGCCGTGGAGCCTACGAGCTGTTGTGCAACAACACCTACGAAGGCATCCGCCTGCTGAAAGCCGCCAAAGCCGAAGGCTCGGAAGAAGCCACCTATAACCTGAAAATATTCTTTGAATCTAATCAAACCAATATACAATAAAACATGAAAACCCGGTATATCCTTTCTTGTCTTCTGCTCGGCGGCGCCCTTTCCGTTTCCGCACAGAAAATGGCTGTCAAAAGCAACCTGCTTTCCGCCGCCAACGGTGCGTTGAATGCCGGTGTGGAATATGCCTTCGGCCTCAAATCCACATTCGATTTGTCCGGCAGCATACGCCCGTGGAAACGCACGGAAGGATATGTCAACAAATATTGGCTCATACAACCTGAATACCGCTACTGGACTTGCCAGAAATTCAACGGCAGTTTTTGGGGAGCCTATCTCAACGGAGCGCAGTTCAACGTAGGAGGAAAAAAGATGCCTTTCGGACTCTTCCCCTGGCTGAAAGAGCACCGGTATGCAGGCTGGCTGGCAGGTGGAGGCATAAGCTACGGATACCACATCCTGCTCAACCGCCACTGGAATATAGAAGTTTCCGTCGGTGTAGGGTATGAATATATCGACTATAAGAAATATAAATGCCCCGACGTGTGCGCCGAGCTACTGGAAAAAGGCCATTATCACTATTTCGGCCCCTCCAAAGCATCCCTGAGTATAGTTTACATATTTAACTAAAGAGCCATGAAATACTTATTCTATCTTATATCATTTATTTTTCCTGCGCTTTGCTCATCGGCGCAGCCGGCAGAACGGGACAGTTCGATTTACATCGCCTCCTCCCGGCTCTACCGGATGGGAGAAAGTCTGGTAGTGTCCATGCAGGTAGACATTACCAGACAGATTCCCTCCAACGAATCAGTCATACTGGTTCCCCGGCTCAGCGACAGCCTGGACAACTTCATCCAGCTTCCCGCCATCTATGTGAACGGTCGTAAACAGCATATTTTCTTCCAGCGTGAAACCGGCAGACAGGAAAAAGACTATGAAGAGTTACGCCGCCGCAATGACCGCAAACAAAGCGTACACTACTTGCGCAGCATCCCCTTCACCCACTGGATGAAGCATGCCTCCTTGCATCTCATCGAAAAAGAATGCGGATGCGGAGTCCCCCGCCATACAGACTCCACCTATCTGACCCGCCTGAACATCCTTCCCGATATCCATCCGCACGTAGCGTTCATCACTCCGCAGATGGAAGAAAGGAAAGTGCGCGAAGAAAGCGGACGTGCCTATCTGGACTTCCCGCTCAACGAAACAACCATCTATCCCGAATACAGAAACAATCCGGCCGAACTGGCAAAGATAAAGCGCAGTATCGACCTGATAAAAAACGATACCAATGTAGTCATTTCGCATATTGACATTCACGGATACGCCTCTCCCGAAGGCCCCTACTCCAACAACGAGCGTCTGGCGCGGGAACGGACCCGGACCTTGAAAGACTATGTATGCAGCCAATATGCTTTCAACGATACATTGTTCACCACCCATTACACCCCCGAAGACTGGGACGGATTTGTCAAGTTGCTGACCGACACCGTTATCACCCATCGCGAGGAACTGCTACATATTGCAGAAAGCAAAAGCAGCCCCGACGGGAAAGAACGGAAAATACGGAAACGTTATCCCGAAGAGTTCCGTTTCATCCTGCAACACTGGTTCCCCGGCCTCCGCCATTCAGACTACACCATCCACTATGTGGTACGTCCGTTTACGGTAGAGCAGGCCAAGCAGGTATTCCAAAGCAACCCCAAGAATCTGAGTATTGAAGAGATGTTCCGCATAGCCCGGACTTACCCTGCCGGCAGTCCGGAATACAATAAGATTTTCATGACGGCGGTTCTGCTAAATCCGGAACACCCCGTTGCCAATCTCAATGCAGCCTGCATCCTGCTCTCGCAGGGAGATACCAAAGGCGCCTCACTCTATCTGGACAAAGCCGGTGAGACTCCCGAAAAGACCCTTTTACAAGGTATCATGCAAATGCTGAACGGGAATTATACCGAAGCGGAGAACCTGCTGCGCAAAGCGGAAGAAGCAGGACTGCCCCAAGCAAGTGAAAACCTGAAGATATTACATGAGATTTACTAATCACATTTTTAACTAAAACATTTTTACATTATGAACAAAAAATTATTATTATCCTTCACTCTTGCAGCTGCAATGACAGGATGTATCAATGATTCAGATGTTCCCTCAGGAAACGGAGACAATCCGGCTACCGGAGCCAGAGGAGGAAACATGGAGATTTCATTTCTAGTTCCCAACTCTTCCAACGGCAGCCGTGCCGCTTCCGCCGAAGACTCCGGAGTTTACGAAGACGGTACCGCCGAAGAATACAAGGTGAGCAATGTAACCCTCTATCTGTTTGACTCTTCCAGCAAGAATCTGGTTACTACCATCAATGTAACTCAAAGCGATCTGGGCGCAGGCACTTCCAGCGGAGAGAGCAGCAAAGAAGGACAAACCATTGTCTATCCTTGCAACAAGGAAATCACAGTAAAACCGGGCAACTATGACATCCTTGCCGTAGCCAACGGTTCACAGACCTTCGAAATAGGTCAGGAATCCACATTATTGGGACAGATTGACGCCTCCACCTATGGAAACGGCATGATAACCAGCGTACCCGGAAGCGGTTTCATCATGTCCAACCGCGGCTCGGCCAATATGAACATCACCGTGGAGTCTCCCGAAGAAAGCGACACCAAAACACAGGTCAGAATCAATCTGGAACGTGCCGTTGCCAAACTGATGGTCAGAAATGACAGCAAGGAAATCTACACGCTGAAGAATTCTACCGGAGTGACTTACGCCACAGTCCGTCTGAACAACTACAAATTCATCAACCTGGCAAACAAGTTCTACACCTTCCGCCATGTCGCTAAACTGGATAACGCCCCTGAGACTCCGTCTGCTCCGTCATCTTACAGCGTGGAAGCAGGAAACTTCGGTAACATCGCCGACAACAACGGTTACCTTATCGACCCCTATTTCTTCGACAAGACCGTAGCAGGAGCCACTACCAATTTCACAGGCGGTTCATTCTACACCAACCACCTGTCAAAACAGACAGACAGCAACTGGTCGGGCCTGGCCGATGCAGGAAAGTACGTTTCCATGTACTGTCTTGAAAACTGTATGTTCCGTCCGGCACAGAACACAGTATACACCACCGGTATCATGCTGAAAGGTACATTTACCCCCGAAGCTTCACAGACCATCGGTAACAACGGTAATCCGGTAGAAGACCCGCTTGTATTCAACACACTGTATTATTTCAACTATAAGTTCTACACCACACTGGCAGCTGTAGGCAAATATGGCGATGCCAATATTGATGGTTTGACAGAAGAATCCAGTGATGCAGAACTGGCTGCCAAGCAGATTACCCGTTTCACCAAGAACGGAGGCAATTTCTCCACTTTCTACAATTACTGGATCAAACATCTTGACAACAACAACCCCACCGTCATGGGCGTCATGGAGTTCGGTATTGTACGTAACAACATCTACTCTGTCAACATCACCAGCATCAAGAACCTGGGTCCCGGCACTCCGGACACCAAACCCGATCCGGATGAAAACAAAGCATTCCTGGACGTAGAATTCGGAGTATATCCATGGATTGTCCGTGACCAAGATGCCGACCTTGAATAAAACAGTCTCAAAATAGAAAAACAATGAGTAAAACTGCTACTATCCTCTTCGCCCTATGTACTCTTTTCTGTAGTGCATGTTCCTGGGTAGACGATGACCGATCCGATTGTCCCACAGGCTGTTGGCTAAAGTTATCCTATACCTATAATATGCTGAATGTAGATGCCGTGACCACTCAGGTAAAAGATGTCACGCTATTTATTCTCGACCAGGAAGGAAACTATATAGTCCGGGAGGAAGTAGACAGTCTTACATTCCATCAAAATGAATGTACAATCCAAGTCCCCTCCCTGCCTCAGGGAGATTACACCTTTCTGGTCTGGGCAGGATTGGCGGACTCACTTTACCGGCATACTCCCACCTCACTGACACTGTTACGCAATGAGGCGGGAGAACAATCCGAAAAACTTTCATCTCTATTCCACGGGCGGCTGGACAATGTGCATATCAGCGGCGAATATCAGGTTTTGGCTCTCTCTCTTACTAAAAACACGAATATTCTGAGCTGCATATTGCAAAGCCAGTCGGCCGCCCCTCTGGATACAGATGATTTCCGTCTGGAGCTGACAGCCCGCAACGGATGCATGGATCACCGGAACACTCCGACAGACTCCGTTTTCACCTGCTATCTTCCCTTCATGCAGGAAAGCGCCAATCTGGAAGACATACAGGTAGTACATGCCGGAATGAATACATTGAGACTGATGGAGAATGACGACACCCGCCTACGGTTAATCTATCAACCTAGTGGAAAAGAGATTTTCGATATTCCGCTGACCCCCTATCTGCTTCTGTCGCGTAATGTCGAAACAACCTACATGCCTCCACAAGAATATCTTGACAGGCAAGACCGCTATAACCTGATATTTTTCCTGAGCCCGACAGAGGATCCGCAGAAACCTTACATATGTTTACAAATGCAAGTAAACGGCTGGATAATACGTATAAATGATGCAGAATTAGATAAATAATCTTTCTGTTTTGAACATTTCAGTCTATATTCGATTCCGTTATGAAAATTACTTATTATGTAAAATCTATAATACGGAACCTTATGAGAAATAAAAAAAAATTCAACGAGTTTATGAACAAAACGATTGAAGAACTGAAAGACGAGAAACGTTATGGCACGGCACACGTCTACCAAAGTACCTTGAACGCTTTCTGCGAATTCTGCGGATGCAAGATTGTTTACTTCCACCAGCTCAACAGAGCCACACTGAAAGAATTTGAGACCCACCTGCGCGACAAGCAGCTGAGCTGGAACACCGTTTCCACCTATATGCGGACACTGCGCGGCGCCTACAACAAAGCGGTGGACCAGAAAATAACCACCGGCAACTCCCGCCTGTTCAATCACGTCTATACCGGAGTGAAAAACGATGTCAAGCGTGCGCTGGAAGTGGAGGAGATAAACAAGCTGCTGAACGAAGTTCCTCTGAAAAGACTACCGGAAGACCTGGTACGATGCAGGGTTTGGGCAAACCTGATGTTCCAACTGCGCGGGATGCCTTTTGTTGATCTGGCCTTTCTTCACAAAAGTGACTTGAAAGGTAACACACTTTCTTACCGCCGGCATAAAACGGGCGGCCAAATGATAGTGGATATTCCGCCAACAGCAATGGAACTGATCAGACAATATCAGAATACCGACTGCAACTCTCCCTATCTTTTCCCTATCCTGAGCGGCACCAAAACCGGAGAAGATCTGTATATAGAGTATCAGCAGGCGCTACGGATCATGAATTATAATCTGGGCAGACTGGCAAGACGATGTGGAGTGATAACCAAGGTCAGTTCATACACCACGCGCCATACCTGGGCCACCCTTGCCAAATATTGTAATTTCTCTGAACAACTAATCTGTGAGGCTTTTGGACATTCGTCAGTGAAAGTTACAGAAACATATTTGAAAAACTTCAAATATGAAGAGATAAAAAAAGCTAATGATGCAATAATTCTATACGTTTCAAAAAATGGAAAGAAAAGGGCATGAATAGATAAAAAGTTGATTATCAAGCTATTTAAATTCCGTTACTTTGTAAGTAACAGAATTTATTCAGCAGCAAAAATAGACAATAAATCGATAGCAAACAAGAAACAACCCGCTTCTTTTTTTTAAAAATTAATAAAAAATACGGTCTAATAGATAAAAAGTAATAATAAAAAGAACATTTTTAATTATATAAAAAAGAGAAAATATAGTAACACACATCACGTTTTACACAGTCAACGCAATGCATTAAAATATTATATTTCAGAATATTATATCTTATCCGCTATAAAATAGTGAGATATAAATTATACAATATGTTTATTGATAAATTTTCTGTTACTTACAAAGTAACAGAAGAGCAGAAAAAAGAAAAAAAGCAACATAGTTGAAACATAGTTGAAAAAAACATCATATAGATCTGACATATAAAAAGTTTTACCTATGATACAAGTCCAGAGATTTAACAAAGTACTTAAATTAGCAGTCATTCTAGGAGATTTAGTCATTCTGAATGTACTTTTCATCTCATTTAATTCAATATGGAACGAGTTGTTTGGGGAAAGAGCCTGTAGCGGCACTTTACCCCAAATTCTAACTCTGTTCAGCGTATGTTATTTTGCATGCACTATTTCAGGAGGTGTCATACTGCATCGTCGGGGAGCCCGTGCCGACCAAATTGTATTCCGGGTACTCCGCAACGTGTTCTATTTCTCTTTTTTATCGACCGGACTGATGGTATTATCCGAACTTGAGATATATTCCAAACGCTTTTTTATCTATTATTTCATTCTGCTCATCCTCTGTATCACTGTCTATCGCCTGCTTTTCCGTTTCTGCATACAGCTATACAGAAGCCATGGAGGGAATTTCCGTACGGTCCTCTATTTGGGAAGCACCGAAAATATAGCCGAGCTGTACCATGAAATGACCTCCGATGCCACTACCGGCTACCGGGTACTGGGCTACTTCGACACCACCCCCAATGCCAAGTTCCCCGCCAGCTGTACCTATCTGGGAAAACCGGAGCAAGCCATTGACTACCTGGCACAGCACAAGGTGAACCAGCTTTACTGCTGCCTGCCCTCGGCATTGAGCGAACAGATCGTGCCGGTCATCAACTATTGCGAGAACAACCTGATACATTTCTACAGCGTGCCCAATGTGCGCAACTACCTGCGTCACCGCATGCACTTTGAAATGATAGGCAGCGTACCCATCCTCAGCATCCGCAAGGAACCCTTGGGAAAAATAGAGAACAGGCTGATAAAACGCATATTCGATGTAATCTTCTCGCTGCTCTTTTTATGCACATTATTCCCCATTATATTCCTTATTGTAGGAGTGACCATCAAAATCACTTCTTCGGGTCCCATATTCTTCCGTCAGAAACGTAACGGATTGAACAACAAGGAATTCTGGTGTTATAAATTCCGTTCCATGAAAGTAAACAAGGAATCGGACACCTTACAGGCCACCCTCAACGATCCCAGGAAAACCAAATTCGGCGATTTCATGCGCCGGACCAATATTGACGAACTTCCGCAATTCATCAATGTATTGCTGGGAGATATGTCCATTGTAGGGCCACGCCCCCACATGTTGAAACACACGGAAGAATATTCCAAGATAATCAATAAATACATGGTCCGCCATTTCATCAAGCCCGGTATCACGGGATGGGCGCAGGTGACCGGTTTCCGTGGCGAAACCCGCGAACTGGAAGACATGGAAGGACGTGTGAAAGCCGATATATGGTATATGGAACACTGGTCTTTCCTGCTCGACCTTTATATTATGTACAAAACCGTGGCAAACGTGCTGCACAAAGACAAGCAAGCTTATTAGAACAAGACCTGAAAACTGAAATTTTTTAAATAACAGAGAGCCAAAAAATGAGAAGATTGAAATTTACCCTATTCGCGCTGGCTTCCCTGCTGCTATGCAGTTGCAGCGCCTACAAAAAGGTACCCTACCTGCAAGGGTCCGAGTACCTGAACATGGCAAATGTCCAAACACCCCTGTATGATGCACACATCATGCCCAAAGATTTGCTGACCATCACGGTAAACACCAGTGACCCCGATGCCGCCATTCCTTTTAACCTGACGGTAGCCACCCCCATCACGGCAAACAGCAAAAGCCTTACCAGCCAACCATCCCTGCAACAGTATCTGGTAGACAATAACGGGAACATTGATTTCCCGGTCTTGGGCACACTACACATCGGCGGCCTCACCAAAAGCCAGGCGGAAAACATGATAAAGGAAAAACTGAAAACCTATATCAAGGAAAACCCCATTGTGAATGTACGCATGGCAAACTACAAAATCTCCGTGATGGGAGAAGTTGCCAAACCCGGCACATTCACCATCACCAATGAAAAAGTAAACATCATGGAAGCGCTCGCCATGGCGGGAGACATGACCGTATACGGACAACGCGACAAAGTGAAACTGATCCGTGAAGATGCGCAAGGCAACCGCCAGGTGATTCCGCTGAACCTGAACGATGCCGACATCATCGTATCTCCTTACTACTACCTCCAGCAGAACGATGTGGTGTATGTCACCCCCAATAAGACCAAAGCCAAGAACGCAAGTATCAGCAACAGCACCACCATCTGGTTCTCGGTAGTAGGAACTCTGGTCGCACTGGCCAGCCTGATAGTAACCATTGCCAAATAAACAGAATTATGAAAGAAGACTTATACGACGACCTTTATCTGGAAGAAAAAGAAGAAAAGACCGATTTCAAAGCGATTCTTTTCAAATACGCCATCCATTGGCCCTGGTTCGTGGCATGCACCCTGCTGTGCATAGCAGGAGCCTGGCTTTATTTACGTTACACCCCGCCGGTGTACAACATCTCGGCATCCGTCATCATCAAGGACAATGACAAGAACAGCAAAGCAAGCAGCGGCATGGCCGACCTGGAAGACCTGGGCTTCTACTCCTCCATCAATAACTTTGACAATGAAGTGGAAATCCTGCAATCACGCACGCTTATCAAAAAAGTGGTGGAAGAGCTGGATCTTTACATCAGCTATGCCACAAAGAGCAGTTTCCATGACATCGAACTTTACAAAAGTTCCCCTGTGAAAGTATGGATTACCCCCGAAGAAGCCCAGAAACTGCCCGCCCCCGCGCGTCTTCACCTGACCTTGCAGCCGGGCAACAAGCTGAATGTGAAACTCCGGATAGGAGAAGAGGAATACAACAAGCAGTTCGACAAGCTGCCCGCCTTGCTGACCACCCCGTCGGGCACGTTCAGCTTTACCCCTAAAGACTCCGCAACCGTCCAAAGCACGCAGGAAATCATGGCTACGGTTTCTTCCCCCCGCAGTGTGGCAAACGCCTACCGGGGAGCATTAAGCATAGAGCCTACTTCCAAATCCACCACTATCGCACAGATCTCTGTCAAGAGCACGCATACGCAGCGCGGCATGGATTTCATCAACAAGCTGGTGGAAGTCTACAACCGGGATGCCAACGATGACAAAAACGAAGTGGCTACCAAGACCGCGGAATTTATTGATGAACGTATCAAAATCATCAACGGCGAACTGGGAACCACGGAACAGGAACTGGAAACCTTCAAGCGCGATGCCGGGCTCACCGATTTGAAAAGCGACGCCCAACTGGCATTGAGTGAAAACTCGGAATACGAAAAGAAACGTGCCGAAAACAGCACCCAGCTCCGGCTGGTACAATTCCTGGCCGGCTATGCCAACAATCCGGATCATGCCTACGAAGTACTTCCGGTCAATGTGGGCCTGACAGATACCGGTCTTGCCGAGCTGATCAACCGCTACAACGAGATGCTGCTGGAACGCAAGCGCCTGCTCCGTTCCTCCCAGGAAAACAACCCGGTGGTAGTCAATCTGGATGCCAGCATCCGCGCCATGCGCAGCAATGTGCTGACCACCATCAACAGCGTACAAAGAGGTTTGGCCATCACCCAGGCGGATCTGGAACGTCAGGCAGGCAAATACGCCGGACGCATCACCAATGCTCCGGGACAGGAACGCCAGCTGGTCAGCATCTCGCGCCAGCAGGAAATCAAAGCCGGCCTTTACCTGATGCTGCTGCAAAAGCGTGAAGAAAACGCCATCACTCTGGCATCTACCGCCAACAACGCCCGCATGGTGGACGAAGCACTGGCAGACGCCATCCCCGTATCTCCCAAAGGAAAGATGATTTATCTGGTAGCACTGATTCTGGGAATCGCCCTGCCGGTAGTTGTCATCTATATCATCGAACTCTTAAAATACAAGATAGAGGGCCGCGCCGATGTGGAAAAAATCACCTCCCTTCCCATTGTGGGCGATGTACCCCTGTCGGAAGATAAAGGAAAAGAAGAAAGCATTGTAGTACACGAAAACCAAAACGACCTGATGGCCGAAACCTTCCGTAATGTACGCACCAATGTACTTTATATGATGAGGAGCGACGAGAAAGTCATATTGGTTACCTCCACCACCACAGGAGAAGGCAAAACCTTTATCGCTTCCAATCTGGCTGTCAGTCTGGCTTTATTAGGAAAGAAAATCGTGATCGTGGGGCTTGACATCCGCAAGCCGAGCCTGAACAAAGCTTTCAACTTATCACACAGGGAACAAGGCATCAGCCAGTTCCTCGCCAATCCGGAACATACCGACCTGATGTCGCTGGTACAAGTTTCACGCATCAATGCCAACTTGTCCATTCTGCCCGGAGGGCCTATTCCTCCCAACCCGACCGAACTGGTGGCACGTGAATCTTTGCCTCAGGCTATCGACATACTGAAAAAGCATTTTGACTATATCATTCTGGATACCGCCCCCATCGGCATGGTGACCGATACCCTGCTGATTTCGCGCGTAGCCAACGCCAGCATCTATGTGTGCCGGGCAGACTACACCCACAAGGCAGATTATACTTTAATCAACGAACTGAGCGAACAGAAAAAACTGCCCAACCTATGTACCCTTATCAACGGACTGGACATGAAGAAAAAGAAGTACGGATATTACTATGGATACGGCAAGTATGGCAAGTATTACGGATACGGTAAAAAATACGGTTACGGCTATGGATATGACACTGAAAATGTAAATAAAAAGTAATTTCAAAAGTAATTACATAATACCATAAGACTAATTCTCTTCTGAATTTGTTAAAATATTAACACAATTAGAAAGAGAATTAGTCTTATTACGTTTTAATATATAAATATTATTTACTATATTTTTCTTTCGAAACATCAAAACAGGGGCACTGTTTCACCCATTCCTCAGGCTCTATCTCGCCATTTCCGTTCAAATCCGGACTTAAATCCCGATGACCGCAAACCTTGCAACCGGGATAATCCACCAGCAACGCCCTGACCAGTACACGCAACGAATGTTTCTGCCACACCGTCCGCGTATCCGCCAGCCTGCCCCGCTCACTGATTCCCCCCTCATAGCATATCCCGATACTCTGCGCATTATGTCCACGCGCATGCGCCCCTATTTTCTCTATGGGACGAGTTGTTTTTATATCCCCGTTCTTGCGGATATAAAAATGATATCCGGGTCCGTTCATTCCACGCCTGCGGTGGCACACCTCCAAATCCTGTTCGGTAAAG
This sequence comes from Phocaeicola sp. GP0067, assembly GCF_031119655.1. NCBI lineage: Bacteria > Pseudomonadati > Bacteroidota > Bacteroidia > Bacteroidales > Bacteroidaceae > Phocaeicola > Phocaeicola sp. GP0067. Next base: position 53,392 of record NZ_JAVHZY010000002.1, read on the forward strand.
TCCCTGTCCGCCTTTGTGGCGGAACAGTGGACAACAATCAGATTAATCACCCTCATCCCCCTATGCACGAGCTGATTCCTACTACACCCGCAATAGCCGTAGCTACTGCAATCACCACTTTCAAAATAGTGCTCCAAACAGATTTACCTTTCATCCTACAGTTTTTTTTAAAATTAAACACTTGTCCGCCATCTACTTAAGCAGGCTTTTGCTCTTCCTTCGTTTTCACCGGCAATTTATCCACCTTCGTATATTTCAGTGCTGCCAGAATACCGCTTAGCGCAATACCCGGACGGAAATTGATACGCGCTTTTCTAATCATCGACACATCATACGCATCCTCCGTTTCCGCACCTCTTCCGCTCAGGCCTATCTGGAAAGTGCCCAGATCGGCAAGCCTTACGATCTCGCCCCCTTCCAGAGCCTCCATAATCACATCCTCCAAGGCAACAAGCACAGCCATTACATCCGCACGCGTCACCGTACAGGTTTTCTGAATACGATCCGCCATTTCGCGAATCTCTACATGGCCATTGGCCTGAGCTTGTGCATAAAACTTAGGCACTGCATCCTGATCAAGCGGATTATTACGCTTTACCACCGAATAAGAAACTGTTCTTCCCATACTTTTTCAAATTAAAAATTAAAACTTGCAAATTAAGAAACACACTGGTAATCAAGCGTTAACCACTAAGCCGGCTATGATTGACTTTTGATTACACTACAAAGATACGATGAACCGGAAGCCCCGTGTAGACATTTGTAGAGAAGCGTAGGAGATTGTCGGGAAATGTCGAGAATAACTTACAGAGAGAGTAGGAAAACAAGGACATTTTGCGTATCTTTACCCTATAATCAAAACGATAAAAGAACATGAACCAAGAAGAAAAAGCATTCATTATCAGAGCGTATGACAAAGCGGAACTGGCAGAACTATACAGCCCGGGGCGAACTGCCGCGGCAGCCCTGCAAACCCTGTATCGCTGGATGCGGAGAAACATGCTGCTACAGGAAGAATTGAACGAAGCGGGCTACAACAAATTCCGCCACAGCTTTCTGAAGCATGAAGTGGCAATCATAGTGAGGCATCTGGGAGAACCTTAGGACATACGCTTCCCAAAGAACCTGTTGTCTACATCGAAAGACCTTGTTGTTTTTTTAAAATCCCCTGTTGTTTTACCGGAAAGGTCCTGTTGTTTTTTGAAAACAACAGGATCTTTTTCACCTGCATTTAAGGCTCACAAGGCTCAGGGCTCACTTAGGCGGTTTTCTGAGCCAAGATTTGCCGGTCTTTCTATACTTACCATCCTCTTTCTCAACGATTTGATAATACACCAAACGCAACAAATAACGTTTCACGGATGCTGTAGGCAACCCGGCTTCATTGGCAGCCGCCATCAGCTCCGAATAGGTGAACTCGCGCGGCATTTTTTTCAAAACGGGACGCAGTTTGAAAAAAGCCTTTACCGGCCTGATTCTTCCGGCAGTATCATCCATGGAAGTGGAAAGCAGCAAACTGTGTTCCAGCAACACATCCACTATCTGCATTGCCGTATGGAAATCCTCATCCGAACACTCCCACTCCGATGTATTCCATTGCGGCTCACACTTACGCAATGCAGTCAGCACCATGGCAATACGAGACATCATCAGTCCGTGGCGCAGCACAATGGCACCCGGAGAATCATCATCTTCCGCCACTACCTCACGCAGATACGTTCTGAAACGCTCCGTATGCTCTTTCCATTGTTCCTCGGTGAAAACCACCTCGGTAGGCGATCCGGAGAGAAAGATAAACATACGCAGCAGCTCCTCGCCCATCCCTTTGAAATAAGCGCGCATATCCAGCCGGGCCTTGCCGGGATTTGCCGACTTATACTCCCAGTGGGCCTGTCCCACATAGAAAGCCACACGGCTGTACATTCCATTCTCCAGCGAAGAAATAAATTTATGCAACTGGGCGGGAGTACCCGAAGCGCATAATGCCAGATGAGGGTCACTCACAACAACAAGCCGGTGATCCGTCTTGAAATAAGAAGACACCTCCTCGTGCTGGGAGGCGGCACGCATCACATCATCATGTTTTCCATACTCCTGGTGCATGGCAGAACTTATCATGTCCAGCTCGGAGGCATTCATCACCAAGCCGACCGCTCCACCCGCCTCCAAAGCCAGTATCAACTGGCTTTTTGAAATATTGGGAGCCACCTTCAGGATGCGTTCCACCGGCATCTCCGGGCATTGGTCCAAATCGGGAACCCTCTTTTCCTGAGCGGCAAGCCGTTCCTCCAGATTCCACTTCAGCAGCTTCTGCCGGTACTCACGCTCATCCTTCCTGTTCAATTCATCGTAATACTCCTGAATGGCTGCGGGCAGAATTGCCGCCAGTTGCATCACCCCCTTTCCTCTGCCCGAACCGGCCAAAGCCACCAGGTAGAGATCGGCGGAATAAACCATTCCTCCATAATTCATCCTCACCCCCGGCAGACAACCGCTGATGTTGGTAATCATGGAGAGCAACAGAATATCCCTCTCGCGCTTGTTGCGGACGTGCGTCAAACCACGCTTCAAAAAGTCGGGCAAACGGTCGAACAGTTCATCCGGAAGACACGGAACTTCACGACGCAACTTGTCAGCCTCAAGTTTCTCTAACTCAGCCTCTTCCTCCCCCTCATTGGGCTCAGAATACCGCATAGGTGAGCCCTGAGCCTTGTGAGCCCTGGAAGCAGGTGTTTCGGGCCCCTTGTTCATGTCGGCATACCGGTATCCGGAGTCTATGCGCGGAGGTATATCCCCGGCGGCACACCCCATACCCGCCAGCCTTTCCACCGCCAGCGTTTTCAGCCGTGCCAACTCTTCCTCGCCCACTCCTTTATAGCGGGCGATACGTCCCAGCTTCAACAAAAACTCATTCTTTTTGCCATCCACAAAGGGATTCTGCTCCAGGAACTCGTTGAAGAATGTGTGCAGCATGCCCGAAGCCGCAACGGGAGGCCCGGACGCACCTGCCGGGGTCTTCACTTTCAGCTCCGCCAAAATCTCCCCCACCCTGTCGGGATGCTCCGTCACAAAGCGCCGCCAGGGAAAAACTTCGGTATCCGGACGAAAAAAAGCCTCCGGATCATACGATGCAAAGCAAGGACGGGTGGGATTCTTGCAACTCATGTCACAGGGAAAGGCAAGAAGCTGCGCCACGTGCCATGCCACCAATGCGTATGCCATACGATACTCGTCCACACTCTCCGCTTCCACACGCACCACCAGTTTCAGCCCGTCGTACGAAACGCTGCGCCATGCCGCCTTCACCCAAGGAGTGTCCTTCAATACCTGCAAGAACTCAGACACACGGCCGTTACATTTATCCACATCCAGCATGGCGTCCCCGCTCCACTGCTTCAGATTGGTTTCGGCATGGCTCCCATCGCAACGCCCGGCTATCACCAGCGCGGCCAGTTTTCTCTTTAACTTCTTGGCCTCTGTCTCCCTGCCCGAAGCCTTCAGGCGCTGATACTCTTCTACTTGCACCTTCCAGCGTTCGCCACGCAGAAGTTTCACAAACTCTTTCAATGTCATATCCACGGCATGTTCATCGAACACCGAGAAATAGAAAGAGCATAAATCGGTATAAACCATTCATGTATGAATTTAAATTATCAAAAGGAGGGCATTTCCCTCCACCATGAAAGCAAAAGTATATTGCAAACCCATACAATCAAAAGTTAAAATTGTACACTTGCCCAACGTAAAGCACTGATTTACAATACCCATTTATGATACAAGTGTACAAATAACCGGGAGACTTCCTTTTAATGTCTTTTCACATTTTGCTCCTTATTTCCTTTCTTTCCTCTTTTTCTTCTCTTTCCGTTCTTTCTTCTTCTTTTCCTCCTTTTTCCGCAGAAACTCGTCTATATCAGCCAACATACTTTTGCACATGCGCTTCAGAACTCTCATTTCCTCATCAGTGTAGCCTTCACCGGACAGGCGATATCCGGCCATGATTTTTTCCAACTCTTGAAGGAAGCTCAATCTGCCACTATTTTTCTTATAAATCTTGATTTTTCCACAATGTTAATATCATTTAAAATATAAAAAGCACAAAAGTATAAATAAATACGTCATTCTTGTTAATTTTTTCATTTTTTGCGAACAAATAGCTTGTTATCGTAAAAAAATGTCTATATTTGCATCAGAATTTAACGACAAGCTTACCTGGGAATGACACAGGTAACAGCGTAGCGTGCTCAAGAGGCATCATTTCTTTCATTTTTTAGAACATCTAACATTACTTTTCCTTCCTCCGAATATGAAAAAATGGCTAGTGGCGTATGTCCGCCTTCACCACGAAAAGAAGACGGCCGAACGGCTGACCGCAATGAACATAGAGAACTTCCTGCCTGTACAAGAAGAAATCCGCCAATGGACTTACCGGAAAAAGAAAATAAAACGGGTGGTTATCCCCATGATGATTTTTGTCCATGTAGATGCGGCGGAACGTTCGCAGGTGCTCACGTTGTCGGCCATCAGCCGGTATATGGTGCTGCATGGCGAACATACTCCGGCGGTGATTCCGGACGAACAGATGGAACGGTTCAAATTTATGCTGGATTATTCGGACGAGGCGGTGGAGATGTGTACCGAGCCATTGGCTCCGGGAGAATTGATACGGGTGGTCAAAGGTCCGCTAAAGGGTCTGGAAGGAGAACTGGTGGAAATGGATGGAAAAGCGAAAGTGGTGGTAAGACTGGATTTGCTGGGATGTGCGGGGGTTGATATGCCGGTGGGGTTTGTGGAGAAGATAAAATAAGGATGGCGGACGCTAGGAAATGTGGAGGAGAATTTGTAGCTTTGCGGTAAGAAAGGAGAATAAAGGCATGCGTTTGCAATCTAAAGAAATACAGACCATCATCCAAATAGCCAAAGATATTTATGGCGAAACAGTGCAGGTATATCTCTTCGGTTCCCGTCTGAATGACGAAAAGCGCGGAGGAGATATTGATTTATTAGTCCGCAGCACGGGAGAAAAGAAGGGGGTATTGGCACGCATCCGCATGACCGCACGCTTGAAACTGCATTTGGGCGACCAAAAGATTGACGTCATCGGTGACCATGAGGATTCACCGGTAGTGCAGGAAGCCTTGAAAAACGGAATACAACTGATATGACAGAAAAGAAAAAAGAGATAACAGAACGCCTGGAACGGGAATTTGATGTATGCGACAAGCATATCCTTCGTATAAATGAAGCTCTTGAAGGGTTAGGGGTCAATATTCCCATGTCTGCGGATTGTTATTCCAACCTGACAACAGAACAAGTCCGCTGCATAGACCAATTCATATTTCGCTTTTCCAAATTGCAGGATTCCATGGGAGCAAAAATATTCCGATATATATTGGAATATCTGGATGAAGACATCACCGCACTTCCTATGCGTGACATTCTGAACCGTCTGGAACGTTATCTTATTATTCCAAGTGCTGACGAATGGACTTATATACGTGAGTTGAGAAATGAGATCTCACACGATTATCCCTTGCTTGAAACAGATGTTGCCGCCATTTTGAATGAACTGTTTTCCAAAACAGATATTATATTTAGCATTTACAGTAAATTGAAAAGTGTCTTCAATAATAACAGACACGCTTAAACCGTGATACAGGCTATTCTTTTCTTCCCCGATATTTTTTTCGGAACACAAACTTCGAAACGAAATTATCGAGAAGAAACAAACGCTCAGGAAATTCATGCTGAATGCTGAATGAGATTTTCTCTGTTGTCTACCAATTTTATAAAGAAAGCAATCTTTTAATCCGTAATAGTGATAAGAGAATAAGACTCATATCCTATCTTTGGTCTGAAGTATAGAATTCTATAAGAAATGGTTAGTGTTAAACAAGATTCATTCGTTGGTAAACGGGAATTTTTCCATGCCGTAAAGAGAAATTTAATTGGAAGAAATTTTCTAAATTCATATTGTTGATTGTTAGTTTATTATTTATGGAAGGCAGTGATTTTTCTTGAGAAATGAAAGAAAAAGAAAAGTGTTTTAGATGAATATTTTTAAAGATTCTAAAATACAAAATAAATATTCTTGAACCACTAAGCGATATGTTCTTTCATATAATTCTTTTGAACATTATATAAATTACACAACGAACATTCAATAATTAGTATTATTTTTTATCCGTATAAAAATGAGCAAAAAATTTAAAATTGCAGTAGCAGGTACTGGTTATGTAGGGCTAAGTATTGCTACACTTTTGAGTCAGCACAATCAAGTAACTGCTGTAGATGTTATACCCGAAAAAGTAAATTCTATAAATCAGCGTAAGTCACCTATACAAGATAGCTACATATCAAAATATCTAGCTGAAAAAGAATTAAATTTAACAGCAACATTAGATGGAACCAAAGCCTATAGTGATGCAGACTTTGTCATAATTGCAGCCCCTACTAATTATGATCCTGTAAAAAATTACTTTGACACTAAGCACATTGAGGAAGTAATTACTCTTGTAAAAAGTGTAAATCCCAATGCAATCATGGTTATAAAAAGCACTATCCCTGTCGGCTATACGGAATATATTCGTAAAAAGATGAATACAGAAAATATTATCTTTTCACCTGAATTCCTACGAGAAAGCAAGGCCTTGTATGACAATCTTTATCCTAGCCGTATTATTGTAGGTCGTCCTGAAAATGATGAACGATTAGACAAAGCCGCTCACGATTTTGCAGCCCTTTTACAAGAAGGAGCAATAAAAGAAAATATAAAAACTCTATTCTTAGGTTTAACTGAAGCAGAAGCTGTGAAACTTTTTGCAAATACCTACCTAGCTCTACGTGTTTCCTATTTTAATGAACTAGATACATATGCAGAAATAAAGGGATTAAATACACAAGCAATCATAAACGGAGTCTGCCTTGATCCACGTATTGGGACCCATTATAACAACCCTAGTTTTGGATATGGAGGATATTGTCTTCCAAAAGATACGAAACAATTACTCGCTAATTATGCTAACGTTCCTGAAAATTTGATACAAGCTATTGTTGAAAGCAATCGAACCAGAAAAGATTTCATTGCCGACCGTATACTTGCCAAAGCAGGATACTACGACTATTATAATCATAGTGATTTCAATCCAACAGAAGAAAAACATTGCATCATCGGTGTATTCCGCCTTACGATGAAATCAAATAGCGACAATTTTCGGCATAGTAGCATCCAAGGTGTAATGAAGCGCATCAAAGCTAAGGGTGCGGAAATCATTATTTATGAGCCTTCCATTGAAGATGGAAGCACATTCTTCGGCAGCAAAATAATAAACGATTTATCTATTTTTAAGCAACAAAGTCATGCTATTATTGCTAACCGCTACGACTCTTGTTTGGATGACGTAAAAGAAAAAGTTTATACAAGAGATATATTTAGAAAAGACTAATACAACTATTCAAATTACAAAATTAACCTAGTATAGTTTTTCATTATAAATACTACATTGATTATCTGATTTCACATGGAAGAAATATGCGATAAAGATGTCTGTATGGGATGCTGGGCTTGCTGTAACATATGCTCCAAGAATGCAATATCCATGATTGAAGATAAATTCGGCTTTCTTCATCCACAAATTAATCACAATTTGTGTATTGATTGCGGTGCATGCAGAACAGTTTGTCCCAACAATACCCTTCCAATTTTCCATATAGAAATGTCCACTTATGCAGCTGTATCTAAAAACGATGATATATATAAAAAATCAACTTCAGGTGGAGTAGCAACAACCCTTTCTACATTTATTATAGAAAAAGGCGGAGTAGTTTATGGAGCAGCTTTCGACAATGCTTTTAATTTACTACATTCTCGCATTGATTCAGTTAAAGAACTGCATAAAATACAAGGCACGAAGTATGTACAGAGTTCTATAGGATATAGCTATAAACAAATTAAAAATGATTTAAAATCAAAGACTGTACTTTTTATCGGTACACCTTGCCAAGTTGCAGGACTATTAAATTATATACCTAATTCACTACATAAAAATTTATTTACTGTAAGTTTTATATGTGGAGGCGTTCCTTCAAATAAATTTCTAAAGCAAAATCTAAACTCCTATCTTAAAGATGCAAAAAACATCAAATTCAGAAACGGATGTGATTATGGATTTTGGATTGAATACACAAATAATAAAATAATACACTTACAACGATTCTATAATCAATATTTCCGTGCTTTTGATAATAAAATAAGCCTAAGGTCTTCATGTTACGGCTGCAAATTTTCCCGAAGAGAAAGAATCGGCGACATTACTATTGGGGATTTTTGGGGATTATCAAGTGGTAATTTATTGGATAGAGAAAAGAGTGGTTTAGGGGTTTCAATTATCCTTTGTTCCTCTGAAAAAGGTGTATCTCTAATAAAAAATAGTAGTTCCAATTTTATTATAGAGAAACACGATATTTCAGAAACATTCAAATTTAATCCAAGATTATTATCGCCTGTTATTAAAAACGATTACGTTAAAAAATTTCGACAATCATTTGAAAAAAACGAAGATTTCGACAAATCCGTAGGAAAAATTTTAAACATAAAATATAAAATATACGAAATTAAAGGATTCCTTAAAAAAAATAAAATATTGAGTTCTATAAATGACTCTATTAAAAGTGTTAGAAAATGAAATTGTCTAGATCATACTACGAATCATTACTTTATGACCTCCTTAAACCCTTTGTCAACTTATATGATGAAGCAGAGTCATCTATTATAATCCCTAATGAAATAGAAGTATCCTATGACACACGTACTATGAGATTAGAAAGTTTTTCTCGAAGCCTCTTAGGATGGTCTATGTTGCCTGGACATGAGGATATAAAAAGAGTCATTTTCACAATGATTAAAAACGGAATCAACTCTAAATGTAATAAATATTGGGGAGAAATTTATGATAATGACCAAAAAATAGTTGAAATATTTCCAATTCTTCTTTACTGCATTGAAAATAGAAATTTATTCGAATCCTTATTCGACGAACAAAGTCGTAACAATCTTCAAGAATGGTGTCTACAAATAAATAAAGTTCAAGTTCCGATAAATAATTGGCAATTTTTTATAGTATTAGTAAATACATTTCTCAGAATCCTAGGACTAAAATATTCAAAAAATTCAATAGAGCATGCCTTTGAGAATATAGAAAAAATGTACATCGGCGATGGATGGTATAGCGACGGAAATAGTTTGCAACGTGATTATTATATTCCTTTTGCTCTGCATTATTATTCACTACTTTATGCAAAATATTGTCCAGAAGACAAACGCTCAATTACTTTCATAAAAAGAAGCACAATTTTTTCTAAAAGTTTCATGCTATTTTTTTCAAATTCAGGCAATGCGATACCTTTTGGAAGAAGTTTGACATATAAATTTGCACAAGTAGCTTTTTGGTCTATATATAGCAACTTCATTGAAGATAAAGAAGTTCTGTCTGTAATTAAAGGGATAATTGAAAGAAATATAAAATGGTGGATGTCTCAAAAGATATTTGACTCAAATGGATTTCTAAATATAGGTTATTGTTATACCAACCAATTCATGTCTGAATTTTACAATGCAAAAGGCTCTTCCTATTGGTGTCTCAAATCATTCATATTTCTTCTAAATTCTTCTGATTATTTCTTTAAAATAGACTCTTCTAAACTAGAAAACAAGAATAACACCCGCCGTTACATTCCAGCTATTTTCTCAACGATTATGTTTCACCAGGGGCATTCATACATGTTTATGAATGGTCAAAAATGCAATAACGAATTTGGAAATACAGAAGCAAAATACGAAAAATTTCTATATACAACGCATTGTGCTCCATGTGTTTGCCGTTCAGTATCTGGTATTGAAAATTTAGCATGTGACAACAGCTTAATCATAAAAATAGGGCAATCTTTTATTATTCGTAAAAATTCTCATATATTAGAAAATAATGAACATGTTATGGTTTCAGAATGGAAGCCATTCAATGATGTTTCAATTATTACATATATTTTCCCTAATGTACCATATCACTATCGCATCCACGTTGTGAATACAAAAATATCATTTAAATTATATGATTTTGGAACAGCTGTTTGTAAAAACAACTCATTAATTAAATCAACAAAGGACAATAAAGCTTTTTGTTATAACACTAATCAAATTAGTGGAATATATACTTTATTTGATAATGGATTTTCTAGCATTTGCGATTGCTCTCCCAATGTAAATCTACAATACCCTAAAGTTGTCATTCCATATACTTGTACAAATTTTGAAAAAGGAAAGCATTATATTGTGAATTGTTGCTATAATGGTATAGCAGAAATTGAAAATACAACAAAAATACAAGTGAAAACTGATGGAATATTCTATGAAAATGTATTTTATCCTTTTAAAGAAACTTACTTTCCAAATAACTCTTTGTATTCCAAAGCAATACAAATTGCGAGGAAACTAAAAACTATTATTTCTTACTTTAAATAAACTATAAAAGTATTTTCATTTTACTCATTTTAACATTAGTACCTAAATCAAATTAAAAATATGGGAACAACAGATAGAAGTATAGCCCAAAATACTATCCTCCTCTACATAAGATTAATTGTTGTTATATTTGTCGCTTTCTTTACCCAAAGACTTGTTCTTAAAGCCTTAGGCGTTGAAGATTATGGTATATATAACGTTGTGGGCGGATTAATAGTTGTTATCGGCATCATCAATACTGGTATGATACAAGCATCACAACGTTTTTTTGCTTTTGAAATTGGTCGTGGAAAACAATCTGAACTTAAAAACATTTTTGGAGCAGCACTTACAATACATGCTCTTATTTCTATATTTGTATTACTATTTGCTGAAATTTTAGGAGTATGGTTTCTCAATTCTATTATGACAATCCCTCCAGATAGATTATTAGCAGCAAATTTTGTATTTCAAGCAACTATCTGCTCATTACTAATTACGGTATGGACTGTACCATTTGACGCTTTAATCATAGCAAAAGAAGATTTCAACATATATGCATATATAAGTATAGTCGAATATTTTCTCAAATTAGGTATTGCATATTTTATTTCAACATTCGAACTTTACGACAAGTTAATTATATATAGTTGGTTGCTTGTACTTGTTACAATACTATGTAAACTATGGAGCATCATTTACGGAAAAAGAAAGTATAAAGAATGCCTACTTAAATTTAACAAAGACAGAAACTACATAAAGAAAATGCTATCATTTGCAAGTTTTAGTTTCATTGGAAATATAGGTTTTGTCCTTCGAAACCAAGGAGTGAACTTAGTTCTAAATATATTTTTTGGTCCAGCAATAAACGCTGCTAGGGGGGTTGCATATCAGGTTTCCACTCAAGTTTCTTCTTTTGCAGGAAATTTCCAAATGGCAGCGACTCCTCAAATAACAAAAAACTATGCCAATGGTAATATTGGCAGGATGCAATCTCTTATATATAAATCCTCCAAATATTCTTTTTGTCTACTTTTTATTCTAGCTTTACCTGTAGCAGTTAATCCTCATCCACTTCTTGAGTTATGGTTAATACATCCACCAATATACTCAGATATTTTTTTGCAGTTATCTATTGTTGTTTCTTTAATAGACTGTATGGCAATTCCTTTAGGAAAAGGAATAGATGCAACAGGAAAAATTCGCATATTCCAAACAGGCATATGTCTTATTATGTGTTTAGATATTCCCTTGGCAATATTACTATTCTATTTAGGATTGCCATGTTATGATATTATGTTTGTATCAATTGGTACTTCTCTTATTGGAATTATTTTCAGACTAATATTACTCAGCAAATACATTCCTCAAGTTTCAATAATATCATATACAAAAAATGTTGTAATACCATGCATTTTAATAGTAGCAATCAATGTTATTTTGGCATATTATATAAAAAACTATTTTTCAAATACATTTTTTGCGTATGCACTATACTGCTTTATAGTTTGTTTGTTTTCCGCATTTTTTATTTTCATATTCTGTCTTGATAAGACAGAGAAATCCAAAATTATTAAAATAATACAAAACATCATATGCCGTATATTTTAGCGTATCTTTTAATTTTATTGGATATTTCTATCCTACCGTCTATTTTAGAACCATTTGTAGTTTGGAGCCTTGGGTATCTTATAATAATTAGCAACTTGTATAAAAAAGACCCTTTAGATCCTAGAATTTGGCTTTTTTTGGGAGTAGGAATTCTATTGATAAATGGTTTTTCTGGAATCCTTTATGTTCCGTCGAATATAAATGAACAAAGAATCATCATATATGTTATGCTTACTATTTTTTCCTTTCACTTAGGATTCGGAAAGTTAGAGAATGCTAATTATGCCATATTATTAAGACGAAGACTACGCAATGTGTTTAACTCTTATTCATCTTACAGTAACAAGATCCATGTACTTTTAGGATTATTAGGAATTATTGGTTCATTAATGATCTGCTTTGAAATGTTTGTTTTATTAGGAGTTTCTATGGATGATGGTGGAGAACGACGCAGGCAGTTTCAAGAATTATTTCCTCTTATGGTATTAACCCCCATAGGTACTATTTTATTAGGTGGAAGTTTCCCTAGCATATTTTCTGTTTTTTGTGGGGGCTCAAAAATAAATATTTTATTAGGACTAGTTAATATTTTAGCATTAGCCTTATCATCTATGGCTATCGCCGGCAAACAAGGCATATTATTTGTTACACTTATACTGGCATACATATATTTTTTCCACAAATGTTATCGTATAAAAATTAAGATACCCGTTTATGTCAAATATTGCATTTTTGCATTTATATACTTATTTGTTTTGTACATATCATTTTTGACTATCGGACGTCAAAATGTAACACATGAAGGACAATTATTAGAGAATGGAACTTTCTCAAAAGAATTCGCATATATGGCACAAAAGAATTTACCCTCCAGTATTCAAAATAATTTTGCTGAATTTTTTGGATACTACGGTAACCAATTTCCATATGTAGCAGAAAGATGGAGTATTGAGAATTTCGAAGAAAAATATGGATATTTCCGCCTACCTAGAGTTCTAGGAGCATTTACTTTTGTAGAACGACAAGTAATAAAAATATTTCCTTTTTATAATGTCATTTATCCAGATGACCGTGTAGCCACAATAAAAAACCAATCCAAAGGGTACTTTGGAAACGCCAATTGGGGAACTATTGCATTTCTCAATATTAAATATTTTGGAATTTTAGGTGGATTAATAGCATTCTTTTTTGTAGGAAAAATATCTAGAAAATTTTACAATCACTTTTTTAGAAGTCCTAATTATATCACATTTCAGTTAAACTACATCAATTGTGCTGGAATGTTTTATTTTACAATGTTCTATTTTACCCAAGAAACAGGTCCATTCTTTTACCTTGTAATACTTCTTATTTTTGAATTGTACTTTCAAAAGCAAAATATTTCATTTTATAAAAAGAATCCTCATGGAAAATATAGCTATCGTCACAGTCGCATATAATAGAGTAAAATCATTAAGTCGATTATTGAATTCATTATTATGCGCAGATATTGATAATGCACCTCTCATTATCAGTATTGATAAAAGCAATACTAATGAAGTTGAACGATATGCCAATGATTTTATTTGGCCATATGGTGAAAAAAAAGTTATTACTCACAAAGAAAATTTGGGACTACGTAAACATATACTTTCTATTGGACAATTATTAGATTATTATGATGCCGTTATCGTCTTAGAGGACGATATAATTGTTGCACCTGGTTTTTATAAATTTGCAGTTGCTGCTACCAAATTTTATTGTAATGATAATAATATTGCTGGAATATCTCTATATAACTATCCATTTAACTATCAAACTTTTGAACCTTTTGATGCTTTAAAATCAGAATATGATGTATATTTTATGCAAATAGCTATGTCATGGGGACAAGTTTGGATGAGAGATTCCTGGAGAAGATTTTATAATTGGTACGAACAAACTAAGCATAATAAACTAGCCTGTATAAATAATATATATTGCTTTAAAGAGTGGGGGGAAAAATCTTGGCTCAAATATCATATAGCCTATTGCATAGACCAAAATAAATACTTCGTATATCCATATTCTTCATATAGCACTAATTGTGCAGATAAAGGTACACATGTTACTACAAATTTATTTGTATTCCAATCTCCACTAAAATGGAGTAAGCAAGAAAATACATATCGTTTCCCTACTTTCCCTAACGGGATTAACTACGATTCATATAATGAAAACAGATGCCTATATGAAACTCTTCAAATATCAGAAGCCGATCTTATATTAGATCTTTCTGATAATTTGAAAAAATTCGAGAATAAACGCTACATATTAACTACAAAAAAAATGAATTATCAAATAGTTAAAAAATTTGCATTAGAACTTAGACCAATTGAGCTAAATGTAATTATGAATAATGAAGGTGAAGGAATCTATTTATATGATTCAAGTAATCCCATCAAAAATAATGAACACATATCAAAAATAGATTTACTTTCATATAAGTATAAGATTCATAGTTTACTTGCTATTTTAAACAAAATAGGAATTTACAGTCTGTTTTGTTTATTTATTCGAAGAATAATAAAACGAAAGTAAAAAATTAAACATGAACAATATTCGAATTGATTGGATAGATCTTACTAAAGGCATTGCCATTTTTTTAATGGTATGTGGGCATACAAGTATATTCCACTATCTATAAGCAATTGGATATGGTCTTTCCATATGCCTCTATTTTTTATCATATCAGGAATCTTATTTAATGCAACAAAATATCCCAACTTTAACTTGTTTATAAAGAAAAGAGGGAAAACTCTAATAATACCTTATATTATATTCTCACTTATCACTTTATTAACAATTCACGATCAAACATTAAAAGAATGGTTATATAAAGGTTGGATAAATGAATGTGCATTATGGTTTATCCCTGTATTATTTTTTGCAGAAATTTTTTCTTATTTCATTATTCGTTACATAAATTCAAACTGTTTAATATTATTAACAGCAATTACAATAGGAACAATTGGTTACATGTTATATTTTTTCAATATTCATTTTCCGTATAATATAGATGTATCCTTCTATGCTAGTTTTTTCTATTTAATTGGATATATATCTAAAAATAAAATAATTCACTATCCTCCTAAACATTCTTTAGCTATTTGTCTATTAATAGTAAATATTATTCTATCACAAATACTACCTCGAACAGATATGGCTTGGAATAATTGTGGTTGGTATGGATTGAATGCTATTAATGCTATAGGAGGAACATTTGCTATTATATTAATTACTAAAACTTACTTTGATAATATTTATGCCACACCTATAAAATTATTCTTCAAGTGGGCAGGACATAATACAATAATAATATTAGGACTATCACAGATAATAAGTACATATATAAAATCGGATTTTCATATTTTTCTGTTCCCGAAATTATGAATCCATTTTTAAGACACATGTTTTTATGGATTATACTTTATATATTATCAATCATAATACGAAAATATTTCCCAAGAATAATAGGACAAAAATAAAATATGACTCAAAAAAAACAAATAACAAAAAGAACATTCATTTGTAATATACTCCCTTCCGATTACATAATTAAATCAAAAGCATCACAAGCTGCCATTAATTTTTGTAATCGGCTAGTGGATGGAAAATGTTTTAATGATATTAGATCTATTACACCTATCAGCTATCAACTACCTCCCCAGATAACATACAAAAATATTACATTTTACATAAACAACGGCAAAAACAAAATAAATAAAATAGTCCGATATATTTTATTAAATGTAAAACTAGCTAGGGATACACATACTTCAGATGCTATATGGTTCTACAATTTGACATTTTCTTGCTTATTAGCATATACACTTCTTAAATTTATTTGGCGTAAAAAGATTTATATAATAATGGCAGATTATACTCCATCCTCCAATATATTCTCACTTCAATCCTTTATTGGCTGGTTATTAAGAAAATGTGATGGAATGATATCTTTATCAGCACGTTCATGTTTCAAACACATTAAAAATTTAAAAGTGAAAGCTGGAATAATTGATGAGAACATATTAAATATAAAATCAGAGAAAAAAGATATAAATGACATTATATTTCTTTTTTCTGGCACTTTATCCCCTGTAACAGGTTACGATATGGCATTAAAAGTTTTCTCAAAAATTCCCAATGCACAACTATATATATCAGGGAATGGAGAATTTCCTACTGAATATAAAAAATATACAAATTTACACTTCTTTGGAAATATGAAATACGAAGATTATCTTTGTTTACTTGATTCTGCAACGATTTGTTTGAACTTAAGAAATCCCAATCTTCCCGAAAATAATAATAATTTTCCATCCAAAGTTTTAGACTATTTTTCAAAAGGTAAGATTGTACTTTCCACAATATCGTATCCTGAGATAAAGGGTGCAAACTACATTTTATCTGAATACAATGAAGCAGCCATAACAAAATCTATTCAAGATATCATCAATATGGATATCAATGAACTATTAAAATATTCTGATAATATTTCCTTTTTACGCATGAACTTTACAGTGCAAGCTTGGAAAGAAACAATACATGCTGTAGATTCATTAAATATATAGTAAAATATACCGTTTATGAGAATTGTATTTTGGCAAAATTGTCTTAGCCCACATCAACTACCATATATTGTACATCTTATGGATGATAAACGTGTAGATGAAGTAGTAGTAGTTACAGAAGAAAGTATCAGTGATGAACGTAAAAAAATGGGTTGGGAACTGGGGTGTTATCCCCAAACAGAAAAATGCTCAATTATAATAAGCCCTAATAATGATAAAATTCGTGCTTTATTTAATATGAGAGAGGCAGATAGTTGGCATTTATTCTCAGGTATACATGGTTTTCCATTTATATTCCACTGCTTTAAAATTAGTTTGGTTTATAATATAAAACGCGGTATAGTAACAGAATGCCCATATACATATGCTTTTGGCAGTAATAATGGAAAGCCTTTATGGTTACATAGTATACGTTTCTTCTTACAAGACTATAAATATGCCAAGTATATAGATAAGGTTTTTGCCATGGGTAACCGAGCTACGAAATATTTCAAATCAGTATATAGCAAATGGAACGTATATCCTTTTATGTATTGTACACAACCCAAAGAAAAGAATAACCTTATTGCAAATCAAACAGCCACAACAAAATTTCTTTTTGTTGGTAGTTTATCTTATAGGAAATCTCCTAAAATAATTTCCAGCAGTCTTGTTTCCTGCATAAAAAATAATTCTAAATTTGACTGTCATGTGACTTATGTGGGTGATGGTAACAGACGAATAGATTTAGAAAACTATATAATTAAAAATAATTTAAAAAGCTATGTTACTTTAACTGGCTTTCAACCTCAAACAGAAATACCTACATGGATGTCCAAAAATGATATTCTAATATTACCAAGTATTCATGATGGTTGGGGGGCAGTGGTAAATGAAGCATTACAAACTGGTATGTATGTAATTTGCAGTAATACTTGTGGAGCCGCAGATTTACTAAAGGATGAACGAATTGGAAAAGTCTTTCATGTAAATAATGAACAACAACTTTCTGAAATAATGCAATGGTGTCATGATAATATTGACACAATTCGCCATGACAGATTTTTTCGACAACAATGGGCTGACAAACATATAAGTGGCCGAGTTCTAGCCAAGTATATGATAAACTGTTTGATTGAAAATAAATAATAAGTATTCACATTTGCAGAAAAATCCTCAAGATAAAAAATTAGCAGCTAAACGTATCTATCAGTAGCTGTTATAGCAAATATATCAACAGCTTGTCATACACTGATATCAACCTATTATATGAACAGGTTGTCAGCATTGAATTATTTAAAATAGTTCTTCTGTAAAGTTATAAACATTCGCAGGGATTATAAATTTCTGTTGTAAACAACAATAGAGACCAGTATTTCAATTCTATTCAAATTTGATATATCCAATAAAAAGTATTTTTTCTTTCCAATAAAATGATTATTTATAGTTACCAAGCTTCAAATAATTATACGGATTTAAAAGAAACATCAAAGCAATCATTAACAAAATTTACGCGACAAGAAAAGAAATAAAAAAATGATTTATCTAATAATTTTTACATAAGACAAACTCTATAAAGCGAAAAATGAAAAACAAACAGAATGAATACAAAAACAGAATAACAGACACAAATCATATAACGATGACACCATTCTTATCACAAAAAATCAAACTTTTATCATTGATAAGTATTATACTTGTGTTATATATCCACTCTGGATTCCATGATTACCCTAATGAAATACAGGGAATGCCATTTAATTTCAAGCTACAAGATTTCATTAGTGGAAAAATAGGACGGTGTGCAGTACCCTTATTTTATGCTATAAGTGGATATCTATTCTTCCTTAATTTAAATAACAAAAATATACTTTGGGCCAAAATAAAGAAAAGGATTATGACTTTAGTAGTTCCCTATATTATAGCTGCATTATTTTTTCCCTGTTTTTATATCATAGTAAGTTTAATTCCCAGTACAGCCCGTTTCTTTAATTCAGAAAGTATATCAACCATATTCAACCTACCTGTATGGAATATATTTCAATCTATATTTTATGATCCTTTGGCTTTCCACCTTTGGTTCTTACGAGATTTAATCATCATTGTAGCCTTATCACCTTTTTTATATTATATAAAAAATAGTAGCAAAAAAGGAGAAAAAATCCTACTTATCGCTATATTTTTACTTAACTTATGTAACATAAAATATATTCCTGTATATGCTATGTTTTGGTTTCTAGCTGGAGATATTTTCCTAATAAAACTAGAGAATATAAAAAATATAAGATATTATATTGCATTCCTCTTAATTTCTACCATAGAACTTATATACCCTAGCCCAAGATGGTCGTATTTCCAAATACCAATTATTGCACTCGGTGTAATCAGTATATGGAATATATACAACAGATTAGTAACCAATTCTTTTATATTGAAAAAACATAAATGGTTATATATTGCCTGCCAATTTACATTCTTCATTTATCTTTTCCATGAACCAACCTTAAATATCATTCGTAAATTATTAATTATAATATTGGGACATTCCTCAATAGGATTTGCTGTAAATTATCTAATATCCCCATGGATATTTACCTTGTTATTCATTATTATAGGATTTTATTTTAAAAAAAACCTACCTAAACTATACAGTATTTGTGTAGGGGGAAGATAAATAAAATATCATGAAAATACTACATTACATCCCCAGTATTGATCGCACATCGGGTGGTGTCGGTGCATACATGCAACTGCTAACAACCGAATTGGGAAAATTGGTGGAACTCCACGTTGTAACCCATCGCGAGGCAAATCCGTTGACTTTGGAAAACTGCACCGTTCACTATATACCGAAAAATAACAATCCTTTCTCAAACAAAGGAAAAACGGAATTTTTAACTCTGCTCAATGATATCAAGCCGGACGTGTTTCATGCGAACAGTTGTTGGTTACCATTATCAGCACGCACCACTATATGGGCTAAGAATATCGGATATACTGTAGTATATACTCCACATGGAATGCTTGAACCGTGGATTATGAAACGTCATTATTGGACAAAAAAATTTCCCGCATCACTGCTATTCCAAAAACGAGGAATACAAATAGCAAACGTCATACATGCTACGGCAGAAAGTGAAAAACATAATCTTACGCAGCTAGGATGGAACAATAATATAGAAGTAATTCCTAATTGTGTGGAAATAGATAAGATCACAATGAAGGAGTCATGGATACGGAATAAGAATATCTTATTTTTAAGTCGTGTCCATATCAAAAAGGGTATCAACTTCTTGATAGAAGCTACAGCGAATTTAAAAACGGAATTACAAGGATATACAATCAACATTGCAGGAGAAGGTGAAGAAAGCTATATCAATGAATTAAAGCAATTAGCCTCTAAATTAGGTGTTGAAAATTTAATTCATTTCATAGGAGGTGTATACGGTGATAAAAAGTGGGAACTTTTTAAAAAAGCCGATCTGTTTGTTCTACCTACACATAGTGAAAACTTTGGTATAGTGGTAGCTGAAGCACTTGCATGTGGTACACCTGTCATAACTACCCAAGGAACTCCATGGCAAGAGCTGGAAAGTTATCATTGCGGATGGTGGACAGAAATAGGAACCGAAGCTACGACTAAAGCTCTCAAAGAATTTCTGCAATGTACAGAAACACAACTGGAGCAAATGGGAAAAAATGGAAGAAAATTAATAGAAGAAAAATACTCATCACAAAAAGTTGCTCAAAATATGGTTGAACTATATAAAAAAGTTTGTCTATAAACATGGAACTCAACATAGCAGAAAATCGCAATCACCTAAACTACTCCAAATGGATCTACGTAAAACGTATACTGTGGACATTCGGAAAATTCTTTTTCCGTAATTCTCCCCGTATAGCTTTCGGATATAGAAATACGATACTACGCCTATTCGGAGCTAAAATAGGAAAACATGTCCATATCTACTCCTCCACCGTTATCTGGTTCCCGTGGAATCTGGAAATAGGCGATTGGAGTGCCATTGGAGAAGAAACCCTGATCTATAATTTAGGTAAAGTAACAATAGGAGAAAAAGCTACTGTCAGCCATCGGGTCCATGTATGTGCAGGCACACATGACTATACCGATCCGGCTCTTCCCCTACTGCGTCCCGAAATCCGTATCGGCAATCAGACATGGATTTGCGCTAATACATTCATCGGTCCTGATATAGAGATTGGGGAAGGTGCTGTGATAGGCGCAGGTACAGTAATGGTAAAAGACGCAGAGCCGTGGGGAGTTTATGCAGGAAATCCGGCTAAATATATAAAAAAAAGAATATTAAAGAAATGAATATAGTTAAAAATAATTACATGGGGGGGGGTAAAAACAAAGGTATTATTCTCTTAAAGTTCATTGCTGCCTTTTTAATAACTTATTCACACATGGGAATATTATTTCCTAAATACGGTAGCTTAGTTACCGGTGGGGCAATAGGTGACGGTTTATTCTTTTTCTGTTCCGGTTTTACTCTATTTATGGGAAGACAAGACGGTTTTCCGAATTGGTATAAAAGACGAATTAACAGAATTTATCCCACTATCATAATGTGGGCACTGGTATCGGCAGTAATTTTCAATTGGAATTGGCAAATCACAGACTTAATAACAACCCCTAAATATTGGTTTATACCATGTATTATGGCATATTATGTCATCTTCTATTTCATCCGTATTTATCTATTGAAGTATTTAAATCAAGTCTTTGGCATAGCTTTCCTGCTTGTGGCAATCAGTAGTTTCTGGGTATTAGATTTTAACCATTCGGTAATGTATGCTGCGGTTCCATTTATGAGAATATATTATTTTCTTTTTATGATGCTAGGCGCTATGGTAGCCATCAGAAAATACAAGGTTGTATCTCCTCTCAAGTCCGGAGGTTATGCCTTGGTAAGTCTTATTACATATTATGTACTTATGGGAATTTATAAAATAGATCCGTTCTTCTGTAAATTCCAGTTAATATCACTTATTCCGTTATTGAGTAGTATTTATTGGATATATAGATTTTGTGACACACCTCAGATTTATAAAATATTGGAATACAAATCAGGAGGAAAGTTTATTTATTTTATCTCAACTTTAACTTTGGAAATATATATGGTTCAATATGCCATCTTTACAGATAAACTCAATAACATATTTCCACTGAATATCATCATTATATATATCATCATATTTATTGCTGCATATCTGCTAAAATGCACAGCACATCTTTTTTCACAGGTATTCAGCAATGAGCCTTTCAATAACAAAAATATATATCAAGTATAACGAAAGCTATTATGAATAATTCCATAGCTGCCATCATTCTTACATACAACGAAGAGAAACATATATCCCGTTGTATCAACTCGCTTAAAAATATCTGTGAGGAAATATTCGTCATCGATTCTTTCAGCAAAGACAGAACTGTAGAAATTGCGAAAGAAGCAGGAGCGCAAGTTTACCAAAATCCTTGGAAAAACTATGCGACACAGTTCAACTGGGGGCTGAAGAATTGTCCCATTACAACAGAATGGATATGGCGCATTGACGCTGATGAGTTTTTGGAGGGTAACTTGGGACCTGCCATGAAAAAAGCATTGGCGGAATGTAACAATGAGGTAAATGGAGTATACGTCCGCAAGCGTATAGATTTTATGGGAAAGCCTCTGCTACACGGGGGATGGTATCCTTCTTACCACCTGAAAGTATGGCGAAGAGGACATGGGGAGTGTGAGAACCGATGGATGGATGAACATATCCGCATCTTCAGTGGAACAACAATCACAGTGGAAGAGGGGAATCAAGTGGACGCCAATTTGAATGACCTGACCTGGTGGACAGAAAAGCACAATGGATATGCTACACGGGAAATGGCGGATATGCTGATGATGGAATACGGACTGGACGACAGAGGCAAAGAAGTACAGGCCAAGTTTTGGGGTACAGAGGAACAGCGTAAACGGTGGCTGAAAGTGAAATATATAAAAGCACCGCTATTCTTACGGCCATTTATCAATTTCAATATACGCTACATTCTGAAAGGGGGATTTCTGGATGGAAAAGAGGGCTTTATATGGCACTTTTTACAAGGTTTCTGGTATCGTTTCCTGGTAGATGCCAAAATTTATGAAATAAAAAAACGCTTTGGATGGAATGACAAGAGAATCAAGGCATTCATAAAAGAAACGTATTTAGATAAATAACCACTTACATTATAAAAGCATCAACATTATGAAAGTTTCAATTATCACTTCCTGCTACAACCGGGAAGCCACTATTCGTGGAGCAATAGAAAGTGTGCTGGAACAGGATTATCCCGACATAGAATACATTGTGGTGGACGGAGCGTCGAAAGATAACTCGCTGGCTGTCATCAATGAATATAAAAATGGGATAGATACAATTATTTCCGAGCCGGATAAAGGTATGTATGAAGCGATCAACAAAGGAATACGTGCAGCAACAGGAGATATTATAGGCCTGATTCACTCCGATGATTTCCTGTTCTCATCTCACACCATCTCCGACATAGTGAAAACATTCGAGGAACAAGATGCGGATATGATATACGGCAACGGGGTCTTTGTAGATTATGACGACACCAACCAGATGATACGAAACTGGATAAGCGGACGGTACAGTAAAGAGAATGTGAAAAACGGATGGCTCCCACTCCACCCCACTGTCTATATAAAGAAGGAGTGTATGGATAAATGGGGGCTTTACGACGAAAGTTATAAGATAGCCGCCGACTCGGATTTGCTGGTGCGCTATCTGTACGAAGCCGACCTGAAAGTATATTACCTGAACAAATACATCGTGAAAATGAGAATGGGGGGGCTTTCTACCGATGCGGGAAAAAGCAAACTGAAATGGGCGGAGGACTTGAGAATGTATAAAAGTCACGGCATAAAACCCATCTCGGCACTGAAAGGCAAAATTCTTTCAAAGATTCCACAGTTCATTGAAGCCAGACTGCCGTGGAGTGAAATACCGGAAGCAGAGGAAGAGAGCCTGATACAACCTGACGCCGCAAATAAAAAAGAATAAGAATTATTTATACCGGTCCAAATGCAAGTATGCATGAAGACAGGTCATGGTATAAAACATTTTTTTAATAATAATACAAAATATGAGCAAAAAAGTAGCATTGATTTCAGGTATCACAGGACAGGACGGTTCGTTCCTGGCCGAGTTCCTGATAGAAAAAGGATACGAAGTACATGGTATCCTAAGACGTTCTTCTTCATTCAACACTGCACGTATAGAACATCTGTATCTGGACGAATGGGTACGGGATATGAAGCAGAACCGACTGGTGAACCTGCATTGGGGGGATATGACGGACAGTAGCTCACTGATACGTATCATACAGTCCGTACAACCTGACGAGATTTATAATCTGGCCGCACAAAGCCATGTAAAAGTAAGCTTCGACGTGCCCGAATACACAGCGGAAGCGGATGCGGTAGGTACGCTGCGCATGCTGGAGGCGGTACGTATATTGGGGCTGGAAAAGAAAACCAAGATTTATCAGGCATCTACTTCGGAACTTTTCGGACTGGTGCAGGAAGTTCCTCAGAAAGAGACTACTCCTTTCTATCCCCGTTCTCCATACGGAGTAGCCAAGCAATATGGTTTCTGGATAACCAAGAATTACCGCGAAAGCTATGGCATGTTTGCCGTAAACGGTATTTTGTTCAATCACGAAAGTGAACGCCGGGGCGAAACTTTTGTTACCCGGAAAATTACCCTGGCGGCGGCACGCATCGCACAAGGATTCCAAGATAAACTGTACTTGGGGAATCTGAACTCCCTGCGCGACTGGGGATATGCCAAAGACTATGTGGAATGTATGTGGCTGATTCTGCAACACGATACGCCCGAAGACTTTGTTATAGCCACCGGAGAATATCACACTGTACGCGAATTTGCCACCCTTGCTTTCAAGGAAGCGGGCATCGACTTGCGCTGGGAAGGTGAAGGTGTGAACGAGAAAGGTATTGACACAGCTACAGGCAAGGTGCTGGTAGAGGTGGATCCCAAATATTTCCGCCCGGCAGAGGTGGAACAATTACTGGGAGATCCTACCAAAGCCAAAACGTTACTGGGATGGAATCCCCGCAAGACTTCATTCGAGGAACTGGTGAAAATCATGGTGAAACACGATATGAAATTCGTGAAGAAACTTCATCTCAAAGCAAGCTGTTAAATCATTAGTCAAGAATTTCAATGGAGAAATCAGCCAAAATTTATATAGCAGGGCACCACGGACTCGTGGGCTCCGCTATTTGGCGTAACCTGCAAGAAAAGGGCTACACCAACCTGACCGGCAGAAGCCACAAGGAACTGGACTTGCTGGACGGAGTTGCCGTAAAGGACTTCTTTGACCAAGAAAGACCGGAATATGTAATCCTTGCCGCCGCCCACGTGGGAGGTATCATGGCAAACAGCACATACAGGGCGGACTTTATCTACAAGAACCTGCAAATACAACAGAACGTGATAGGGGAAAGCTTCCGTCACGGAGTGAAGAAATTATTGTTTCTGGGAAGTACCTGCATTTATCCCAGAGATGCACAGCAGCCGATGAAGGAGGATGCTCTCCTCACCTCCCCGCTGGAATATACGAATGAGCCATACGCCATCGCCAAAATAGCGGGGCTGAAAATGTGCGAGAGTTTCAACCTGCAATATGGTACCAACTATATCGCTGTAATGCCTACGAACCTGTATGGCCCCAATGATAATTTCGACCTGGAACGCAGCCATGTACTGCCTGCCATGATCAGGAAAATACATCTTGCCAAATGCCTGAACGAGGGTGACTGGGAGAACATACGCTATGATCTGGATATGCGCCCGGTGGAAGGTATAAACGGGGAGAGCAGAACAGAGGAGATACTGGCTGTCCTGAAAAACTACGGCATCAGCAAGGACGGGGTGGAACTGTGGGGAACAGGCACGCCGCTGCGCGAATTCTTATGGAGTGAGGAGATGGCGGATGCCAGTGTTTTCATCATGGAGCATGTGGACTTTAAAGATACTTACCGTCCCGGCACAAAAGAGATACGCAACTGCCACATCAACATCGGCACGGGAAAAGAAATATCCATCGCCGGCCTGGCTCATCTGATAGTAAAGGAAACGGGATATAAAGGCAGCATTACATTCAATCCGGA
The DNA here is from genome assembly GCF_031119655.1 of Phocaeicola sp. GP0067. Lineage (NCBI taxonomy): Bacteria > Pseudomonadati > Bacteroidota > Bacteroidia > Bacteroidales > Bacteroidaceae > Phocaeicola > Phocaeicola sp. GP0067. Next base: position 79,281 of record NZ_JAVHZY010000002.1, read on the forward strand.
GAAACCGGACGGAACCATGCGCAAACTGACCGATGTGACCAAATTGCATGAACTGGGATGGCATCACAAAATAGACATAGAGGAAGGGGTGCACAAGATGTACCAATGGTATCTGGAATATAAAAAGAAATAAAAAGCATACGTGTTATGGAAACTCATATCGTTATCATGGCAGGCGGCATAGGAAGCCGCTTCTGGCCCATGAGTACGCCGGAATGTCCCAAACAGTTCATTGATGTGACGGGATGTGGCAAAAGCCTGATACAACTGACAGTGGAACGCTTTAAAGGGTTGTGCATTCCGGATAATATATGGATAGTGACTTCGGATAAGTATAAGGAGACGGTAAGGAAACAATTGCCATCCGTGCCGCCTCATCATATACTGACGGAGCCGGTTGCACGTAACACGGCACCCTGCATCACATACGCTTGCTGGAAAATCAAGAAACACCACCCGCACGCCAATATCGTAGTGACTCCTGCGGATGCATTGGTTATCAATACGGATGAATTCCGCCGGGTGATAGCCAAGGCACTGCTGATGACAGATCAAAGCAAGGCCATTGTAACCATAGGTATCAGACCTTGCCGCCCGGAAACGGGATACGGATATATAGCCGCGGGAGAAGAGGTGGATCAGGATATACGGAAAGTGGATGAATTCAAAGAGAAACCGGACTTGAAAACGGCACGGCACTATGTGGACGCCGGGAATTATTTCTGGAATGCAGGGATCTTTGTATGGAATGTAAAGACCATAGAAGAGGCTATACGCCGTTATGCACCGGGCATTGCCGAGGTGTTCGACAGGATTTATCCGGAGTTCTATACCGAAAGAGAGAAAGAAACCATAGAAGAGCTGTTCCCTGCTTGTGAAAGTATATCCATAGATTATGCCGTAATGGAAAAAGCGGAACGGATTTATGTATTGCCGGCAGAGTTCGGATGGTCTGATCTGGGTAGCTGGGGCTCATTACATTCCTTGCTGCCCAAAGATGAACGGAACAATGCCGTTGTAGGCGAGAATGTCCGATTGTATGAATGCAATAACTGCATTGTACACACACCGCATTTGAAACAGGCGGTAATACAAGGACTGGACGGGTATATCATAGCCGAGAAAGAGGGAACCCTGCTGATATGCAGACTGGCAGAGGAGCAGCGTATTAAAGAATTTTCGAAAGCATAAGGAATGATTATAGCAGTTGACTTTGACGGCACAATAGTGGAGCATAAATATCCCGAAATAGGCAGGGAACTACCCTTTGCCATAGAAACGCTGAAAAAACTACAACAGGAACGGCACCGCCTTATCCTGTGGAGTGTGCGGGAAGGTGAATTATTACAGGAGGCCGTGGATTTCTGCCGGGAGCGTGGACTGGAGTTTTATGCCGTAAACAGCAATTATGCGGAAGAAACCCTGGAAAGTAATCATTACTCCAGAAAACTGAAGGCGGATTTGTTTATTGATGACCGTAATCTGGGAGGACTGCCCGAATGGGGGATGATTTACAGAATGATCCATGACAAATGGGGATACGAAGATATTTATCAAAGTTCAGGTAATAAAGAAGAGACTAAAAAGCGAAGCTTTTGGAAGATACTTTTTTCCAAGATGTAAAATCTCCGCTTCCTAATGTAGTGATACAGGCGGAAGCCCATAAGAAAACTAATGTTAGATCAGAGGTAAGTACTGTTATCAGCGGATAACGGGAACTTACGAAACAGTGTTGGTGATACCCGCCTGGGAAGGTAGGTATCACCTTTTTTTTGATCTATTCCATTAGTATTTGAAGACTTGTTCTTCTCCGGGTTCTATGGTCATGGCTTTCATTCCTTTCCGGGTTGGAATGTTCAGCACTCCCTTTCCGCCGTCGGACTTGATACGGATCTCTTTCTTATCCATATAGATATGGATATTGCCGTATGGAGTGGGCACGGTTCCTTCCATCCATTTCAAGCCGCCCAGACAAGGGGTGACGGAGTATTCCTCGTAACCGGGTTTGGTGGGTTTTACTCCCAGATAGTATTTGCCCAGCAAATAGATGGGGCTGGCTCCCCATGCATGGCAGAGGCTTTTGCCGTATGGACGTCCGTACATGGCCAGATGCCGGGTACCTGTTTCTTCGGGATTGTATTTCTCCCAGAAACTGGTAGCTCCTTCTTTCAACATACCGCCCCAATAGGCTTTCATTTCTTTCATCACCGATTCTTGTTCGCCCAAGGCGCACAGTGCTTCCAGTTCATAGAAACGCATATAAGGAGTGGTGATTTTCAAAATACTGTCATTCTGCAATACGGAGTGTTTGATGGTCTGCTGTTTATCGGCATCCAGATAATTGAAGAAGACAGAGAACATATTGGCGTAGCGGGTAACGGACTCACTCTGCTTGCCCTGAACGCGGTTGTGTACCATCGCCTGTTTCTGCTCATTCCAGAAAGCGGGTTCCAGCTTGGAACGTAAAGCGGAAGCCAGTTTCTCATACTTGGTTTTGTCTGCCGTATTACCGGCCAGACCGGCACAAAGCGCCATGGTTTCCAAACTTTTGCAGAACAAGACTTGCTCAAAGGAGAGTTCGCCTTTCTTGTCCAGATAACCGTCTGCCCAGTCTACGAATACCCAGTCACCGGTCATACCTTCCACCATACCGTTGGCATTGGTGCGTCCCAATACATAGTCCATCATGCTTTGCATACGCGGATAGAGTTGGGTTACAAAGTCTTTGTCACCGGAGTACATATAGTAATCGTAAATACTGAGGAACCAATAGAAGGTGTAGTCCATAATGGTATTGCTGTGGCTGGTCACAGGGTCTTTTCCGCGAAGCAGCCAGATGGTACGCTTCACGGTTTCATTATCGAAGAACAGATAGTAGTTCATCAGGTAACTCTGGATGGCATCGCCACTCCATACCCAACGGTCGCGCTTGATGCCGTCGATAAAGAATTCACGGGTAGTAAGGTGCATGGTGTATGCTCCTACTTCCCAGATGCGGTTCAGCTCTTCGTCATTGCATTTGAATGAGCCCCGGTACTCTTCGGGCAGGTATTCGTATTGCATGGAAACGTCCTGTATCGTTACTCCCGGATCGCAAGTGACATAGACATAACGGAAGGCCTTGCTGTTGTCCAACGTGTATTCATCGTATAGTTTCCGTGTATTCCGGATGGCCAGATCGGTTATCTGCCCCGGCTCTGCCAGCAATTTGTCCAATGTTTCGCAATATTCCGTATCCAAGGCTTCTTCAGGACTTTCACCGTAATAGATATGGATCGTTCCTTTTCCCTTTACCTCTTTCAGAGTGATATAACCAAAGGTTTCTTTTCCGAAGTCGTACAATACCCCTTCTTTCCGGGGAGTGGAGGAAACTGCTTTCATCGGTTTTCTGGCCAATGAAAACTTGGAAGGCAGTTGGGTGGCTCCGTCAAAGTTCCAACACCCTGCATCCATATAAACGGTGGCAGAAGTATCACTGGCTTTTCCGCTTTCGTCTATCCATTCCTTGTCTTCGTAGGTTACTTTCCAGGTCTTATCCGTATTTACGGTTTTTCCTTTCACATAAATAGTGGGGGGAGTGGACTGATTCCACACTTTGATGTTCAGACTGTGTTTTCCTGCGGGGAGTTTCAAGGTGGAGGGCATACCGAATTGCAGTTTGCCGTCCAATTTCACATTGTATTTTCCTTCGGCGGCAATGAAGATTTCTTCCGGTTCCGCCAGGTCCAATTTCTTGCTGAATTCCACTACCACATAATGGCTGTCCGTTTTCCAGAAGGGAGGGAAAAAAGCACCGCGTTCCGTACGGCGGTTGTTCATCCGGTTGCCCAGCCATATCTCATAATCACCCGGATACCAGATCCAGGTCTGGGCGGAGGCGGCAGCACTCAATGCAAGTGCTCCGACTAAAGTGGCAAGTTTGTTTTTCATAATGGTATCACGTTTTATTTTTCCTTCAAATAGCTATATTCTTTGGGCAGTCCGGCATTTGCCTTGATGCTGTCGTTCACCATCGGACCATTGTTTTCCCATGTATTGCCCGGACCGTTGGCGTTCTTCAGGAACTTCTCTCCTTCCGTCCAGTTGTCCTTGACGGTGATAAATGAAGATCCTTCGTCGGTGTAAAGATAGAACCAATGATTGGGATCATGTGCATAACCGGGTGAAAAAATGTTAGAAACGCAATTTTCCGTAATCCAGCTATGGGGTTGTGAACCTAATGTATAAATACCGGCTACATCATACATGTGCTTGGCATAGTGATGAATCAGATTGGCGTGCACGCGGTTATTGCGCATACAGTTTACTGTACGTGTCCATCCCCATCCCAGACTGATGCCTGAATAGGATACATCACTGATTTCATTGTGCTCGATATTGATATCACTGACATAACCGGCGCAAATACCCAAGGTGCCCCAGTCTTCATTGGTCACATCGTTGATGTAGTTGTTGGAAATAGTCAGTCCGGTACAGACCTCACGACGGTCGGCAGGATCGTATGGAAGATGTGTTTCGTGAGCGGCAGGGCTGAAACTGCCCGCTACAATACCGTTCCCGGCAATATCACGGAACAGACAGCCGTTTATATGTCCTCCATCGGTGGCCCATTCATAATCAATGCCTGTAGAGCCCAAATGCCGGAAACGGCACTTCTCGAAATCAATATCCCAGGCAGCCTTGACTACGACTGCCGATGCCGGACGGCCCAACCAACCTTGATTATCCAGCTTATGATTGTTCTTACGAATCATGGAAGGACGGATTTTATATCCGTCTGTCATGTACATACCTGCCTGAAGAGGAACATGACCTTGCAAAGAGGGACGCATCCAGGTGGTATATTGGAAAGCAATATTGTCAAAACGGATGTGCTTTACCGGACGGTCTATCGTTCCTTCCACCCATACCAACGTTTCGATGCCGGGAACTACGGCTTTGCTTATCTTCTCTCCTTTCCGAGGATAATAATATATTTTACGGCTTTCAATGTCGTGATACCACTCGCCGGGTTCATCCAGCAATTCCATGGCATTGGTCAGATAGAAAGCCGAGTTGTGACCATCCTTGGTCACCATAGGACGCGGCCACGGGTGTTCGAACTGGATGCGGCTTTCAGGATGATGGAAACGCACGGCGGCACTGTCTCCCTGTATTTCGACCGACTTGATACGGAGATTTGCCACACACCACATTTCATGAAGGACCATTTCGGCATATCGGGCCTTCTGTATTTTCTTTACAGCAGCGGCAGGTACCCACAGTATTTCGTTTTGGGGGTCGTTGTTGATGATGCGGTACATCTTTTCAAAGTCTGCCACATCCCTTGCACGAACAGCCTTTTGCCCATTGATCCACAGTTGCCGGAAATCCAGCGGACGCCCGTTAAACATAGGGACATCGGCTACCCACAACTTTCCTTGCTTCTTCCAGTTCCTGATTTCCACCCCACCATTCAGAACGGCATTTCCATCCGAAGTGATGACGGTAGGTGACGCTTCCGTCCCGCTGTCCTCCGGACGGATAAAGACGGGTTCGTACAGATGATAGTCACCTGCCTCCAGATGGATGGTGATGCCACCTTTTACACTTTCATCATTAAGACGACGAAGTTCCCTTGCCTGACGCAATGCGGCTGTAAGGGTGGCTTTCGGAGAGTCTTTGGTACCCGGATTCCGGTCATTGCCTTCCGGAGATACGAACAAATCGGCTGCTGACAGTGTACAAGCTATCAGCAGCGCAGTAGTGGTTATGAATATTTTTTTCATTTGTAACTAATTAGGGGTAAGTGGTTAGTGATTAGTCCGTGCCAAAGGCATCCATACCGTCATTTCAGCCTTTCCGCGGTTTCCCCATGCATAATAAGGAATCAGACGGATATGGACCGGTTTGTCGGCCTTTCCTACCTCGCGGTACAAGGTATCTTTCCATGATACTTCATCGACCAGACGGGCAGTACCATCCAATGCGACAATCGGACTGCCTTCGATGGTTATTTTTTTCGGAGTCAACCGGATATCGGCAGGTATCAGCACATTGTCTATCTTATGCCCGCCTTCTATATCCATACTTTCCAGACAGTAGACCAACGGGCCACGTTTCACCACTACCTGGTTACGGATTTCTTCGGCCAACGGATTTGCTTCCAGCAATTTTACAGGCATATCCATCACCCATTCCACACAGTCCCCTTTCTTCCAGATGCGGTTTACCTCGGCGTATGTATTCGCTTTCCAGGTTCCTTGCACCGGTTCGCCATTTACCTTCAAAGTTGCCTTCTCGCACCAGTCAGGAACACGGAGGAACAAAGAAAACGCTTTCTTCTTTGACGGTTTCGGAGCTTCGGTAACAGTCAGCTTCACAGCACCCTCCCACGGATACTCCGTTTCTTGCACCAGCCCGATCTTTCCCGTTTCCTTCAAAGTTGTAGCCAGTGTATTCGCTCCATACAAATTGCAATATACCGCATTCGGAGTCACCGTATAAGCATAGTTCTGGGCTTGACAAACGGTGCGCAGCGTATTAGGCGGACAACAGAAACAGCTGATATACTCGGTACGTTCTTTAGGCCAGCGAAGTGTGTATGGCAAATCCGCACTGATGCGCAACGGGTTGGTATAGAAATATTTCTTTCCATCCAGACTGACACCACTCAACACACTGTTGTAAAGGGCGGTTTCCACAATATCCGCATATTTGGCATCGCCCGTCACTTCCAGCATACGCCAGTTGAAAAGCATATTGCCGATATTGGCACAGGTCTCGTTATGCGCCGTACTATTAGGCAACTGATAAGGACGGCCATAGCTTTGGTGTACTTTCTGAATGCTGTCCGGCTCATAGCAGGTTCCATCCGGCGAAGTGCCGTCATACAGCGCACCGCACGCTCCTGTAACATACATCTTGCGGGTCACAATGTCTTTCCAGATGCTGGTCAGGTTTTTCATCAGTTGGTCTTCTCCTGTTTCGGCATACACATCGGTCACACCGGCATACAGGTAATTGGAACGCACGGCATGTCCCATCGCATTGTATTGCTGACGGAACGGAATACGGTCCTGATTATCATCGGTGCCGTTTTCCACCATTCCACGGATATCAATCAGATTCTTGGAAAGTTCCAGATAACGGGGATTCCCTGTAGCACGGTACATTTCCACCACACCCATATAATGGGAGGGACAAATGGCATTTCTTGCCAGTTCCGCAGAAGCGGTTTCATAGAAATGACAGAGGAAGTCCGTCGCTTTTACGGCAGCATCGAATAAAGTAGTCTTTCCGGTGGCACGGCGATGAATGATACCTGCCATCATCAGATGCCCCAAATTGTAGGTTTCAAAATTCAGACGATTGGCAAATGCACCTTTCTCGTCCTCACCTCCTACTTTGGTGCCAATTACCGTCTGTTGCTGTTTGTCCGAATGAGTGTCAATCCCCTTATTCTTTTCCTCGATGATGACAGGGGTATGGATGTAACCGTCCGCACGCTGGGCTTTCACCACATGTTCAATGAAGTGATCCATCAGTTTATCCAATTCGGGATCTTTCGTGACGGCATACACGGAAGCCACCCCTTCCATCCATTTATACATATCACCGTCATGAAAGGGAGGTCCCCAATGTTCGCCCTCGCAAACACCGGCAGCTATTTCAAAGTTACGGAAGCCATGCGAAACATCGGGATTGTTCCATGTGTCCCACATACTTTGCAAGGAGGTATGGCTATATACATTGAAACGGTCGCCCCAAAAGCCATCTGTCCAATGCACGGCACCTAATTCCGTATTGGCCATCTTGGCAAAACGACTTTGGCTCATATCCGTCAGCCCGCCCGACTGGGCAAATGCTCCCGTAGTTACTCCGGAAGCCAGTAAAAGTAGTAGTCTAATGCTTTTCATAATAATCTGTCACTTATTCTTTTCTTTATAAAGGGAGGACGATAATAAGAAACGTTTGTACTCTATTTATAATTATTTCATATTCTGTATCTTTAGAAAGAGCTTTCATTGGCGGATAATGGGAGTCTGTTTTCAAAAAAACGGGTATCTGATTTTTATTTCAGACACCCGTTTTTTTCAAATTCTCCAATACTCTCTATCAAAGAATTCCTTTATCCACAATTGTATTATTTCAGTTTGCTCAAATCCAACTCTTTATAAGCCACACGCTGACGGCGCCAGGTATATACGGCATGCAGTTTGCCATCCTTGCCCTGAATGATGGACGGATAAGAATACTGGCTGATGGGGCTGTCTTCCAATGTCATTACATTCTTCCAGTGAATGCCATCATCCGAAACCGCCACACACAACGGTGTACGCGGCCCTTTCGGAGTACCCGGCAATGTGCTGAAATCATTATAAATCAATACATGGCGGCCATCTTTCATGGTTACGGCATCCGTGCCCGAATTATTATTGGGAACATCAAGCAAAGTGACTTTGCTCCATGTTTCACCGTTGTCACTGCTCCATGAAGTGGCAATCTGTGCGTTACGTGTACGGCAAAGTACCTGCAAACGCCCATCCTTATGACGCAAAATGCTGGGCTGGATAGCATAAATAGGCTTCTCGCCTTCTCCTTTTATGGCTTCACCGCCTTCCTGATCGTCTACATTGGCTGCATTTTCCTTACGCAAAGCTGTAGGCACACTCATTTCCGCCTCTACAGGACCTACCATCTTCCAAGTCTTTCCTTTATCATCCGAAATTTCAAAATGGATACGCCATCCTCCATCGCCTTCCGTACTGGAAGGACAAATGATACGGCCATCCACATACTCCGGCTTATTTTTAATAGGACCTAAGAAACCTTTGGGCAACGGTTCACGTTGGCTCCAAGTTTTTCCACCATCTTTAGAACGTACCAGCCAACCACTCCAATCGGCTACTTTCAATCCTATTTTATAGAACAGGATCAGATCTCCGCCGGGGATCTGGAAAAGCACAGGATTCCAACAAGCCTTGCGGCGTGCCCGGGACTTGTCCCCTTTAAACGTAGAAGCCACGGGGCCGGCATCCGCCGGAGTGGATTCTGCCGTAATGCCTGCCAAGACAGCCTGCGGATCATCCAGACTAAACACCCCGTCGGCAGCCAGATAAGGTGCACTCCATTCCGTCGCGCCCTTCGGCTTGCGACATACCCAGATACAACAATCCGGATTACGCTCTTTAGTGCCTCCAAAGAAAGAGGCTACCAGGTCTCCGTTCTTCAATTCCACAATAGTAGCGCCGTGGCATTCGGGAAAAGAAGCTTGTTCGTATAGGAACTGATCTTCCACGATACCTGCACGGTTTTTACCTGAAGAAGGGTCCATGCTAACCGAAAAATGATAGTTCCCCGAAGGAACACTCCATACGGTAGAGTTGCCTTCCCGACGTACAAAGGTAACGTCCTTGTCTTTTACCGCCTTCTCGTCCAACGTTGGAAGATAAACCAATGCAGTGGTATTACAGGGAACCGTGATATCCCATTCCAAATGCGTAAGGGTCTTCTTCCAGTTACTAATCATCTTGCCATATAAAGTGTTGTGCGAAGCCTTGACATGACTCAACTCCTGGATGGAAAAATCAGGTTTAAGGATGATTTGTTTGTAAGCGGGCTGTGCCGGATTAAATCCGGCTAAATCACGGAAATACCAAGTCAATAGATCACCCAATATCATCACATGGTTACAACTGTTCATCCAACGATTGGCGGTATCACCGTTCCACAGTTCCCAAATGGCAGTAGCTCCCTTTTCTATCATATAGCCATAACTGGGATAAGTCTTGTTGCTTGCCAACAGGAAAGCAACATCGCCACGCCCCATACGGGTAAGCTCACGCATCATCCAGTTCATACCTATCACCCCACTGCTGATATGACCTTTATTCCGGGTGATAATGCCTGTTATTACATTTTTCTCCACTTCTTCCCTATAGGCCTCAGGAACCATATCGAAAGCCAGCGGCAGGATATTGGCTGTCACCGTATTGTTACCATAGAATATGCTGTCGGGATAAAGAACATGCGGCGTTTGTACCGGAGAAGTTCCCTTCTTAACCGTAAGGAAACGGGCGTTGAAGCAGTCTTTGATTTTTGCTGCATCCTTCTCGAATCCTTTCGCCTCATCTTCCAAACCTTGCAAACGGGCGAACTTGGCCAGCATTTGCGACACCTTATAATAGTAGGCTGTAGCAATCAGTGCTCCATCCGTCTTGCGGGCAGGGTCCTGACTGTGAATCAGCTCCGGTGATTCGGGAGGCATACACCAGTCACCGTATTTATCGGCGTTAATCACTCCATCCTCTGTGGTGAACTCACTGCGTATATGGTGCATCCATTTCTTGATAGCGGCATAATTCTTACGAATAGGTTCGATGTTGCCGAACTGTTCATAAACCATATCACAGATTACCGGGAATGTGGACGACCATGTCATTTCCGATGTATAATAATTGTAATAAGCCGGACAAATATCAGGAATACAACCGTCTTCACGCTGCGCTTCACGGATATCATCCGCCCATTTGGCATAGGTGTTTCCATTGTTGAACATGAAACTTTCCCCCCACGTTCCCATAGCATGGTCGCCAAGCCAGGGCTGGCGCTCGTCACGCTGCGGACAATCCAAAGGCACTCCTTTATAATTACTGGAAATTCCCCACCAGGCATTCCGATAAACCCGGTTCATGATATCATTGGAACACTCGAAAGTACCGTTATCTTCCAAGTCATCATATACTACTTCAGCAACCAAATCTTCCGCTTTCAGATTTTTATAACCTGTCACTTCTACATATTGGAATCCATGATAAGAAAAACGAGAACTCCAGGAGGTGTTGTTTTCTTTACCGTTGCAGATATAATAATCCGTACTCTGGCTATGGCGGAGATTTTCCACATCCAGTTCCGTACCGTCGTTCTTTACCCGTTCGGCATAACGTATGCAAATCGTATCTCCCGCAGCGGCTTTCGCTATGTTAATACGCACCCATCCTGCCATATTCTGACCGAAATCAATCATATAACGGTCACCATATTGCTTGAAGACAGCCGGCTTCAGCGTTTTCATCACTTTCATGTTGGGAGCGGTATTGCCGCGGAGTGTACCGTACGGCAATGAAACACGTTGCGCCTTCAGCCATTTGGAATCATCATAACCGGGCTGTGTCCAGTTTCCCAATTCCATACGGGCATCGTAAATCTCACCATCGTATTCATTATTGCTACGTATAGGCCCTTGAGCCGTCAAACGCCATTTCTCATCACTGTTGATGCGCTGGATACTGCCGTCGGTATATTCTATAATCAGATTCAGACGCAACTTGGGGTAACCAAAAGTAGGAATCTTATAAGGTTTGTAATTTTGACGCATAGTGTAGAAACGTCCGTTGCCCAGGGTCACTCCGATGGCATTGTCGGCATTTCCTCCGGCAACCTGTTTGGTGACATCAAAAGAATTGTAAAGCACAGTACGACGATAATCACTTGGAGCCGGCGCCAATACCTGATCACCTATCCGCTGGCCGTTAATGAACAGTTCGTACATACCCAAACCGCACAAATGAAGGGTAGCATACTTTATCTCCTTGGCTTGCGTTTTAAATTCCGTGCGTAAATAACGAGAGCTCAAACGGCTGTGTGAATCTTCCCGGTCCCATGCAAACGCAGCGTCCCAACCTATCCATCGTCCTTTCCAATGAATCTCACCTAAAGGTCCCATCCCCCATCGGGCAGGCTCGCTCCATTCTGTCTCACCGCGATTGGTATAGCTTCTCACTTTCCAGTAAACACGCTGATTGCTTTTCAAACGCTTCCCTTGATAGGGAATCCATACGGACGCATCGGATTCCACTTTTCCGGAATCCCACAAATCTCCTTTATCCTGTGCTAAAAGTTCAGGAGAAGACGCAACCAAGATCCGGTAGGCGGTCTGCATCACATTTCTTTGAGAAGATTCCAACCGCCAGCTCATACGGGGAGCAGCAGTATCCAACCCCATGGGATCTACCATCTGCTCGGTACGCAGGCCGGTAACCGAAACATCCGCTGCCTTCAACCACAACGGAAGTGCCAGAAGAATGATTAATAATACTTGTTTTTTCATGATATGCATATTTCTTACTTATTCCATTTCTGTATGGCATCCGGCAAGGCTGTCCAAGCTTTCTGCACATAATCCTTCGCAGAATCCACAACAATCAGAACCTGGTCATTACCGCTCAGATAACCGCTATCATGCTGGAAAGAAGTGACTTTACTGTCAAACTCACCGATATATTCCAACTTACCGTCCTTCGCGCTATACCACCATGCATTCTTTTTCGCACCGCTGATTTTGCTCAAATCGATCTGCATAGGACGTCCTGAGTAATTGTAAACCAGCAAATAGTCATTTCCACGGGTAGCGATGGCACGGTCATAGCGTTCGCCGTTAGTTCCTGCAATGACACTCTGATCAGGCACACGTTCAAAGAAAGGAAAAGTCAGCATCAAGTTCTTCAGATATTTCATCTGATTGAAACCGGGGTCTTCCAAAGCATCCCACCATGCTTTCTTACGTCCGTCGGCACCGAAAGAGGCTCCATATCCGGGACGGATAAATTGCATGATATCATTATGACCGTATGAGTGCCCGAATGATCCGGCAAATACCGACCAATAGGCATAACGACGCACATCGTGCTGATTCCAACGGGTTTCATTGGGATCATGCAGCCCCTGTGGAATGTCTTCATAAATAGGTTCGTCATCAATCACCGGTTTCAACGGAGTCTTTGCCTGACTGGCTTCCACAAAACGCCAGTTATCCTCTTCCGTATTCTCTTCGATAGGATAGTCACCATCACCGTTACGCTGTCCGTAACGACGGTGTCCGCTTTGGAACATATTGAAATCCAGCCATTCGCGGTCATTAAACCAAGTAGCCGACGTGGTACGTCCACGCGGATGGAAAGTCATCAGATGACCTTTGTCTATGCTGCGGATACTGTTTGCCAAGGCATCCCATACCTCCGTCTTATTATCACCGCGGATATCCCCTCCTATCATCCAAATAATATTCGGCTCATCCTTGTAACGTTCTGCAAGAAACTTACCGTATGCCACGGCTTCTTTTTCATTCATCAGCCCTTGTTCCACGGGAGTTCCCCAAATACATACCATCCCTATATAGATGCCCCGTGAAGCGGCACTTTTAATAATATAGTCCATGTGGTCCCAATATCCATAAATCCCTTTGCGGTTGATATCTTTGAAATTAAAACCGTCTGTCATGGAATACTGGCCGTAAATATTCATGGAAGGCACACCGTTCAATACCTGCACCTGCACCATGTTATATCCAGCATCCTTGCACTTATTCAGATAGTAAGAAACCTCGTCACGATTCAAGCGTTGCGGCATCAGCCATCCGGTTTCACCCAACCAGAAGAAAGGTACTCCATTTTCATGCTTCAGGTAGCGTCCCTCCTCGGACACCACCAGTTTGCCGTTCTTCCAGGGAATATACGTTTTCGCTTTCTGCGCCGGCAACGAAGTAGAGCAACATAGCAATAAAGCCAATAAGGAAAGTAATGCGTGTCTGTTCATCATTGTATTTTCAAATTCGTTTATTAATTAATTGACAATCTCCAAACAAGAGCTTTTATCAAAACAACAAGGTGTTTAAAAAAGGTCCTGATGTTTACGGAAAAGATGAAGACCTTTTTGACAAATGTCCTCATCTTTTTCAGATTATTCCTACTGCTTCATTTTCTCATATTCAATAGCTGCCAAAATAAAGGAACCTACTGATTTCGGATCGTTCTCTATCACCGGCTCACCGATGTAATAAGCAAAACTTCCATCCCGGTTTCCTTTACCGCCTAATCCTGCAACAGCACAACAGTTGGTAATAGTGTATGAACCATCAGGCTCTTCTTTAATGAATTGTTTTATCAAACCGTTGAATCCACGCTCTGCGGCCGCTTTATACTCCACAGGAATATATCCTTTGTTTACAGCCTTACACAGAAAATATACAAAAAGCGATGAAGCGGAAGATTCCAGATAATTTCCTTTACGGTTATTCTGGTCAGTCACCTGCCACCATACCCCTGTTTCAAGCTCCTGGTATTTTACAATGTCTTCGGCCAACGTATTTATAATCGTCATAATGCTGTCGCGTCCTTCGAACTGCACCGGCATATAGTCCAATACATCCACCACGGCAGCGGCATACCAGCCTATACTGCGGCTCCAGAAGTTGGGTGAGCACCCGGTTTCCTTATTTGCCCAATTTTGTGTCTTGCTCTCATCCCAGCCATGATAGAACAAACCGGTTTTAGGATCATACGTTTTACGGGCAATCAGCTTTATTTGATTCACAATATCGGCATTGACCGTAGTATCCTTGAATACGTTACCATATTGAGCCAGATAAGGAGAAGCCATGAATATACCATCCAGCCACATCTGGTGCGGATATATCAGTTTGTGCCAGAAACCGCCTTCACTGGTACGGGGCTGTTCGGCCAGTTGTTTGCGAAGAGTATCCATCGCCACCTTATAACGCCCGTCTCCCGTCTTTTCATAAAAATCGAATAAAATCTTTCCGGCATTGATATTATCAATATTAAAAGAAAGATATTTCATGGTCTTTATCTTACCGTCGGTGTCTATCAGACTGTCTGCATATATTTTTGCATAATTATAATAGGCAGTGTCACCGGTATGTTTCCATTCCTCCAACATGGATTTCACCACCAGTCCGTGCGTATAGCCCCAACGAGGCTTTTTCGCTTTTTCTATCATCCAAGGCTCAGGGAAACGTTGCATTTCCGACTGAGCCATACGTTCGCTCCATTTGATTTCTTCGGTCTGTTTAGGAGTGGCAGTACATGCACACATTCCACCTGCCAGCAACAATGAGCAAATAATGTTTAATCCTGTTCTTTTCATATTTCTTCTTTTTACTATTTTTCATCCTTACAATCAATGCAAGAATCATCACTTACCTAAGAATATATACTCTTCACCTGCTTTGGTTTCCAGATCATAAAGATAAGTTTTTTTCAACTCAACTTTATTCAATTTCGCTTCTTTATTTATAATCGGCTGTAAGATTTCGGGTATGGCATACAATTTATTCGGATTCTCTCCTTTCGCCTTTCTCAGCCCTTTGCCTG
This sequence comes from Phocaeicola sp. GP0067, assembly GCF_031119655.1. Taxonomy (NCBI): domain Bacteria; kingdom Pseudomonadati; phylum Bacteroidota; class Bacteroidia; order Bacteroidales; family Bacteroidaceae; genus Phocaeicola; species Phocaeicola sp. GP0067. The sequence goes on from NZ_JAVHZY010000002.1 coordinate 94,433, forward strand.
CCAGCGGATTTAAAGAACGCAAACGACAGTTTCCCCCATTACGGGATTTCACCACCAACCGGCTCACTTTACCATTCTTCCAACTCAAATCCAATTCAAAACCTCCACGGGCTATAATCCCGTTCACGCTTCCCTCTTTCCATTGCGCCGGCAATGCGGGAAGTAAATAAATAAAACCATCGTGGCTCTGCATCAGCATTTCTACGATACCCGCCGTACAACCAAAATTACCGTCAATCTGAAAAGGTGGATGGGCATCAAACAAATTAGGATAAGTTCCTCCTTTTTTCTTCTCGTTACGTACGAGAGTCAACTGATCGGTTATCAGTTTATAAGCATGGTCACCATCCAACAGACGGGCCCACAAACATACCTTCCATCCCATACTCCATCCGGTAGACGGATCGCCACGATGAATCAGCGAAGTACGTGCCGCATCAAACAATTCGGGAGTACGGTAAGGAGAAATCTGATTACTGGGGAACAAACCATAAAGGTGTGACACATGACGGTGCACATCCTGCGGATTGTCCCAATCCATCATCCATTCCTGCAATTGCCCCCAACGTCCTATCTGCATGGGCGCCATTTCCTTTAAACGCTGTTCCAAACGGGTGGCAAATTCAGCATCCGTACCCAACAGACGGGCGGTCGTGATTATCTGATTCCACAAATCGAATATCAGCTGGTTATCCAAAGTACACCCGGCAGCCGTAGTCGCTTTCCCGTTACTGCCTGCATGAGTATTCTCCGGAGAATTGCTCGGACATACCACCAACCAGTTATGCAACGGTTCCTTCACCATGATTTCATCAAAAAACTTACCGGCTTCTTTCATGATAGGGTAAGCCGAGCGGAGAAATTCCATATCGCCTGTATAAAGATAACGTTCCCACAAATGACGGCACAGCCAGGCTCCACCCGTAGGCCATAATCCCGACGGAGCCTTGTCTATAGCTCCGGTAACACGCCATATATCCGTATTGTGATGCAATACCCAGCCATCCGCCCCATACATAATCTTGGCCGACTCACGCCCTGTTTCACTCACTTCACGGATCAGTTGTATCAAAGGCTCGTGCAATTCGCTGAGATTCGTCACTTCGGCCGGCCAATAGTTCATTTCAACATTGATATTACATGTATATTTACTATCCCAGGAAAGAAATAATTTATCATTCCAAATGCCTTGCAAATTAGCAGGCTGCCCACCCGGCTGTGAAGAACAAATCAACAGATAGCGGCCGAAACGGAAATAAGTGGCCACCAGAAAATCATCCTTCGTTTCCTTGAAATTCTGTACACGCATATCAGTGGTTACCCCTGCATATTTGTCTATGCCTAAATCCAAAGAGACACGGTCCATATATTGCTTGAAAAAATCGACGTGTGCCTTACGTGATGTCATATAATCTTTACTTACAGCCCGGCGCAGATAGTTCTTCGCACGCTCCACTTGGTTACCTGTTATATCCTTGTAATTAGTAAAGTTGGTAGCAATGGAAATATAAATCACAGCCTCGTCCGCCCCTTCTATACTCAAGACTCCGTCACGACAAGATCGGGTTCCTCCCTGAGTACGTGCAGTCATACGTCCCTGAAATTCAACCTTCCCTTTGAGTCCTTCATGCCAGGAAGATACGCCCGAAAGGGTAACCTCCTCCCCTTCCGTCGCAACCATCACATCCTGATGCGGAGTAGTAAGATTGGCGTTACAAGTAATCTTTCCGGGTTGGCTGGCAGTAAGACGCACCATAACTACCTGATCGGCAAACGACGTCAGTGTTTCACGCTGATAAGTCACCCCGTCCACCTTATAACGCACGATGGTACGAGCTGAATCCAGGCTCAGTTCCCTATAGTAATCGGAATAACGTGTATGCCCCGGAAAAGAAATATGCAGATCGCCAAACGATTGATAGGGCATACCGCTATTGGTCTTCGCCATTACTTTCTCGGTAGCCAACGTTTGTGCTTCAAGATATTTTCCCTCGAACACCAACCGGCGCACTTTGGGAATATATTCCAACGCATCGGGATTAGCATTATTATTGGGACGTCCTGCCCAAATAGTTTCTTCGTTCAACTGGATATGCTCCACACCGGGATTGCCGAATACCATCGCTCCCAACCGCCCGTTACCCAGCGGAAGCGCTTCAGTCCAAACCTGAGCGGGTTCGTCATACCACAGTTTATATTCCTGTGCGGCAGCCTGCAAGTAAGAACTTGCCCATAACAGCCCCCCCACTATCCATTTTATTTTCATATTGATCTCTAGCTTTTATTAAAGGGAGACGAAAAAAGAAGACGGATGTACTCTGTGGAAAGAAATAAAAAAGTAAATATCATGAAAAAACTTTCCCTGGCACCTCAACAAATCCGGCTTCTCTATTGTTATTAAAATAAAACCATCTTATAAAATTAGAATTATATGAAAATAGCAGAGATTAAAGGAAGAGAGATTTTGGATTCACGTGGTAACCCCACTGTGGAAGTGGATGTGATATTGGAATCAGGGATTATGGGCCGTGCCTCTGTCCCATCGGGTGCGTCAACCGGTGAACATGAGGCATTGGAGCTACGTGACGGTGACAAGACCCGTTACGGGGGCAAAGGCGTATTAAAAGCTGTAGAAAATATAAATACCCTTATCGCTCCGGCATTGAAAGGAATGGACTCTATGGACCAACGTGGCATTGACAAAGCCATGCTTGATCTGGATGGAACCCCAACTAAATCAAAACTGGGCGCAAATGCTATTTTGGGCGTATCCCTGGCTGTGGCAAAAGCTGCCGCCAACTATCTGGATATCCCTCTTTACAGATACATCGGCGGAACAAATACCTATGTCATGCCCGTCCCGATGATGAACATCATTAACGGAGGCTCGCATAGCGACGCTCCTATCGCTTTTCAAGAATTCATGATTCGTCCTGTCGGCGCAAAGACATTCCGTGAGGCCTTACGGATGGGCGCAGAAGTATTCCATGCTTTGAAAGAGGTGCTGAAAAAACGCGGACTAAGCACAGCCGTAGGAGATGAAGGCGGTTTTGCCCCTGCACTGGATGGCACTGAAGATGCTTTGAATTGTATCCTTGCCGCTATTGAAGCTGCCGGATATGAACCGTTTAAACATATCACCATCGGTCTGGATTGTGCTTCTTCCGAATTTTATCATGACGGCATCTATGACTATACCAAGTTTGAAGGCCCCAAAGGGGAAAAGCGCAGTGCCGCCGAACAGGTTGCCTATCTGGAAAAATTGAGTTGGGACTACCCCATTGATTCGATAGAGGATGGTATGGCAGAAAACGACTGGGAAGGATGGCGCATGCTGACCGAGCGTCTGGGCAACCGTTGCCAGCTGGTAGGTGATGACTTGTTCGTTACCAATGTGAAGTTCCTGGAAAAAGGAATCAGTGAAGGTTGTGCAAACTCTATCCTGGTAAAAGTAAACCAGATCGGTTCGCTGACTGAAACTCTGGATGCTATCGAAATGGCCCAACGTAACGGCTACACCACTGTGACCAGCCACCGCTCCGGTGAAACGGAAGATGCTACCATTGCAGATATCGCCGTAGCCACCAATAGCGGACAGATTAAAACCGGTTCACTGAGCCGTAGCGACCGTATGGCAAAATACAACCAGTTGCTCCGCATTGAAGAAGAATTGGGTAACCGTGCCGTATATGGATATAAAAAAATAGCACGCAATTTTAAAGCGTAAGCGGTTTATATCCCCAATTCCATAAATGAAGACTGCCTCAAGAGGGATCGTGATGATTCCGGCTTGAGGCATTACTTTTGCACTATTATTTAATCTCAACTGGGCTACAAGTTTTTTCCTCCCATTCCTCCACCGTCATGGTTTCCGATGAAAAACTGACACCAATAGCCGTGACTTTGCGCGTGTCTGTCTGATAAGGTGTAGCATATCCTTTGTCCTCTATCTGCTGCAAGGCTTCAGCAGCCGTACCATCCAGTTTAAACTCAAATATATATACATAATCCTTTGTCTCCAATACACAGTCCACTCTTCCTCTTGACTGAGTTTTCTCCACATGCAACTGGCAATATACCCCAAGCAAACGGAGAATCAGATAGAAAGTATATTGAAAATGTTTTTCTGTCGCTTCAACCGTCTTTATCGAGCCATGAGAATCATAAGGTATATCCGCAAGGAAAGAAGTTAAAGCTGAACAAAAAGCCGTAGTTTCCCCTTCCTCAAGTAAAATGACGGCATCTACAATCCAGTTGGAAACTTCAAACTCTTGGGGTTTGAAATAATTGGCTGCCACCATGGTCAGAAATCCCTTTTTCACCTCATTATTTGGAAAGTCCAACAGGTAACGGTTTCTCCGGGAGTCGTATTCCTTGATCGTCAGATAGCCGCTTTGATAAATCATAGGCAGCGGTTTTTCCACATCGGCCTTATAATCGACAAACATCGAAGGATCATAGTAACGCCCAGTCAATTCATCCATCTGCTCGTGGTTATGCCGCAGAAGTTTGATCAAATAAGTAGGAGTACCTGATGCAAACCAATAGTCGCGGATATCGTTCATATCAAAAGCATTGAGCAGGCTGAAAGGATTATAGACACCAAGCAAGCCGCTGCCAAAATGATAGCCATCGTATTGCATTTTGAGTACGTCTTTCATTTCCTCCACTGTATAATTGAACTTTTCAGCCAAATTTGCAATAGGTTCTGCAAAATAATGTTCCAATTCCACCTGAGTCACACCACACAATGCTTCATAATGATTATCCATACTTATATCTTTAGGCTGGTTGAACCCGCTGAACACACTGACTTGCGAAAATTTTGTCACTCCCGTAAGCAACACAAACCTCAAGTATTCATCAGCCCCTTTGAAGGTGGAATAGAAAGCTTTCAAGATTTCGCGGTTGGCATCTTCCAGAGGAGTATCCAATGCATCGAGAATAGGCTTGTCATATTCATCTACCAGCACCACGGCACGACGCCCCGTTTGCTGATAGGCTAGAGAAAGTATTTGTTCGAACCGCTTCCCCATAGGAACCTCACGGGGAGTTTCTCCGTAGATTTTCTCCCAGTTGGCAAGATAATATTCTATGGTAGCTTCCAAGTTTCCTTTTTCCGTAAAGTTAACACCGTTGAAATCTATCTTGAACACAGGATACTGATGCCAGTCTTTCTCCAACTTCGCTATCATCAAGCCGTCAAAAAGTTCCTTGCGCCCCTTGAAATAGGCATCCAACGTGCTTACCAACAAGCTCTTCCCAAAACGACGGGGACGGCTAAGAAAACAAGTTTTGGTCGTCGTTACCAAACGATAAACCAAATCGGTCTTATCCACATAGACCCAATTACCTTCTATTATTTGATCAAAACTCTGTATGCCAATGGGATATTTCATCATTCTCTTTTTCTTAAATGGATTGTTAATGCGAAGATAACGACTTCTCTTCGCATTAACAATAAAAGTGGGAAAACAAATTCATTTCAAGTGAATTTTAAAGACAAGTCCTCCTGAGAAATATTTTCCGTTATTCAGTTCCGCCGATTCTTACAAGGCAGGGACAGTGGGGACAGCAGGGACAGCCCCTTTTTTTCTCACACACGTGCGCGCGATATAATAAGGTGGAAAATGAGTTCCCCAATGACACCAACGAGGAAGAACAACTCACCGAAGGCTCCGAACCTTATTTCCCCCTGCCTGCCTTTCCACAGGATGACATATGGCCGGAGCTGCTAGAGAAAATCATCTCTTACAGTAAAAAAACCAAATAACACAACACACTGCTCCTGGGAGGCCCCCTGCATGCAGACCTTCGTATACGCACCGAGGTGAAAAAGGCGATGAAAACCTACCACCAGGAAAAGGCGGCCCAAACGGTTCACCAAGCAAGGGGTCCGATGAGTGTGGACGGTAGGGGGAACGTATCACAAGAGCTGACCCCGGCTTTATACGCGCGCACGTGTGTGTGAGAAAAAAAGGGGCTGTCCCCACTGTCCCCGTGTCCCCGTCGCCAGTTGCAACTAGTCTGCCTCCACTTGGAGAGCCATGATTCCCCCCGCAATCCGCCAAGGGGTCAAAAGGGGTCGGAAAGGGTCACGCCGCACGGACGTAAAGTTATCTTTGCAGTGTCAGAAGGAACCAGCCGCACCCCGGCACAAGATTACAAAAATCCTGGTACAAGATTCCGCGGATCTTGTACCAAGTTTCACCGGACGCCGCAGCAGTGTGCGCCTTGTTCCTTCCTGACACTTTTCTGATAATAACAACCCTTTAAAAACAAAAACGATGATCAATTATCACAACATTGTCTTCCCGTTCCTCCACCGTCATGGTTGCCGACAAGAGGCTGATTCCAACTTCCGTGACTTTGCGCGTACCAACCAAATAAAGAGTAGCATCCGTCAAAGTCGTTCTCTTCGCATTAACAATAAAAGTTGGAAAACAAATTCATTTCAAGTGAATTTTGTCATGAATGCCCATGTTGTCGGCTATCAAGTAGAGGTCGTGTCAAAACGTTGGCACAACCTCATATACTAACGTGAAATCATACAAGGCAAAATTAATTTCGCCAACGAGTTATATTATACAGCCCTTACAGCTGTCATTCCACAACACAAGAATATTTTTCTTTCAATCCCTCCAAACTCATCCCCGTAAAATAATCCTCTATAAACTCCCATCGCTGCTCATCACTTAACTTCGTATTGCCAAAGAACAGCCGGAACAACTCTATCTGTTCCTGGAATATTTTCTCATTATTCTCCAGCACATGGTTCTGATAGTCCCCCGAAGCAGCTTCCTTTTTCAATATCTCCGCATCACGGACACGTACTCCAACAGAAGGAACACCCCCCTCTACGGTAAAGTCCACCACATTGAGCATAGACAGCAAGTTGAGCAGCATATTGAGATCGGAGAACGGAGTGACATAGAACAACAGCCGGTCTCCTTTCTTTCCTGTGATACGCTGGGCACACAACTTCTGGTAACGGGAAAGCAACAAATCAAAACCACGGGTAACGGTAAACATCAGTTTGTCTTCATCTTTCTTCTTGGCACTGGTGATGTAACTCACACTTCTGCCCTCCTCTACCCTGGACTCCAGTAACGAAGTGATAAAACGCTTGGCAGAAGGAACATCCATATCATACGCCGCAAAAATACTACGCAAATCGTCCTCCTCGAACTTTCCTTTATTACCATACAGACTCACCGTCAACAAATCTTTCAAACTCTTCAAGAGACTTGCCAGCTTGGAGCAGATATCCGCCGCACTCTCTTTTAACAAGACATCATGCTTACCCACAGCCGCCGCACGAACTCCCTCAAAGAGATTTCCATTGTATAAATCGCGCTTAAACTCACGGTATCCCATCTCCGAGAAACAATTCTCCCACAAAGATTCAAAAGCCACCTTATAGACTCCTTCAACCCCTTTCACGGGAACCATGTACTGCTTGTATTTTTTACGGAAAGCGGCATCACCCGTCTTTTCCTGCACATAGCCATCGGAAAACAACGTCTGTGAATTGATTTCAACAGGAGAACCGCCATGCCGGAAACTCAAATCCTCTTCTATCCATAACAAAGCCGTTTTGACGACTTGCTCCAAATCCGATTCATATTCCAGCTTGTTCTTTTTACGAGGCAGCTTCACTGCAAATTCAAAATCGGATAAAGACATCTGCATTTCATCACTACAGCCTTTCATCAGATATATTTCCCAAACTTTCTTCAGAATCATCCCCAACTGTTCCTGGGAGATGGCACCCGCAGAATGCAGGCGTTTCATATAATAAAAGTCGCGCTCATTAAAATCCGTCACCGCCACACCCGTAATGTTCTTATCACGGGCAGCACGGCCAATCTCCTGAATATAATCGACAAAGGTGCTGGATGGAGCCACATGATACACACGGTCAATATCACTGATATCCACCCCCATACCGAAAGCTTTCGTAGCAACGATTATCTTTTTCTCACCCTCCTTAAAAGCTTGTATAATTTCGGCTTTTTGCTCTTTATCCTTTTTACCATAATAAGATGCCACCCAATGCCAGTTAGCCGGATACACCCAAGTCTTCAGTTTCATATCTATACCTCCGGCAAAAGGATAATAAATGATAGTCTTATGCCCGTCCAGAAAATCCTCCACCCGGGCGGCAACAGTACGTTGCTTGGCCTTATCGTAGGTTTCCCCCTCCTCTATGGTCATGGCGGTAATGTCAAAGCCGATATTTTCACGCTTCACCGTGCCCACATACAAGGCACACGGAGCAAGATGCAACGACCGGATGGTATCAAAAATCATATCGTTCCCGCCTTCGGGATTCCACACAGCAGTGGCCGTCAATGCAAAAACAGGGAATACATACCCCAACGCATTCTTTAAAGCTTCCAAATGACGCCCTAGAAACCAATAATCCACCCGGAACTCTTTACCCCAAGTGGTCACGGTATGAGCCTCGTCAACCACTACCAGTCCGATGCGGCGTTCACCTACAAAATAACTGATATCATACGCCAACAATAATTCAGGGGAAAGATAAAAAAGATCAACCTCCCCTTCACGGACACGACGATATACTTCGTTCTTTTGTTCAGGTGAAAGATCGGACGAAGCATACGCCACACGTTCATACCCTAGTTCCCGCAACGCCTCAACCTGGTCCACTATCAATGCTTTCAGCGGAGAAACCACAAGAGTAAGAAGCTTATATTCATTACCCAGATAAATGGCAGGGAGCTGAAACAACAATGATTTTCCGGCTCCGGTCGGAGCTGTCAGGAGCAAATTATGAGCAGACGAGTCACCCTTGATCCCTTTTTCGGCTTCCATGATGACCTCCTCAATTAATTGCCCTTGAGACAATTGCAATTTTTCCTTACCTTTGAACAAGTCATCATAAACTTCTAAATTACGGAAATCTTCATATCCGTACACTTCCTGCAAAAGGACCTTTACCGCTTCACGGCATTTAGACGGCAATACTCTTGCCACAATCTGTGACTCTATCATAAAAAAGAACTCTTAAATAACGGTTGTACCAACCTTAAAACTAATATCAGCGCAAATATAATAAAAAAAGCGAGAAGAATGAAGATTTCTTCGTCCTTCTCGCTTTTCCGAGCCTCTTGTCGGATTCGAACCAACGACCCCGAGATTACAAATCACGTGCTCTGGCCAACTGAGCTAAAGAGGCGGGGGTGGGTAAGCTTACTATATCGCGCCGCTACAACCAACTACCTTTGCTGCGATCAAGCCCTGGAGGATTCATCAGGAGCTGGCCGTATAGGACTTACCCATTTTTGTTTTGCGAGTGCAAAGGTAGACATTATTTTCAAAACTACAATACTTTCGAATACTTTTTTTTGATTTTAGCAGAAAAAATACATTTTTCACCCATAACTATAGGACGGATTCCCGTAAAAGAAGTACTTTTGTGCACTTATTAATAAAGAATGACGAATTATAAACCGACTTTGCAGGAATGCGCCATGCGCTATGGTACGGGCATGGGTCTTTTATGGGCCTTCAAATTCATGCTCTTCCCGTTAGGATTGAGAATACCTTTCCTACAATTACTTTTTATAGTCCTGACTATAGGAGTACCCTTTTTAGGATACATATTTGCCAAAAAGTTCAGAGAACGGCATTGTGACGGAAGCATCACTTTTTCACGTGCGTTTCTATTCACTACCTTTATGTATATGTTCGCCTCTCTATTTGTAGCGGTAGTGCATTACATCTACTTCCGCTATATAGATGGCGGATTCGTATTCGAGGCATACCGTTCCATCTTAAACCAGTTCAAAGAAACTGCCGGAGCCGAACTGACAACCTCACTGAACCAATTCGAAGAAGCGATAGATTTACTGTCGGGACTTACCCCGCTGGAAATGACATTTCAACTGATATCACAAAATATGTTTTACGGGATGCTAATGGCCATCCCTACGGCATTGATCGTGATGCGTAAAAAGAAAAATGAATAAAAGATGGATATATCTGTAGTTATTCCTTTGTATAACGAAGAAGAATCTTTGCCGGAACTATTCGCATGGATTCAACGTGTAATGGATGCCAACCACTTCAGCTATGAAGTAATTTTTGTCAATGACGGCAGCACCGACCACTCCTGGCAAGTGATAGAGAAACTACGCTCGGAGTCGGACAACGTAAAAGGTATCAAATTCCGCCGGAACTACGGCAAGTCCCCTGCCTTGTATTGTGGTTTTGAAAAGGCGCAAGGTGATGTGGTGATTACAATGGATGCCGACTTGCAGGACAGCCCGGACGAAATACCGGAATTATACAGAATGATTACAGAAGATGGCTACGACTTAGTATCGGGATACAAGCAAAAACGCTATGACCCGTTATCAAAAACCATTCCGACCAAACTATTCAACGCCACAGCACGTGCCGTTTCAGGCATCAAGAACCTGCACGACTTCAATTGCGGACTAAAAGCTTATCGTCGTGATGTCGTAAAGAACATCGAAGTATACGGTGAAATGCACCGCTATATCCCCTATCTGGCAAAGAATGCAGGTTTTCCTAAGATAGCCGAGAAGGTAGTACACCATCAGGCACGAAAATTCGGTAAAACAAAATTCGGCGGATTAAACCGTTTCTTCAATGGTTATCTAGACCTCATTACTCTGTGGTTTTTATCCAAATTCGGTATCAAGCCGATGCACTTCTTCGGGTTTATGGGATCATTGATGTTTATTCTTGGTTTCATTTCCGTCATTATCATCGGAGCGAACAAACTATATGCCTTGTCACATGGTTTACCTTATATATTAATTACTGATTCTCCTTACTTCTATCTGGCCCTAACTTTGATGATTTTGGGGACCCAACTGTTTCTGGCAGGATTCATAGGAGAATTGATAGCCCGGAATGCTCCTGAACGCAATAATTATAAAATAGAGAAAGAGTTTTAAAATGAAGAAACTACCAGCCATTATCTTATTGCTCCTGATTACCGTAAGCACCTTGATGCAAAGCTGTGGGGAAAGCGATTGTCCGCTTACCACCAATTCCTTTGCCCATTTCGACTTTCTGGATGCAGAGACACACCAAGCTGTAAAATTCAGTCCGGCTTTTGACGTCACTGGATTTATCACTACCGATGTGATTGTACGTGACACACTGGAAGATGGAACTATTAAGGAAACCGTAGTAAAAGACTCATTGATGAATGACACGATATTCAATAAAGCGGAAAGCAGTATGAGCCTGCCTTTGAGTTATACATCAAAAACTACCTACGTATTGCATTATACGGAAAAGATGCGTGACACTATCACACTCATTCACCAAAATATCCCCTACTTGCAGAATATAGAATGTGGCACCATGATGTTTTATAAAGTGGAAGACATTAAATACACCACCTATAACCTAAAATCTATCGAGATTGTAAATTCGGACATCAATAATGAAGAAAAAAAGAATTTCAACATATATTACGTTGTTAACGCTACTGAGTAGTATGCTGTTGTACAGCCCCACACTGGCGGCACAAGAAAAAAAAACAACCATAGAGGAAGAAAAGGTACCCTTCTATCAGGGAACTACTATCGGTGTAGATATATTTGGCCTGGGAAGCAAAATTTTTGGAGGTGACATTACAAGTACAGAAATCAGCGTGGAGGTCAATTTGAAAAACCGTTATGTCCCCGTAGCTGAAATTGGATATGGAACCACCGACACTACTGATGACGGTACCAATATACATTATAAAGCCTCAGCTCCTTATTTCCGCATAGGCATGAACTACAACTTCTTTTTCAAGAAGCCCTATCTGCCTGGTTTTCTATATGGAGGCATACGTTACGGATTCACCTCTTTTTCATACGATGTAGATGCTCCGACAATGAAGGATCCTACATGGGGATTTCCTGAAATTCCTTTCAGTTATGACGGAATTAAGACCACAGTAACCTGGGCAGAACTGCTGGCTGGAATAAAGGTAAATGTGTACAAGAATTTCTACATGGGATGGTCACTACGTTACCGTATACGCATGAACATAAAAAAGGCGGAACACACCGAACCTTGGTATATTCCCGGTTTTGGAAAAAACAACTCGACTAACTTAGGAGTAACATACAGTTTAATATACAAATTACCATTTTAACCAATGACAACTTTAGAAATATGGCTCCTTGCCATCAGTCTTGCTATGGACTGTTTCACAGTTTCCATAACAAGCGGAATTATCATGCGTCGCATTTGCTGGCGCACTTTTTTTATTATGGCATTCTTCTTCGGCCTTTTCCAGGCTGTCATGCCGCTTATCGGCTGGTTTGCCGCCAGCCGATTCAGTCACCTGATAGAGGATTATGACCATTGGATCGCTTTTGGGTTATTGGCCTTTTTGGGAGGGCGTATGATAAAAGAGAGCTTCAGCAATGAAGACAAACGCTGCTTCGACCCCACTAAATTAAAAGTGGTTGTTACGCTGGCTATAGCAACCAGCATTGATGCTTTGGCCATCGGTATATCATTTGCTTTTGTAGGAATAAACTCTTTCACTTCTATTCTTTCTCCTATTGTCATCATCGGCTTTACCTCTTTTGTTATCTCAACATTAGGAAGTCTGATAGGTGTATTTTGCGGCAAGCGTTTCAACCTGCGCATGGAATTATGGGGAGGTTTGGTTTTGATTATTATCGGCGTTAAAATTTTAATAGAACATTTATTTCTTTCTTAACTAAAATACAGGTATGAATAAAAAAAAATTAGCATGGCAATTGCCGTTTCTAGCAATTCTGATAATAGGAACAATTATTATTCTAAAAAAGCAAGCCCCTTTCCGTACGGATGAAGGCTTTGTATTCGGTACAGTATACAAAATCACCTACCAGTCCGAAGATAATCTGAAAGAAGAAATAGAAACTGAACTGAAGAAAGTGGACAACTCCCTCTCTCCTTTCAATCCGAATTCCGTAATCACCCGCGTAAACCACAATGAAAAGACGGAAGTTGACAGTTTTTTCGTACATGTATTCCATCTCTCAAAGAAAATATCCGATGAAACCCATGGAGCCTTTGATATCACCGTCGCACCTTTGGTAAATGCATGGGGATTCGGATTCAAAAAATCTACAGGAGTGGATTCACTGATAGTGGACAGCTTACGCCAAATGATAGGATATCAAAAAATAGATTTACAGAACAACCGGATAATGAAAAAAGACCCTCGTATAATGCTGGATTGCAGCGCTATAGCCAAGGGATTCGGAGTAGATGCAGTAGCAAGGCTATTGGAACGTAAAGGGATAAAAAACTATATGGTAGATATAGGCGGTGAAGTAGTGGTAAGAGGCAAAAATTCCAAAATGAACGCTTGGCGTATCGGCATAAACAAACCTGTAGATGACTCCTTGTCAGTAAACCAGGAGTTACAGACTGTGCTTGCCATTAGTGATGTAGGTATGGCAACATCAGGGAATTATCGTAATTTCTATTACAAAGGTGGAAAGAAATATGCACATACCATAGACCCACGCACCGGATATCCAGTACAACATAGTATCCTGTCATCCACTGTCATTGCAAAAGATTGCGCCAGTGCCGATGCATACGCCACTGCTTTCATGGTGATGGGACTGGACTCAGCCAAAGCATTTTGTGAAGCACATCCTGAACTGGATGCTTATTTTATTTGCTCAGGCGAAGGAGATAAATATGAAACTTATTTTACAGACGGAATGAAGAAATTCATCATCAACGAGAAATAGACACCAAAGGAGCGTATCAAAATATCAAACAGCTACCATTCAAATGGAATGATACCGGAACTCACCACAGATTAATATCCATTCAACACAAAGCAGTTGGTTTCCAATAAAATATCTATGGTGAGTTCCGACATTATTATCTGCAAAAAAACAGCATATTACTGAGCTTTCTGAAACTGCTCTATCAATAAAGTCAGATTAGCAGTAAATAAACGCGCTGATATTGCCAACAAAATGATTCCAAAAAACTTACGAATAACATAAATTCCACCTTTACCCAAGAAACGTTCGATGCGATCTGTCAACTTCAGCACCACATAAACCCAAACCATATTCAATATCAAGGCTACAACAATATTTACAGGAGCATACTCCGAACGTAGGGAAAGCAACGTAGTAAACGCTCCCGCACCAGCCAATAACGGAAAAACCAAGGGGACTAAAGTCGCTTCCTTGATAGGACCTTGATTCTTGAATATCTCAATATCCAGAATCATTTCCAAAGACATGAGAAAAATAACAAAAGCACCCGCCACGGCAAACGAAGCAATATCAACTTGAAATAACTTCAGCATCATATCCCCTGCATAAAAGAAACCTATCAATAAAGCAAAAGAAATGCCGGTAGCTTTATTAGCATTGACATTTCTCCCTTTCTGCTTAAGATTCAATATAATAGGAATAGATCCGATAATATCAATGACAGCAAAAAGCACAATAAACGCACTTAAAAATTCTTGAAAATCAAATGATCCAAACATAAACTCCTCCTTTTTTTGAATGCAAATATATTTATTTTTTATACAGCCCGCAAGTATTCTGCTTTTAAACATTAGGAGACGGTAAGAAACAATAAAAAAAATAAAAGTTCTTCCACCTATAAATAATAAATCTCGTTTTATCGTTACCTTTGTATGTTAAACTATAACTTAACGAACAACAGAACTTATGGAAATTACAATGTATGATACACTTTTACAACTCCCTCTCTTCCAGGGATTATGTAAAAATGACTTCACCAATATCATAGGCAAGGTAAAGCTACATTTTCGTAAATACAACGCCGATGATATCATTGTGGAACAAGGTGCACCTTGCACTCAATTAATCTTTCTCTTAAATGGGGAGATAATCTCCCAAACAACCGATAACCGACATTCATACGCCTTATTTGAAACTTTTGGAAGTCCTTTCGTTATAGAGCCCTATTCATTATTCGGCATGCAAACCAACTATACAGCGACTTACAAAGCACGTACAGATATTAACATAGTTACCATAGACAAGTTATTTGTATTGAATGAACTGAACAACTACGAAATCTTCCGCCTTAACTATCTAAATATTCTGAGTAATAGAGCACAAGTGGCATACGAAAAATTATGGAACAGCCACATAGGTAATACAGAAGAAAAAATACTGAATTTTTTAGTGCTGCGCTCCATGAAGCCCGAAGGAAAAAAAATCCTTAAAATCAAAATGGAGGATTTGGCGAGTTTGATTGATGAGACACGAATCAATGTGTCAAAAGTGCTGAATGATTTACAGGAACAGGGATTGGTACAACTCAGCAGAAAGGAAATCTCCATTCCGGCGTTGGAAAAACTGACTGAAAAGAATAAATAATCAGGTAAAAAACCATAAAAATGAAAAGCATAGGCATTTCTGCTTGTGCTTTTTTATTTTTAACCTAACTATTTAATATACTTTGTTAAATAAGTAAATAGAATGAGGATAGTGATGCTTTTTTTTAGCAAATTTGTAAGTCCAATAAAATAGTGCTATGACTGAAAATAAAAATCCATTTTTAAAACCCTATAACACCCCTCATGACACGGCTCCGTTCCATCTTATCAAGATAGAACATTATGAACCTGCCTTGTTGGAAGGAATGAAAGAACAAAATGAGGAAATTGATGCAATTGTCAATAATCCCGAAGCACCGACTTTCCAAAATACCATTGTTGCTTTGGAAAAATCAGGTGCGTTGCTAGACCGCGTAACTACTGTTTTCGGCAATTTGATGAGTGCCGAGACCAGTGACGAGATGCAGGAATTGGCAGAAAAAATGATGCCCGTACTGTCCGAACACAGCAACAACATCAGTCTGAATGAAAAACTTTTTGCTCGTATAAAAGCCGTATACGAACAAAAAGACCAGTTACAACTGAAAGGTGAAGACGCCCAACTGCTGCAAAAGACATACGATGGTTTTGTAAGAAGCGGTGCCAACCTGACCGGTGAGGCAAAAGAAAAGTTCCGCCAACTGAATACCGAATTAAGCATATTGACCTTACGTTTTTCTCAGAATCTGTTGAAAGAAACAAATAACTACGAATTGGCTTTGACGGAAAAACAATTGGAAGGATTACCCGAAAGTTCATTGGAAAGTTATGCTCAAACAGCAAAGGATAAGGGAAAAGAAGGCAGCATCATTACATTGGATGCTCCCAGTTTTGTTCCTTTCATGAAATATTGTGATGACCGTTCACTGCGCAGAGAAGTCTATATGGCTTATAATACCCAATGTACACACAATAACGAATACAACAATGTGGACATCATCAAGCAATTGGTAAACATTCGCATGGAACTGGCTCATTTACTAGGCTTCTCCACTTTTGCCGAGTATAAACTGAAAAAGCGCATGGCCGAAACGAGTGATGCCGTATACAAACTGCTCAACCAATTACTGGATGCCTATACCCCTGTCGCCCTAAAGGAAGTGGCAGAAGTTGAAGCATTGGCACGCGAAATGGAAGGCAATGATTTCCAGCTGATGCCATGGGATTGGGCCTATTATTCAGAAAAGCTGAAAAATAAGAAATTCAATCTGAATGAAGAAGAGCTGCGTCCTTATTTTGAGCTGAGCCAAGTAGAGAAAGGTGTATTCGGTCTGGCTACCCGTCTGTATGGCATCACATTTAAAGAAAATAAAGAAATTCCGGTCTATCATCCCGATGTAAAAGCTTATGAAGTATTCGACAAAGACGGAAGTTTCCTGGCTGTACTTTATACAGATTTCCACCCCCGTGCCGGAAAACGTTCGGGCGCATGGATGACCAGCTATAAGGAGCAGTGGATAGAAAACGGAGTCAACAGCCGTCCCCACGTATCCGTTACCATGAACTTCACCAAGCCATCGGCTGGGAAACCGGCATTGCTGACTTTCTCAGAAGTAAACACTTTTCTACACGAATTCGGACACGCCTTGCACGGAATGTTTGCCAATACCACCTATTCAACCATGAGTGGTACCAGCGTATATTGGGATTTTGTGGAGCTTCCATCACAAATTATGGAAAATTTCGCCACAGAAAAAGAATTTCTCAATACATTCGCCAGACATTATCAGACGGGAGAACCCATTCCTGCCGAACTGATCCAAAAAATTGTAGATGCATCCAATTTCAATGTGGCCTATGCCTGCCTGCGTCAAGTAAGTTTCGTCTTGCTGGATATGGCATGGTACACCCGCCGGGAAACATTTAACGGAGATGTCCGCGCTTATGAAAAAGAAGCATGGAAAAAAGCGCAAGTACTGCCCGGAGTGGAAGACACCTGCATGTCCGTACAGTTCTCACATATTATGGCGGGGGGATATTCTGCCGGATACTACAGTTATAAATGGGCGGAAGTACTGGATGCGGATGCCTTCTCCTTATTCAAGGAAAAAGGAATCTTCAACCAGGAAGTCGCTGCTTCTTTTCGGGAGAATATTCTCTCGAAAGGAGGAACGGAACATCCGATGACCCTTTACAAACGCTTCCGTGGACAAGAACCCAGTATCCATGCCTTGCTGAAAAGAAATGGAATCATCAACTAAAAAACCAAACAATATGAAACTAAAGTCTATTCTTTATATACTAATGCTACTCCCTTTCTTATGGAGTTGCAACAATGAAGACGATGTAGAGGAAATCTTTGCAAGCGGCACATGGCATGTAGTGGATTTCTATGGTAAAGCAAATTGGGACAAACGGAACGGAGAGCCCAAATACAATGCAATGGCACACAATCCGGATAAGACTATCGCAACCGAAGGAAGAAAAGCCTTGGATATCATTCATGGTTTCAACATCACTTTCAAAGCGGATGGTACTTTTACAGGAAGCATACAAAATGGAACCATTGAAGGCACATGGCAAGCGGACGGAAAAGACCGGACAGTAAACATAAACTTTACCAAGACTCCGCCTTCAACAAGCTATAACAACGAGTTCATAGAAGCATTGAATAATGCAATATTTTATCAAGGTGACAGCAATGTTTTATTGCTAGCTCCCGAAGGGAAAAAAACTTATATTCAATTTGCACATAATAAGCAAGACTGAAATAATGGAAACGAAAGAAGAGAAACAACTCAAACTCGACAAACGATACATCCGCATGGCTAGTATTTGGGCGGAAAATTCATACTGTGAACGCCGTCAAGTAGGAGCATTGATCGTAAAAGACAAGATGATCATCTCCGACGGATATAACGGAACTCCTGCAGGATTCGAAAATGTATGCGAAGATGACAACGGAGTCACCAAGCCTTACGTACTACACGCCGAAGCGAATGCTATCACCAAAATAGCACGAAGCAACAACAGCAGCGACGGAGCAACCATGTACGTCACCGCATCTCCTTGCATAGAATGTGCCAAACTCATCATCCAAGCAGGAATCAAACGTGTAGTTTACTCAGAAAAATACCGTTTGGAAGACGGGCTTGATTTATTGAAACGCGCAAATATTGAAGTAATCTATATCAATCCCAATGAATAATAGCAAATAAAGATATGAGCAAAAATCGAACATCCCGTTTTATGCCGGTAATCGTTGCAGTAAGCATCGTAACCGGAATATTGATTGGAACTTTTTACGCCAACCACTTTTCAGGAAACAAATTAGGTATCATTAATACTTCATCCAACAAACTGAATGCATTGTTGCGTATCATTGACGACCAATATGTAGATACAGTGAACATGGGTGAACTGGTGGAAGATGCTATGCCGCAAATTCTAGGTGAGCTGGACCCCCACTCTTCTTATATTCCGGCAAAAGACCTGGAAGCTGTAAATTCTGATTTAAAAGGAAGTTTCAGCGGAATCGGTATCCAGTTTACCATCCAGCAAGATACCATCCATGTAAACAATGTCATCCAAGGCGGACCATCAGAAAAAGTGGGTCTGATGGCAGGAGACCGCATCATAGAAGTGGATGACAGTGCCTTTGTAGGAAAAATTGTCACCAACTATGAATCCATGAAAAGACTGAAAGGTCCCAAAGGCAGTGAGGTAAAACTTGGCGTTTTTCGTCCGGGAGAAAAAGAAACTTTACATTTCACCATTGTTCGTGGTGACATACCGGTAAAGAGTGTAGATGCCGCCTATATGCTGAATGACAAATTCGGTTACATAAAAGTAAACAAATTCGGTGAAACGACTTATCCCGAATTATTGATTTCATTAGCCAAGCTAAATCAGGCAAACTGCGAAGGAGTGGTCATCGACTTACGCGGTAATACCGGTGGATATATGGGTGCAGCAATTCAGATGGTAAACGAATTCTTACCCAAAAACAGACTCATCGTTTATACACAGGGACGCAAGTCTCCACGCGAGAACTATACATCCAACGGAACCGGAAGCAGCCAGAAAATGCCCATTGTCGTATTGATGGACGAAGGTTCGGCTTCTGCCAGCGAAATTTTTGCCGGAGCTATCCAAGACAATGACCGGGGGACAATCATCGGGCGCCGCTCTTTCGGAAAAGGGCTGGTACAACAACCTATCGACTTCAGCGATGGTTCAGCCATCCGTCTGACAATTGCCCGTTACTATACTCCGTCAGGACGCTGCATACAGAAACCGTATGTAAAAGGTAATGACGCAAATTATGAAATGGATATCCTGACCCGTTACGAACACGGAGAATTTTTCTCACAAGACAGTATCAAGCAGGATCAAAGCCAAATCTTTGAAACTTCTTTAGGCCGTCCTGTATATGGAGGTGGAGGTATTATGCCCGATATCTTTGTACCACAGGATACTACCGGCATGACTTCCTATTATCGCATGGCTGTTAATCGCGGACTGACCATCCAGTTTGCTTTCCAGTATACGGACAACCACCGTGCCGAAATGCAAAAATATGAAACAGAGGAAAGCCTGCTGCAATATTTGAAGCATCAGAATATTTTGGAACAATTCGCCCGTTTCGCTGAGAACAAAGGGCTAAAACGTCGCAACATATTGATGTATAAATCACAGAAACTGTTTGAAACAAATTTATACGGAAACATCATTTATAACATGCTGGGCATGGAAGCTTATATAGAATACTTGAACAAGAGCGACAAGACTGTCCTCAAAGCATTGGAAGTATTGGATAAAGGTGAATCATTTCCCAAAGCTCCCGAACAACCCATAGAACCGAAAGTAAGCGATGAAGGAACTAAAAAAACAACTGCGCAAGCAGATAGCGCAAGAAAAGCGCCGTCACGGCATCACCGAATTAATAACGAAGTCCGCTGCTTTGCTTGAGAAACTGGAACAGCATCCCAAGTTTGCATCGGCCCGTACCGTTTTGCTCTATTATTCATTGGATGATGAAGTACAGACACATGACTTCGTTGAAAAATGGCACCGGCAGAAAACAGTTTTGCTGCCGGTAGTCAAAGGAGATGAGTTGGAACTTCGTATTTATACAGGCAGGCAAAACCTGAAAACCGGTGAGGCTTATCACATAGAGGAACCGACGGGAGAAGCATTTACAGCGTATGAGAAGATAGACCTCGCCATTATACCGGGTGTTTCTTTTGATGCCCGAGGCAACCGGTTGGGAAGAGGAAAAGGATATTATGACAAATTACTGCCTCTTCTTCATTCCTATAATATAGGTATATGTTATAACTTTCAAGTAAACGAAAAGCTGCCTGTCGAACCTTTCGACCGGAGAATGGATGAAGTCTGGACTGAGAATGGAATATTGAAATAGAATCTATCGTGATACGAACTGTTCCATAAGCTACTCTTACACATTACACTTCTTCAAGTGCGGACTTTACGAGAAAGATAAGAAAAATCCGTCAAAATCCGCACCTGACAAGAAGTATTGCAGGAAACTTCGGGGATACCAAAGAAACAGCAGAAGACCATCCTGTCAACGGAAAATAATATTGACTATCACTTGTGCGCCGACCTGCTTATTCAGATTTTTCACCAATAAATCACGCCCCATCATCAACTCTTGACGAAGCACGGATGAAGTGAGATGTACATAAAGAATTTGATTCTTAATATAAAGATTACTCGTATATTTAGTAATGGCAGGTCCCACCACATCTTTCCATGCCTGTATCAGACGATACTCGTTCAGTGGCGCCTCCAAAGCATTCTGCCGGAAGAATTTCCGAATCATTTCCCCTATTTGTTCCGCATCATTACGTTTCATTCAGCCATTTCCTTTCTTTCTGTCACTTCTCCATCTTCTACAGCAAAGACTTTGTATTCTCTTTCTATCTTCTTCAATATTTTATCCAAATGATCCCGATTGGTATCCGTAATGAAAATCTGCCCGAAACGATCTCCGGCTACCAGTTTTACAATCTGTTCCACACGAAAAGCATCCAGTTTATCAAAAATATCATCCAACAACAATAAAGGAGTAGTATTGCCGCCCGTTTTCTTCAAAAAGTCAAACTGAGCTAATTTCAAGGCGATAAGATAAGTTTTGTTTTGTCCTTGTGACCCCTCCCGCTTTATCGGAAAATCCCCCAACTGCATAATCAAGTCATCTTTATGAACTCCCTTCAACGAATATCCCATTACACGGTCGCGCCGACGGCTCTCCTTGATAATATCCAGCAATCCCCCACTCATAGCATGAGATTCATACGCCAGATTCACTTTCTCTTTATCTTGAGAGATATAAGAATAAAAAGACTGGAAAGTAGGTATAAACTCAGCAATAAACTCACTACGCTTCTTAAAGACGACCTCACCCGCAGATGCCATCATCTCCTCCCATACCAGCATTAATTCCTCATCGAATTCCTGTTCCGATTTCAACAAAGCATTACGCTGCGTCAATGCTTTATTATAACGTATCAGCGCATCCAAATATTCCTTATCATATTGCGATATCACCACATCCATAAAACGACGGCGCCCGTCACTACCTCCTGCAATCAGCTCCGCATCAGCAGGAGACACCATTACAAGGGGAATAAAGCCAATATGATCCGATAAACGGTTATATTCCTTTTTATTCCGCTTGAATTGCTTTTTCTGACGACGTTTCAATCCACAATATACCTCTTCCGGCTCACCTTGGTCTGTTTCATAGAAACCCTGAATTACAAAGAATTCTCCTTCATGACGGATATTTTGCGAATCAATAGGATTAGTGGCACTCTTACAAAAAGAAAGATAATAAACCGCATCCAGCAAATTTGTCTTCCCCATACCGTTTTGTCCGATAAAACAATTCATCTTCGGCGAGAATTCCAATTCCGCCTGCTCCAGGTTTTTATAATTCAATATCGAGATGCGTTTCAGTATCATAGAACTTCTATTTAATTGAGGATACAAAATTAGAGATAAAAACGGGAAAAACTAAAAAAATATGCCCGTAAATTTCATTAATACATAGAAATGAACTACTTTTGCTGACCGAAAAAGAATATCCGAAAAATAATAAAAAAGTAAATATAAAAATGGCAGAACAAAAACACACTCAGGACCCATTAGATATGGAAGAAGCACTGAGTACCTCAGAAGCATTCCTTATCAAGTACAAAGGAAGAATCCTTGGAACTATTGCAGCAGTAGTGATTATCATAGCTGGTTTCATGGGATATAAGCATTTTATTTCTGACCCCAATGAAGTAAAAGCATCAGAAGCTTTATTTAAAGGAGAACAATATTTCGGAGCTGATAACTTTGAAACCGCATTGAATGGTGACAGTATCGGTTACAAGGGTTTTCTGAAAGTAGCAGATGAATTCAGTGGAACCGCTGCTGGTAATTTGGCCAATGCTTATGCAGGTATCTGCTATGCACAGTTGGGTAAATATGAAGATGCAGTGAAATATCTGGATAAATTCAGTGCTAAAGACCAGCTGGTGAGCCCTGCCATTTTGGGAACTATCGGTAACTGTTATGCTGAAATGGGACAATTGGACAAAGCTGCAGGAACTTTGCTGAAAGCAGCGGATAAAGCAGACAGCCAGGCATTGAGTCCTATCTATTTGATCCAAGCTGGTCAATTGTTCGAAAAGTTGGGCAAGAATAGTGAAGCTGTTAAAGCATACACTTTGGTGAAAGAAAAATACTTCAATTCTTACCAGTCAATGGACATTGATAAGTACATCGAACGTGCATCCATCAAATAAGAAAAGAATATACCTTAATGATATAAAGAGGTTGTCTGCACCTGTGTACAGATAACCTCTTTCTTTTATTAAACCACTAAAACTAAAAAACAATGGCAACAGCGTATCATAACTTATCTGATTACGATTTCAATTCAGTTCCTAATGCAGAAAATATGCGTTTCGGTATCGTAGTATCCGAATGGAACAATAACATTACCGGCCCCCTATTGGAAGGAGCCATAAGTACCTTGAAGAAACATGGCGCAAAAGATAAAAATATTTTAGTACAAACAGTACCCGGCAGTTTTGAACTGACTTTCGGTTCTGCACAAATGATAAAAAGTGGAAAAGTAGATGCAGTGATTGCAATAGGCTGCGTAGTTCGTGGCGATACTCCGCACTTTGATTATGTATGTGCCGGTACCACTCAAGGTATTGCCCAACTGAATGCCGAAGGAGATATTCCTGTAATCTATGGTTTGATTACTACCAATACTATGCAACAAGCAGAAGACCGTGCCGGTGGGAGATTAGGAAATAAAGGGGATGAATGTGCAATAACTGCCATCAAAATGCTCGATTTTAAAGAGAAATTGCAAAAAACGCAGATTTTTTGAAAAAAAGTTCTTGTATAATTTGCATATTCAAAAAAAAGCCGTACCTTTGCATCGCAATTGAGAAACAAACCTACTCAATGAGAGAATTGAGATAGACTCTTAAAAGCGAATGGGCAAATACCAGAGTGGCCAAATGGGGCAGACTGTAAATCTGCTGTCTTTCGACTTCGGTGGTTCGAATCCATCTTTGCCCACAAAAAATTGCGGAAGTAGCTCAGTTGATAGAGCATTAGCCTTCCAAGCTGAGGGTCGCGGGTTTGAGCCCCGTCTTCCGCTCTATAGAAGAGATGATTTGATCATCTCTTCTTTTATTTTACACCGCCCCGTTTTTTTCATTACTCAACAATGTTCCAAACTTTTCAACTTCTAATTTGTTATATCAATAACAACATTCCAATAGAAAAGACATTAAGTTATGAAGACGATTATTGACAAAGCCAACACGAGAGGTTATTTTAATCATGGATGGCTAAAAACTTACCACACATTCAGCTTCGCAGATTATTATAATCCCAGACGTATACACTTCGGTGCTTTGCGCGTATTGAATGACGATACAGTGGCTCCCGGAGAAGGTTTCGGCATGCACCCGCATAAAAATATGGAAGTAGTATCCATTCCTTTACAAGGATATTTAAGACACGGAGATAATGTACAAAATGAAAGTACCATCACCCCCGGAGAAATTCAAGTAATGAGTACAGGAACAGGTATCTATCACAGTGAATACAATGCCAGTAAAACCGAAGATCTGAAATTCCTGCAAATCTGGGTGATCCCTAATGTAGAGGAAACCAAACCTGAGTACCATAATTATAATATCCGCCCGTTATTGAAACGTAACGAACTGGCAACTTTCATTTCTCCTTCCGGAAACACACCGGCACATCTGTTGCAGGATACCTGGTTTTCAATAGGTACATTTGATGCCGGACATAGTGTAATATACCGTATGCACAAACCTCGCACAGGCGTTTACATTTTTGTTATAGAAGGAGAGATTAATGTAGCAGGCGAAAACCTTTCACGCCGTGACGGTATCGGTATATGGGACATTGAAAGTGTCACTATCGAAGCCACTTCCGAAACACAGATACTGGCTATTGAAGTAGCTATGTAAACCATATTATTCATGGCGCAATCATCCAAACGGGAAATTTGCGCCACAAATACCTCTTTACTTCCTTATCTTAACCCCATTTTTCTACAAATTTTATACGCCACACGGTCTACAGAACAAAATTACACATCTAGCAGACCAACTCTTTCTTCAAACGAAAGTCCTAATACAAACAATTTTTGAAGGTATATACAATAATAAACAGATTATTCCCTCTCCCAATTATAAGACAGCCGGAGCTGTGTTCAAATATCCCTTATCTTTTAGTTTAGCAAAGATTCCGATATTGACAATCTGTACACATATTCTAATCTTTATAATAAAAACAGGGAACAAACGGTATTCCACCATCAAATACTTGAGATATCCTCTACTATAAAAATAAGAACTTCCTTCTGAATGGCCGAACGCAATCCACTTTCCATCCATACACTGGCTTTTTGTAATAAACTCAATTGACACGCAAGCACAATCAATAGAATAATAATTATACCTAACTCTATCTGTACTTTTCATTATAGTTTATTTTTTCAAAGTAAAGATAAACAAGAATCAATAATTTACGGAAGTAAAACAGAGAGAGTCTTTCAACGACACAAACCTCAGATTATCTTTTAATTATAGATAATCTGAGATTCGTGTTGAAACAAAAGCTTTTTCAGAGTGTTTCTTAGAGTTCTATTGTCAATTCTACCGGACAATGATCTGAGCCAAAGATATCCGTATAAATATGTGCACCTTTCAACCTATCTTTCAGTGAATCGGAAGTGAGAAAATAATCAATACGCCAACCTGAATTCTTTTCACGGGCTTTAAAACGATAAGACCACCATGAATAGATTCCTTCCTGCTCTGGATAAAAATAGCGGAACGTATCCGTAAAACCGGACTCAAGCAAAGTGGTAAACTTGGCACGTTCCTCATCAGTGAAACCTGCATTTTTACGGTTTGTCTTAGGATTCTTCAAGTCTATTTCCTTATGCGCCACGTTCAGGTCACCACACACAATGACAGGTTTCTTTTCTTCCAGTTTTTTCAGATAGGCACGGAAATCATCTTCCCATTTCATTCTATAATCCAACCGTCGCAATTCTTCCTGCGAATTGGGAGTATACACAGTAATCAAATAAAACGATTCCAATTCAAGAGTGATTACCCGTCCTTCGTGATCATGCTCTTCTATGCCTAAACCGTATGTCACAGATAACGGTTTGACTTTAGAAAAGATAGCTGTGCCTGAATACCCTTTCTTTTCAGCATAATTCCAATAGGAGTGATAACCTTCAAACTTGGCATCCAGTTGCCCTTCCTGCATCTTTGTTTCCTGCAGGCAGAAAAAGTCTGCTTCTAAACGATGGAAAACATCAACAAAACCTTTATCATAACAGGCTCGCAAGCCATTTACATTCCATGATATGAATTTCAACATGATTCTTTTATTATTTGTAGATTAAAAACATTCCAGAACAAAAGTAAGTACAAAAGCATACTTATCAAAGCAAAAAAACTTAAAACAAAAAAGCGTCCTATTTTCGTAAACGAAACAGGACGCTTATCCTTATTAATTAAGGAAAATGTTTTCTCTATAATTACTGTGCCGAATCACTGGGAGCAGGAGTTTCTGTTGCAGCGTCATTTGTTTGCGGAGCAGCGAAACCTGAAGGTGCATTCAGCGGATTAGTAGCTCCTTCTTTCACTGCCTCTTCCATGATTACAGAAGAATCTGTATGAGCGGCAGGAACAAAATAAGCAGTAAGCACACTACATGCCACCATAAAAGCAGCTAACCCCCATGTTAATTTCTCAATAAAATCTGTAGTCTTGCGAACACCCATTATTTGATTTGAAGAAGCAAAACTAGAAGCCAAGCCTCCACCTTTTGAGTTCTGAATCAGTACGACAAAGCACATCAAAAGAGCTGCAAGCACAATTAATCCAATAAGTAATAAATACATTTTCTTTATTTTGATTTAGTGTTAATAATCAATTTCTCCAAAAATCTTATTTGGTCTGCAAAGTAAGCGTTTTTTTTTGGATATTTCAAATTTAATTTTTTAATAATTTCAAGAGCCTTAGAATATCTTTGCTGTTTAACGTATATTTTAGCCAATGTTTCAGTGAAATAGCTTTCATCCTCCATATCCTCTTCATTATCTTCCGACTCCTCTTCTTCAGAAACTTTATTCTTCACCGGTGCCGCCTCTTTTATTCCTAATTGAGGTAACAAAGGTTCCTCTGCCGACTTTTCAATGAAGTTGTCTATCAAATTCTGTCCTTTCATCTGAGGTATATCATCAGACACATGTTCTTCCTCATGCAATAAAAAAGAAGTATAATCTGTTGTTACATCCATTGGTAATTCCATAACAACGGGCTCTTCAGGCAAAGAAGAGAGAAAAGTATCGATCAATGAAAGAGTACGATCCAAACCAGCCTCTTCCTTAGGTAGGTCTTGTTTTTCAAAGGAAGATACAGTAAAACGCTCCCCCTCTATCAGATAAAAAAGAATCTTGCGGTCAGCTACATACAATGCAGCCTTACGTAGTTCCTCACCAAATGTTATGTCATGCAATAAAAACAGATTCTTCAGATAAAGCAGTCTCACCGTCTGAAAATATGGATAACGCGCAAGCAGCGTCCGCAACTCGTACAAAGTATCCCGATTCAATCGTTCAGGATGCGTTATCCATTCATATAATTGTTGTTGTATCATGACGGAAAATCACTCACTACCAGTTTGCCACTGTAGCATTGAATATTTGCTCTACAATTTCTTTAATCATTTGGTTTACCAACTCATCCTGCACAGCACTTAACTGCTGATTGGAATTATATTCACGACTAGCCGAAAATTGCTGTCCGTTCATATTTTCCGTAGGATTGGAACTATTGACAAAATTCACTCTCACCGTCATACGCAATTCTACCATACTAGAATAGCCATCGGATCCAATTCCTTTATTAAATGCCTCATAATTCGTTATCTCACCAGACAATTGCAGGTCACCACTGCGCTTGACTTGCTTTAAACGAGTTTGTTGCATATAAATATCCTGTAATGCCGTATTGAACATATTCTCCATCGGTCCCCAAACAAAGCCAGCTGAACGGTTTGGGAAATTCTCAAACGAAATAGTCTTTACCTTTGTATAATCTATAGACGATCCGTTAAATTTATATGAAATAGAACAAGCAGTTACGATCCCCGCCAGTACCATCAACACACCAACTACTTTCAATTGTTTAATCCAAACCATATTCTTTTATTTTTCTATAAAGTGTTCGTTCTGAAATATTCAAATCTTTTGCTGCATTCTTACGCTTTCCATGATGACGGTCGAGCGCCTTACGTATCATTTCCTTCTCCACTTCGTCCAATGACAAAGTGGCTTCTTCTACAACCTCCTCCGTATCCTGAATATCATCTACTACAGGATGAGCCGGTTTGGCGGCAGAAATTATGGTAGGCGTAGCAGGCACCACTGTAGCAACTAAATTCCGTTGCGGTTCCTGATAATAAGAAACTGCCGTAGTAGCTGGTGCCGTCGGAACAGATTGCGCGCCACGTTCCGCCATCAGTGTATTGACTAACTTCTTCAAGTCAGTCACATCACGCCGCATATCAAACAACACCTGATACAAAATCTCACGCTCACTTTCAAAAGCCTTCCCTGTATTTGCTTTCACTCCAAACAAAGCAGGCAAACCAGAATTCACATGTTGTTCCGGTAAATAATTTCTCAAAATCTCTGCCGTTATATCCCGGTTAGTTTCAATAATAGATATCTGTTCAGTGATGTTTTTCAACTGGCGCACATTACCGGGCCACGAATAAGCCAGCAACAAAACTTTCGCATCTTCTGTCAACTGGATAGCCGGCATACGATATTTCTCAGCAAAATCTGATGCAAATTTACGGAAAAGTAAAGTTATATCATCTCCACGCTCACGCAAAGGAGGTATTTTAATAGGTACAGTGTTCAAACGATAATACAAATCCTCACGAAAACGACCTTCAGCAATGGCTTCCGTCAGATTCACATTGGTAGCGGCAACAATACGCACATCCGTTTTCTGCACTTTAGATGAACCTACCTTAATGAATTCACCACTTTCAAGTACACGTAACAGACGTGCCTGAGTAGCAAGAGGCAACTCTCCTACTTCATCCAGAAAAATGGTTCCACCATTGGCTTCGGCAAAATAGCCATTACGGTCACTGATAGCGCCCGTAAAAGCACCTTTTTCATGTCCGAAAAGCTCTGAATCTATAGTACCTTCAGGAATAGCCCCACAGTTCACCGCTATATACTGTCCATGTTTACGGCGACTGAACTGATGAATAATCTGTGGGAAATTTTCCTTTCCCACCCCACTTTCACCGGTGATCAACACTGACAAATCAGTGGGTGCCACCTGGATAGCCACGTCTATGGCACGGTTCAACCCTTCGGCATTACCAATAATACCAAATCTGAGCTTTACATTTTGTATTTCTGACCTAACCATATTCACTCTATTATATGACAAAATTACAAATTCTCAGGCAGACAACAAGAAATTATGGCAGAAAAATAAAAAATAAGACGTGGATTTCACGGATAGATACGGTCTTTAAAAGAAAAACCGTGAAAACCCGCGCAATCCACGCCCGAATAAAAAATCCTGTTATAAATTAGTCGATTTCTTGATCGGCCTCATAACCACCCATTTCACGAATGGCATTTTTCAAAATAGCATACTGCTGGAAGAGGTGATTGACAGGAATTTCGTTTTCAGTATAATCATGCATCGGACTCTTCAAGAAGAAACTCAAGAAACGTTGGATACCAAAACGTCCTGCACGTGCAGCCAGGTCACTCAACAATACAAGGTCCAAGCACAGAGGAGCAGCAAGAATTGAATCACGGCAAAGGAAATTAATCTTAATCTGCATTGGATACCCCATCCATCCGAAGATATCAATATTATCCCAACCTTCTTTATTATCATTACGAGGCGGATAGTAATTGATACGTACTTTATGATAGTAGTCTGTATACAAGTCCGGCTGATCTTCCGGAACAAGAATAGATTCCAGTGTAGATAATTTGCTGACCTCCTTCGTGTGGAAGTTAGCCGGCTCATCTAACACCAAACCATCACGATTACCTAAAATGTTTGTAGAGAACCAACCGTCCAAGCCTAAACAACGGGTTCCAATAATCGGTGCGAAACCTGATTTAACCAACGTTTGACCCGTCTTGAAATCCTTGCCGGCAATAGGCATTTTAGTCTTTTCAGCCAACTCCCACATAGCAGGAATATCAACAGTTGTATTAGGTGCTCCCATAATGAAAGGACATCCTTCCGACAGTGCAGCATAAGCATAGCACATAGACGGAGCGATATGAGCCTTATCATCATCTTTCATAGCCTGTTCCAATGCCGCCAATGTTCCGTGTATTTTTTCATCAACAGGAACATAAATCTCTGTAGAAGCAGCCCAAAGAACGACAATACGGTCACAATTGTTAGCCACTTTAAAATTGCGGATATCTTCACGCAACTGTTCCATCATATCCCAACGATTCTTGCAA
This sequence comes from Phocaeicola sp. GP0067, assembly GCF_031119655.1. Taxonomy (NCBI): domain Bacteria; kingdom Pseudomonadati; phylum Bacteroidota; class Bacteroidia; order Bacteroidales; family Bacteroidaceae; genus Phocaeicola; species Phocaeicola sp. GP0067. Next base: position 124,879 of record NZ_JAVHZY010000002.1, read on the forward strand.
TCTTTCACATTATCACCATCCAGACGACTAGCATAGTTGTGGTCGAAAGCAGCTTTCATTGGAACTATTTTCTCCAATTCATCCTTTACAGGATTAATATCTTTCTCTTTTAAAACCTCAGCATTGACTGCTGATTCGTAAGCATTAGCCGGATAAACATCCCATGCACCAAACACAATGTCATTTAAGTTTGCCAATGGAACAATTTCACCATAATGCAAATACTTTTTATTCTCTCCACGGCCAACACGCATTTTATCATATTGAGTCATAGATCCGACAGGTTTTGCCAATCCCTTACGAGCCATCAGCACACCTGTCATAAAAGTTGAAGTAACAGCGCCCAATCCAACACAAAGAACGCCTAATTTACCGGTTGCCGGTTTCACATTCATTTTTTCCATTCTAATTTCTTTGTTAAAATTGCATCTCATAGCAGAGATTAAGATAATTTGTGCCAAAGTTACACCTTCTTTTGAAAACTTCCATGCTTTTTCTAGTTTTTTTTGTAGCTTTGCGACCGTTTAATATAAATAGGTATGAATGATATTTGTTGCATAGGTCACATTACATTAGATAAAATAGTAACACCCAGAAAAACGACTTATATGCCCGGCGGGACTTCTTATTATTTCTCACACGGAATCAGTCACTTAAAGGATACAAAGCATTATCAGCTGGTCACGGCACTAGCTCCAAGTGAATTTAAAGCTGTTGAAGATATTCGTGCTAAAGGCATCAAAGTTACTGTTATTCCTAGTCACCGGACAGTGTATTTTGAGAATACATACGGTGAGAATCAAGACAACCGCAGCCAGCGGGTATTGGCTAAAGCCGATCCCTTCACCGTAGAACAACTAGAGAACATAAATGCTCATATTTTTCATTTGGGAAGTCTTTTAGCAGATGATTTCTCTTTGGACGTTGTGAAATATCTTTCTACCAAAGGTATATTAGCTGTAGATGCACAAGGGTACTTACGTGAAGTCCGAGGGGAAAAAGTTTATCCGATAGATTGGACAGACAAAGTAGAAGCACTAAAATATATTGACATTCTAAAGGTAAATGAACATGAAATGGAAGTGCTTACCGGTCAGACAGACATAAAACAAGCTGCCCTACAACTTGCAGAATGGGGAGTAAAAGAGGTATTGATTACATTGGGAAGCTTAGGGTCTATAATTTATGCGGAAGGTACATTTCATAAAATCCCTGCCTATCCTCCTAAAGACATAGTAGATGCCACTGGCTGTGGAGATACTTATGCTACCGGATATTTATATATGCGTAATAAAGGGGCTTCCTATGAAGAAGCCGGTTGTTTTGCAGCAGCTATGTCGACACTGAAACTAGAGGCATCCGGTCCTTTCAGCAAAACCGAAGAGGATGTATGGAATATCATCCGAACCAGTTCTTTAAAAGCTGAAAAAATTTAAGAAGAAATGGACAATCCCGATAAAGCCTAACAACTGTATCGGGATTATTCATTTCAGTTTCTTTCCACGTCAGCATACCACGAATAGAATAACACAATACAAAAAGAAACAAATGGTATGATGAATGATAAGGACATGGTACTATTATCTGCCACATAACCCATCAGCACAGGACCAACAGCCCCTCCTACGGGAGACATCATAAGGAAGGAAGAAGCCCGTTTGGTCTTTCCACCCAATCCCTTCAAAGATATGGCAAAAATAGTGGGAAACATGATGGCTTCGAACACGTATACCAAAAACAAGGCTATTAATGAAATCTTTCCTAAATTACAAACGATAAGAAAAGTAGCCATTACCGTCCCCAAAGCACAGCATAGCAGAACTCTCTCCGCACGGATTCGCTGCATGATCCAACTACCGGCAAAACGTCCGCACATAAACAATCCAAGTCCACCGAAAGAAAGTACTACCGCCGCATCCCGAGCATTCATCCACCCGTCATCCACCACATAATTGATAAAAAAACTATTAATAGAAATCTCCGCTATCTCATAACTGAATAGTGCCACTATTCCGAATAAGAATAATTTATGCGACCATAAACTTCTCTTAACCGTTTCTCCGTCAGCCAAATCGTCAACATGAACAATCTCCGGAAGTTTGATACGGGAAAAAATAAATCCCACTGCCAGTACAACCACTCCCATCAACATATAAGGATACGAGATATTTGCTTCTCCCTTCCCCGAGAACAATAACAGTCCTCCTACTAAAGGACCACAAATACATCCTAGCCCATTAAAAGACTGGGCCAGGTTCAACCGACTGGCAGCTGTTTCCCTATCCCCCAGTTCTGTCATATAAGGATTTGCAGCTGTTTCCAAAAAGACCAAACCGCAAGCAATGACAAACAAAGAGAACAGGAAAAATTCAAATGACATCCAATACTCGCCGGGAATAAACATCAAGGACCCGATTCCATAAAGCAACAATCCGAAAACAACTCCCTTACGATATCCATATTTGGTTATAAACAATCCTGCCGGAATAGCCATTATGAAATAGCCTAGATAAAACATCACCTGTACCATTGCCGAATGAGTACGGGTAATATCCATCACCTCTTGAAAATGTTTGTTCAATACATCAAGAATAGCATGTGCGAATCCCCATAAAAAGAACAAAGAGGTTACTAAAACAAAAGGAACTAAATAGTCCCTTTTCACCAATGCGTGTCTTTGTATTTCCATATCCTATTACAATAATGCAAGCAATTGAGCCAAGTCCGTAATAATTACATCAGGAACAGATTCGTCTATAACTTCTCCTCCCCAACCTTCTCCTTTCAACCAGGCAACGCGACAACCTACAGCTTTGGCCGGAACAACATCTTTTGAGAAAGAATCTCCGACCACCAGCACATTCTCTGCCGCAAATCCCATAGCATCTACTCCAAGTCTATAGATAGCAGGATCCGGCTTACGAACACCCACTACAGAGGATTCAATTATCTCATCAAAGAAATCCAAAAGTCCGAAATCCTTTAAAATAGTCTGTATATTGCCATAAAAATTAGAAACCAACACCAACCTATACCTCTTAGCCAACTCCTTCACTACCGGGCGTGTAACCTGCAATATATCCAACACATAGCCATAACAGCTGTCTGCCACTTTCACTGCATAAGATTGCAGTTGCAACTCATCCATAGGCAACTTTCTCTGTTCCGCCAACCATTCCACCTGAAGTTTAGTCTTGATAGAAAGCACATCATGAAAATTATGCCAAGGCTGGACAAAAGGATATTTAGCCAACGCCCTTTCTCCAAAAACGTATGCCTCACGGAAACTTTCCTTATCCACCGGCACCTGATGTTCCATATACTTAGTCCACAACACTTCCGCCCAATGACAGCTGTTCGTATCTATCGTACCGCCATAATCAAATATAACTCCCTGAATATTTTTCAATGTATCCATTATCTTACTTATTAGCAGGTGTACCATTGCCGACTTTCATCAACAACACACCAATTACAATCCAAATCAATTCACGTACACGGGTTATCAATCCGGTATAAACCCCAAAAGCTCCCGGAATAGCCAATCCTCCTACCGCCAAAGCAAAGCCTCCTTCACGTGCGCCCAATTGCATAGGCGAGAAAAAGAACAAATTGGCAAACAAAGAAGTAAATGCCATGATTAAAATACAAGCTGGAAAACTGACATCCGTTGTCAGAATATTCAATATGAAATACACTTCCAGACATCCTATAATCCGAGCCATGAATTCCAGACTTAACGAGGCATAAAACGTAGATCTACGCTGTTTATGCAGTTCAGCTATCTGACTGTCCACACGTTCCAAAGCCTCGCGTTTATTTTCCGAAAAACGTTTAGCCCATTCTTTGACAAAAGGAATATGCTGAAGCAATTTTAAAGTACGGACAGCCATACCATTCTTGTAACCTTTCATAAAAAAATAAATGGCTAAAAGAGAAACCGCCCCCACAACAGCCAATATAGTTCCCATGGCAATATCTACCGGACGTAGAGCCAGATACAAAAAGATAGAAAAAAACCAAAAACAAAAATGCGAGAAAATATGCATCATCACATAAAGAATTACTGATGAAGTTGCCTTACTGGCCCCAACATAAGGAGTCAGCTCCATAATGCGGTAAGGCTCTCCTCCCATCAATCCCACCGGGGTGGCATAATTCAGTGCAAATCCGGAAACTGTCAGTTTATAAACTTTCCAAAATGGAATAGGTGTTCCCTTTTTTCCATCCCGGATGATAATATACCAAGAAAGGGTATTGAACAGATAAATAATAATCCATAACCCTACCACAGCCGGCAACCACATTCCCGCCCGGCGCAAATTAGCCAGTAGTTCATCATACTCCATATCAAAAGAACAAAGCATCACTACGATGGCTGCAATTCCAAACATCAGGAATATATTTCTATACTTACTTTTCACTTCGTTATGTATTTATGATACAATCGTGCGCAAATCGCCTCATGGCAATGACGCATATATACAAACAAAGAGGTCATCACAACAACCTCGAACACAAAATACAACCATGGTTCGCCAATCAACAAACTGATATATAGAGCAATGGCACGTGTATTAAAAGTCAAGATATTGGTATATTTTATCAAAGGTTTGCTAGCCGCACGAAATTCATCCCGTAATTCCTGTGGAATATTGTCTCCATACTTTTCCTTCACCAATGCATAAAACAGTTGGAAATTAGGAGTCATTCTTTCCTGCTGACGTGTATAATTACCATAGAAATACAAGAAAGCTTTCCACCAGAAGTTTCCCTTCCACGGCAGACTGTAGAAGATTTCACGCTGTTGTTTGAAATTATCCAATTCGCTTCCGCTTTTCCCTTTTAAAAAGTATAAATGAATATTACGATAATAATCCGCCAATGTACATTGTTTGCTATGACAAACAGTACCCGAAACAATAGCCAATATCCAAATAAAAATACCCCAATGCATGCCGTCACCAATATGAAACGGCATGGGTTGGTTCATCAGTCTGAGACAAATTGCCGCATAAATGGTAAAGAACCAAATATCACCGGCAAATCCATCCAACATACGCCCCCACTGGGTTTTCTGTCCTGTCAAACGCGCCAATTGTCCATCCGCACTGTCATAATGATTCGCCCACATCAACAAAAGTATACCCAAAAGAGTATGTTTCATATCAGGATAATAAAACATCACACCAGCACCTATACCTAAAATGATAGAAAAAATGGTTACCACATTAGGGTGTACCTTTAGTTTTTTAAAAAATAATGCCCATGCATAACCTATGGGACGGTTGAAATAAATATCCAGGAACTCCTCTGTGTCCATGGATTTGAAAGAAGCCTCTATTCCTTTCTTCTCACTTTCTGTACTCATGTCTTTTTTATTTCATTTGCTTTTTAGCCCGTTTATAAATGCACTCTGCAATTTTACCTCCCGCTTCCTCACGGCAACGGGCAAAGCTGGGCCAGTCGTTAAAATCGATTATTCGCAGTGTGCCATCAGCTGAAATCACACAATCACCTCCGTAAATGGGCACATTCAGCGCCTCGGCAGCTTTATCACTTTGTATTTTCAATTCCTCTACGCTAAAAGGAATTCCTTTAGCTATCCCATTTATTTTCTCCAGGCCAAACTTGCTGTGCGAACAAGGAGAGGGATAAAACCAATAAAAAAAATCGGTTCCATGCACTCCGTAGAATTTTACCAAGTCACCTTGCAAATGTTCGTTTATGACTGCAACAGGAATACCGCGTTTACGGAAATCAGCCAATATATTTTCTACCTCTTCCTTACAGGTGGCGTAGGCAACATCTTCTTTCACCATAGCGTGAGAGTCACCTCGTTTCACCCAACAAGGATAACAATTTTCCAAATACTCATCTGCCGTAGAAATTATAAAACTTTGCGGATGAGGAACCCCGTTCTTTATAAGTAATTCTGTCATTGGCTTACGCACACAATTATCTATACCGTAGGCAGAGTTTATCACCAATGCACCTTCATCCTCCAAAGACCTCAAACGAGCTATCGTTACCTTATCACGGGCCATATCAAAAATAATATCTCCCTTGACACCCTGTTCCACGAAATCTTTCTCCGCATAAACTTTCACCTCACAGCCCAACCGCCGCAATTCCTCCGTCACCTTATAAAATATGGCGGCATCATTGTCTACATGATTGGGGGAATATTCATTTCCACGGCTTACCCCTATTATTGAAATTACATCCATTCCTTCTGTTGTGTTTAAGTTACTCCTCTTTACCGGCTAGAAAATTTTCAGCTTTCACGATATCACCAGCATGATCTACATCCAAAATTTTTGTAAAAGGATAAGCCTTTAATTTCAAGCCGTCGGCTACCAACTGTCGTTGAAAGTTACGCATACGTGACATACCTTTCTCCATACACCCATGCAACGTCTTAACGGCTGCCGGGGTCAGACAATAAATGCCTCCAGATATATAACGGCATTCGGGAGTCGCCTCATCATGGAAACCTGTTATATCCAAAGCACTGTCCGTAGATATATAAAGCGGTTTTTCATCATCTATAAAATCCGTTACCGCCATATACCCATCTGTTTCCGATTGTTTGAACGTTTCAATAAAAGTCGAAAACTCTTCTTCACGGAATATAGTATCCACAGTAGTCAAGCAGAATTTATCATCCTGCAAATAAGGGCTCAGTTCATAAAAACTGTGCATGGAACTGGGGGTAGTTTTCACAACTACTTCCAATGGGATCTCTGCTTCTGCCTGTAGTTTTGCCAAATGCTCTTTTGTCAATGGACTTTCATTATTAATAATGACAACCACCTTATCAGCTCCGTTACGTACAAAAATCTGTATCAAGCGATCAATCATGGCAACTCCGTTCAGTTGCACCAAAGGTTTGGGCAAAGCAACCCCTTCTTGCGAAAGCCGGGAACCTTCACCCGCTGATATAATTGCAAATTTCATTTCTACTTTTTCTTGAAATTATATTTTAAACCGATCGTCCATTAATCTTCATCATCAATGGTGTCCAATTTCAATTTATCGCTATCATCCCGTTTTTCATAATATTGTTTACGCAGCGGATGTGCATGAATCTCTTTCTCGACAACACGGTTACGGAAAACATCCATAGCCACATAAATAGCCTGGCGAAAAGAATCTTCCAAGGCAACCCCTTGCCCGGCAATATCATACGCAGTACCATGTGCCGGAGAAGTACGTACAATGGGAAGTCCCGCAGTGTAATTCACTCCTTCATCCATTGCCAAAGCTTTGAAAGGAGCCAATCCCTGATCATGATACATAGCTAGAATTCCATCAAAATGAGTATAGTTGCCAGATCCCATAAAGCCATCGGCCGGATAAGGTCCGAAACACTGAATGCCTTTGGCAACCATTTCCTTCATTGCCGGAATTATAATATCACTCTCTTCCGTACCAATCAATCCCTCATCACCCGCATGAGGATTTAATGAAAACACAGCTATACGCGGACTGTCGATGCCAAAATCCTCTTTTAAAGAACGATGGAAAACAGCCAATTTTTCCATAATAAGTTCCTTGGTAATATCTTGTGCTATCTCGCGTACAGGAACATGACCAGTCACCAAAGCTACCCGGAAATCATTCTTCAGCAAAATCATTAACGCCTTCTGTCCTTCCCCCACACGCTCTTCAATATATTCCGTATGACCGGGGAAATGAAAACTCTCCGACTGAATGGTATGCTTATTGATAGGAGCAGTTACCAAAACATCAATCATTCCCTCCCGATAATCCTGCAAAGCTCTCTCCAACGCATCCAAAGCTGCTTTACCAGCCTCCGGTGTCGGTTTGGAGAGCTCCACCTTCAATTCGTCTTCCGTACAATTCACGATGCTCAGTTTATCCGGCTGAGCATCATCTGCAGAATTGACAATACTGAAATTTGTTTGAATATCCATTGCTTTACGATGATAAGCAGCCACTTTAGGCGATCCATAAATAATGGGTGTACAAAGTTCCAGCATGGTAGGATCCGAAAAAGTTTTGAGAATTACTTCATATCCTACTCCGTTGATATCCCCATGAGTAATACCAACTCGTATCTTGTAGTTATCTTCCATCTATATTATATATTATATGTCTCTTCTTACTTTACCCGGCTTGTTGTATCTATTTTTTCTTCCGGAATATTACCACTAATTACAATTTCGTCAATCAAGCTTTCATTGGGCAATCTCAATGTATAAAGTGAAGCTTCCATCTGACGCATCAGATTACGTTTCAATTTATCCGGTGAATAGATAAAGGCCTCAACCACAACGACACGGCCGTTAGCACGATCCACCCGTGCATGAGACACAAACGGACCTCCCATCATGTCACCTTCCATTTCCCATAATCCGCGGGCTTCTTGCGCATACTCTCCTTTTACAACAATATCTTCCACATCTACAAACATAGAGTCTGTTGCCATATACATTCCTTCGCGTTCACCCGGAATATTTGCTTTCATTACAGAATCACGTTTATGAATGAAATAATCTTTAGTAAAGGTATCCTTGTCCGTATAAGGATAAGAGTACATTACAAAATTCATATCCGCTGTAGCACGATTAGTAGAAGCCCACAAAAAATCTTTGCCTTCTTTATAGTTAGCCAGTTCTACCGGCACCCAGATATCACAATCAAAAATACTTCCTACCTTAGTGGAAATCACATCGCTATGTTTTTGTTTCAACAAAGTTATCTGACGATTCATCTCAGCTTTCACAAAGAAATCTATAATCACTTTACTGTTCTTTGCTACAAATTCCTCAAATTCGTCTTCATTAGGAGCCTGAATTGTCATAATCATCTGCGGAGACGCATAAACATCACGGGAAAACTTGAGTTTGGGCTGAGTATAAATATCTTGAATATCCACAATGATGATATTACGGAATATTTTCAGCACACGGTCAAAATGCTGAGGGTCCACATTTGATATACGAAACGAACGTTCCGCCTGGGGCAGTCCGGGCACATTGGTATCCAATACATCAAACAATGCACGTCCTGCAGGACGATCCCATACAGGTTTATTTACTACGACCAATACTTCGTAAGGCCTACCGCTGGACGTGGGGGTAAACAAGTTCTTTTGTCCCTTCTTACAAGAAGCCAGTACCAGAACCACCAGCACCAAACTTAAATAAAATGCTATTCGTTTCATAATTATATGGTATTATTGTTGTTATTTACTGTAATGTAACACCTTTCTCCTTCTGTTGTTTAGCCGTTGACAACATTCCACAAGCAGCAAAAATATCTTCTCCTCTTGAAGCACGGATCGTAGCAAATACGCCATGCTGCGTCAAGTAATCACGGAAGGCAACCATTGTTTCCATATCTACCCCTTCCAAATCCACATTAGGAATGGCATGAAACCGGATCAAATTGACACGACATTCAATGCCGCGCAAAAGTTTCACAATCTCTTTAGCGTAAATAAGTGAATCGTTCACCCCTTTGAATACGATATACTCAAAAGACAGACGCCGCTGTTTGCTAAAATCATAATTATGCAATATATCAATAATTTCCGTAATGGAAAAAGCTTTCTCGGCAGGCATTAAATCCCTTCGTTGCGAAGGAATCGGAGTATGCATACTGATAGCCAGATGACAATCACTTTCATTCAGAAAGCGCTCCAGTCCTTTCTTTAAACCCACAGAAGAAACAGTGATGCGTTTCGGGCTCCAACCGTAACCATATTCTGAAGTCAGAATCTCAAGCACTTTCAACACCTCATCCAGATTGTCGAAAGGCTCTCCCATACCCATGAAAACAAGATTAGTCAGCTTTTCCCTTTCAGGAATAGAATAGATCTGGTTTAATATTTGATGGGCACTCAGATTAGCTGTAAAACCTTGCTTCCCGGTCATACAGAACTTACAATTCATCTTGCATCCCACTTGCGAGGAAACGCAAAGAGTAGCCCGGTCCTCATCGGGTATATAAACCGCTTCAATAAAATTATGAGCCGGTGTACGGAAAAGATATTTCACCGTACCGTCTACCGAACGCATTTCTTCCACCGGAGCAGATGCTCCCACCTCATACCCTTCTTTCAATGCTTCGCGATGCTTTAATGACAAATTGGTCATTTCGTCTATCGTTTCCACCTTTTTATCATACAACCAAGACGTAATCTGCTTTGCGGCAAATTTAGGCATTCCCAGATTCCTCACAATCTGTTGAATCTCATCCAATGTCCTGCCAAGTAATGCTGTTTTCGGAGTTTCCATTTATATTTAAAAGACAATTAGCGTACAAAGGTAGAGAAAAAATAAGATATATTACCTATCTTTGCCGTGAGAAATACTTTTTAACAATGAGAAAAACAATTAATTGCTTTATTCCTTATAGGGAAAGCACAGCGGCAGAACAGACAATCCATGCTCTAAAAGAAAGTAGCATAGTCAACAAAATCTATCTGCTGAACATCGAACCCAACAAGACATTATCCACCCCCGAAGGATGCGAAATATTACCTGTTGATTCACTAACCAGTTCTAAGACAATGAAGATGATTGCTGAAAAAGCAGACACACCTTATATATTGCTCTACACCAAGACTTCTGCTTTGGAACTGGCTTACAAGGCACTGGAACGCATGACGGACTTCCTGCAGGACAGAGAATGCGGCATGGTCTATGCCGACCATCATGAATGGAAAAACGGAGAAAAGAAGAAACATCCCGTCAACGACTACCAACCCGGCAGTGTGCGTGATGATTTCGATTTCGGTCCGCTACTGATATTCAACAGAACGGAATTCATCCTCGCCAGCCTCCAAATGACAGAGGAAAGAGAGTATGCCGCCCTTTATGAACTGCGCCTGCTCCTTACCCTCCATTCTCATCTGGTACATATCAACGAATATCTTTATACGGAAACAGAAAGCGACAACCGCCTGTCCGGCGAAAAGCAGTTCGACTACGTAAATCCCCGTAACAGAGAGGTACAGATAGAAATGGAAGAAGCATTCACACGATACTTGAAATCTATCAATGCCCTCCTTGAACCCATATGTGTGGAAACGGATGTAAAGAAAGGAAATTTCGAATATGAAGCCTCCGTCATCATCCCCGTGCGCAATCGCGCCCGTACCATTGACGATGCCATCCGGTCGGCACTCGCACAAGAAACACGCTTTCCATTCAACATCATCGTCGTGGACAATCACTCGACAGACGGAACCACAGAAATCATCGGTCAATACAAGGACAACAAAGCGGTAATCCACCTTCAGCCCCAACGTACCGATCTGGGCATAGGGGGATGCTGGGACCTCGCAATCAACCACCCCCGGTGCGGACGCTTCGCCATACAGCTTGACAGCGATGACCTGTACAGCGACACCCATACCCTGCAAACCATCGTAGACACGTTCTACAAAGAGCAATGCGCCATGGTAATAGGAACTTACCGCATGACGGACTTCCGGCTGAACACCATCGCTCCGGGAGTGATAGACCATAGCGAGTGGACGAAAGAGAACGGACACAATAACGCATTGCGCATCAACGGTCTGGGGGCTCCGCGCGCATTCTTCACACCTATCCTGCGCGAAACAGGCGTGCCCAATGTCAGCTACGGAGAAGATTATGCCCTGGGACTCATTTTCTCGCGCCAATATAAGATAGGAAGAATCTATGATGTACTCTATCTGTGCCGCCGCTGGGAAGGGAACTCGGATGCCGCCCTGAGCATAGAGCAGACCAATGCCAACAATCACTACAAAGACAGCCTGCGCACCCGTGAACTGGGAATCCGCAAAAAATATACAGAAGAGCTGAAGAACCGGAATGAAATCAAGCGATTTATAGACAGCCAACTGGCGTGCTGGCCACTGGCACACCACAACCACGAGGCATTACAGACTGTACAGACCAAGGAACTGTCCATAAACGGCTACACGTTTGTGGTACAGTGCAATGCACAGCGTGCGGTTTCGACTACCGCCAAAGTGGATAAGGACAGCATCCAAGCACGCCCCTGTTTCCTGTGCAAGGAAAACCAGCCTAAGGAGCAGAAAGCACTGGAAACCATCACTGCAAACAGAATATGCGTTAACCCTTATCCCATATTGCCGGATCACCTCACTATCGCCCATAAAGATCACATCCCCCAACTCATGGATGAGAATATTTTCAGTTACGATGACGTCCGTGCATTCGTACAGAAATATCCGGACTACGCCCTATTCTATAATGGAGCACATTGCGGAGCCTCTGCACCGGACCATCTCCATCTTCAAGGAGTCAGAAAAACTGATGTTCCCATCATCCCGAACGTACAACAGCTGATAACCCACGCACAGACAATCGATATACGCAGCATGTATTTTCCCTACCTAGAAGAAGAGGAAGATTATCCACTAGAATGTAGCCGAATTTACCTCAACACCAAGGACTATCCCTGTCCTTTGGTAATCCTCTCAAGCAACACGCATTATGACGACTCCCTGTTATACAGTGCCCTCGCCGCTTTCCCACCGGATGAAGACGGACAAGAAGCGAAGTTCAACCTGCTGTTATGGAAGGAAGGCCATCTATACTATACGGTGGTTTTTCCCCGCAGCAAGCACCGTCCCGACTGCTACTTTGCAAAAGGCAGCGAACAGATGCTCATCAGTCCGGGAGCTTTGGACATGGCTGGCGTAATCGTCACCACCCGTCAGGAAGATTTCGACAAAATAACAGAAGAAAAAGTGGCATCCATCATAAAAGAAGTGGGAATAACAGTAGAAGAAGCCGAGAAGATACCCGGACGTTATTTTGACGAGAAAGCAAAAAGATAGAGAGAACACGAAGAGATGAAGGAATTACAGCAAGCCCAAAAACAAGACGAATAACAATGAAAGAACCCGAAATAAGCGTAGGAATAGTAAACGCACAAGAAATTCATTTTTCACTGAACGGCAATTTTTTCGCTAAAGGAGAAACAGTCTGTGGTGAACAACAAGTAGCCTTCAGCGAAGGAGGTATTCTGTGGAATGGTAATCTTTACCGCGAACTGACCTTCACTCCACAAGACGAACATGCCTCGTTTTCATTATATGACGTAACCATCGGAATTAATTTCCACTGGGAACGGCAAGAAACCCAAAGTTTTATGGGAACACTGAAACTAGTGGTGGACGAAGGCAAAATCACCGCTATCAATATTCTTCCCGCCGAAGACTATCTGATAAGCGTCATCTCCTCGGAGATGAACGCCACTTCCTCTTTGGAGTTTCTGAAAGCCCATGCCGTGGTATCACGCAGCTGGCTGTTTGCCCAAATAGAGAAACGCAAGGCCTTGAGTGACAAAAACGAAGGCTTTTTCTCCTTTATCAAAACCGATACCGAATACATCCGCTGGTACGACCGCGAAGATCATACCATATTCGATGTTTGCGCCGATGACCATTGCCAACGCTACCAAGGAATAACCAAAGCATCCAGTGCCGCCGTGACCGAAGCAGTAAGAGCCACCCGCGGACAATTGCTGATGTATGAACGCGGCATTTGCGATGCCCGTTTCTCCAAATGCTGCGGAGGAGCAAGCGAGGAATTCGGATACTGCTGGGAAGACAAGAATTATCCCTACTTGTCTACAATCCGTGATGCGGAAGAAGAAGAAAACCGCCCGTTACCCGATCTGACCAAAGAAGAAGAGGCAGAGCGTTGGATACGCACTTCTCCTGTTTCGTTCTGTGACACCCACGATAAAAAAGTCATTTCACAAATTCTGAACAACTACGATCAGGAAACTACAGATTTCTATCGTTGGAAAGTACGTTATTCCCAGGCAGAATTATCCGAACTGATCCGTCAAAATACAAAATCGGATTATGGGGACATCATCGACCTGATTCCTATCCAACGCGGCAAATCCGGACGTATCTGCAAACTGAAAATTGTAGGTTCGCTAAAAACATTGACTATCGGAAAGGAACTGGAAATACGCCGCACTCTATCTTCTTCCCACCTGTTCAGCTCAGCCTTTGTAATAGATAAGGGAGAACTGAAAAACGGCGTTCCCGAATGGTTTCTGCTGACCGGCGCCGGCTGGGGACATGGAGTAGGGCTCTGCCAAATCGGGGCTGCCGTAATGGGAGAACGGGGATATACCTACGATGAAATTCTATTGCATTACTATAAAGGTGCGGACATCCGCCGTTTTTATTAACAGGCCCCGCCCACATGGGCGGGGATTCCATTCGGACTCTTTAAAATGAAAGGAACCATGAAAAACAAGCATACCTCGCCATGGGCATGGATACCCACTCTATACTTTGCACAAGGGCTGCCCTATGTGGCAGTAATGACCATTTCGGTCATAATGTATAAAAGATTAGGCATCAGCAATACCGAGTTAGCTTTTTATACCGGCTGGCTCAACCTGCCTTGGGTTATCAAGCCTCTATGGAGCCCTTTCATTGATCTTATCAAGACGAAACGCTGGTGGATTATCACCATGCAACTTTTAATCGGCGCAGGACTGGCGGGCATAGCCTTCACCATCCCCACAGAGCATTTTTTCCAACTCACTTTGGCCGTTTTCTGGTTACTGGCATTCAGCTCCGCCACACACGACATTGCTGCCGACGGCTTTTACATGCTGGCACTGGACTCGCATCGGCAAGCCCTGTTTGTAGGAATCCGCAGTACCTTCTACCGTATTGCAACCATTGCGGGACAAGGATTACTTATCATGCTTGCAGGAAGACTGGAAATAATGACAGATAATATACCATACGCTTGGTCCCTCACCTTTTTTGTATTGGCCGGACTTTTCCTTGGAATATGGATTTATCATAAGTTTGTTCTTCCCTGTCCGGATTCAGATCATACTTCCAAAGAAGTTTCCGCTTCCAATCTGCTCAAAAAGTTCTTTGGTACTTTTGCCAGTTTCTTTCAAAAAAAGCAGGCAGGCATTGCCATTCTTTTCATGTTACTCTACCGTTTGCCCGAAGCTCAACTGGCAAAAATGTGCATTCCTTTCCTTATAGACCCCGTTGAAAAAGGTGGTTTGGGGCTGACAACCGAAGAAATAGGTTTCGTACAAGGTACTGTCGGCATCATCGGACTTACCCTAGGAGGTATTTTAGGAGGAATAGCCGTAGCCCGTAACGGTTTGAAACAATGGCTCTGGCCGATGGTATGGGCCATTTCCTTACCCGATTTAGTCTATGTTTATCTCAGCTATATCCAGCCTGATTCTTTATATCTCATCAATATTTGCATCTTTATAGAGCAATTCGGTTACGGATTCGGTTTCACAGCCTATATGCTCTACCTTATTTATTTTGCAGACGGAGAACATAAAACAGCACATTATGCCATTTGTACCGCATTTATGGCATTAGGCATGATGATTCCGGGAATGGCTGCCGGCTGGCTTCAGGAACAGATGGGATACAACCATTTCTTTATCTGGATTATGATATGCTGCGTTATCACCTTCGGAGTAACGGCTCTGCTAAAAATTGATCCGGAGTTCGGCAAGAAGAAAGGTTGATCCGACCTTTATTTCAGCCTGTCCTCGGAAAGACAGGCGGATTGTGGCTCTCTGGAAGGAATCAGGGAGGGTGTCGCAGATATGTACACGCTGGCCCGCACACAAAAAACATATGGTTCTTTTCAGAGTTCATTCTCAAACATAGCGGCACAGTTGGGAAGGGTCCGTTAGAAATTCTGAAATTATAGGCTCCGCACTTCAGCATTTGTTTTAATTCGTTTTTCCCTTCTCCTTTCATTTACCGTCAAAACACCCTGCCGGTGGGTGTTCCGGTGATGAAGGGACATCCCGTCATTGTCCTTTCATCCTCCTTTCCGCTTACGTTGAAACGGGAGTGAGGGGAAGCGGTTCCATTTTTAACCGCTTGATTGACTGTGTGTTTTAAATAAGATGAAAGGATGAATGGAGAAGGAAGGACATCGGCTTAGTGAGGGAGTAATGTACGCTGAAACATGCTGACCTTTTTTTAAAACATGCTGACCTTTTTTAAAAAGGTGCTGATGTTTTCTAAAAACATGAAGACATATTCAACAACATCAGTAACGTAAGCTTGCAACATACGTTGGCATCGGGCTACATGTACGCAAGCATAAGCCAACACGTACTTATGTACGTGTATCAAGTTCCGCAATATCTTGTTACAAGGTTTACCCAATCTTGCATCAAGTTCCATTGGATTTTGCGCCAAGATTCGCCATACTGTCCTCCCCCTTTTTGACACATTGTACAAAATATAAAGTCATAGAAGCTTTTAATTAAAAAATAAGATAAAGTCCTTTCAACAAAATAATTATTATATTTGTTTCATATCCAAACAATAACATAAAAGATACATATATGAAAAAGATTATTTTATTAGTATTCGTCACCTTGTTTTGCTGCGTAGGCTACTCACAAGCACAAACAACAAAAAAAATGACTCGTCAGGAAAAGAAAGAGGCGCAAAAAGCTATGGAACAAGCCTTGTTCGAAGAAGCCAGACAAGCTATAGAAAATAAAGCGTTCACACTGGAAGCTGACCGGGTTATATTTAAAAGAGGAAGAAATGCCTTTGTTTCTTCTAATACCAATTTTGTAATGGTAGACGGTGATAAATCATCCGTGCAGGTAGCATTCAACATTCCTGCCAGCGGTCCTAACGGATTAGGAGGTGTCACTGTAGACGGCAATGTTTCCGGTTACAAGATCAAAACCGACAAGAAAGGAAGCATATATCTGACAATGAGCGTAATGGGTGTAGGTATATCTGCTCAGGTAAGTATAACATTACCTTATGGAAGCAACAATGCCACCGTAGATATACGCCCCAACTTCAATTCCAACCGTCTGACTTTATCCGGTGAAATACTACCGCTTGACAAGTCAAATATATTTAAAGGAAGGTCTTTCTAATCACTTTATAGTTCATAGAAAATAAGCCCCGGAAATTTTGTTAAAGCAGATTTCCAGGGCTGTTCTTTTCTCATTCATTCCTCTTCACACCTTTAATTTCAGCTCCTCCAAAACACACTTCAGCAACCGGTTTTTCCGTTTCAGTAATAAATTACTACCTGTTTATGACAAAGCTTATTATATTTATACCGGATTTCAATAGGAAAACAACATAAAATAAAAAAGTAGGTATTATGAGAAAAGTTGTAATATTAACATTAGTAACCTTGTTTACCTGCGTAGAATACTCACAGGCACAAACAACAGAAAAGGAAATGACACGTCAGGAAAAAAAAGCGGCTCAGGAAGCTTTGGACAAAATGTTATTTCAGGAAGCCAAAGAGGCAATAGACAACCAAACCTTTGTACTGGAAGCGGACAGAGTTTACTTTAAATACGGAACCTCCGCTTTCGTTTCATCCAACACCAACTTTGTAGGACTGGACGGTGACAAGGCCGTGGTGCAAGTAGCATTCAATGTACCTTTCAGCGGTCCGAACGGACTAGGAGGTATTACCGTAGACGGTAATGCTTCGAACTATAAAGTAAAAACCGACAAAAAAGGTAATATTCATGTCAGTATGAACGTGATGGGAATCGGAATCTCAGCCCAAGTAAACATTGACATACCTTATGGAAGCAACAATGCGACTGTAGATATTCTTCCGAACTTTAATTCCAGCCACATGACTTTATCCGGTCAAATATTGCCATTAAAGAAAGCCAATGTGTTTAAAGGACGCTCACTATAAACTACTTAACTAAAATTATAGGAATATGAAGAAGCTACTATTTCCACTATTCATGCTTGCCATGATAGTTACTTCGTGCGAGAAAGATCCGGATATGAATAAACTGGATAGTGACTACAGCGTTTACACTGATTATGACAACAGTGTACATTTCAATGAGTTTTCCACCTATTACCTGCCAGATAGCATTCTGGTTCCGGACAACAGCCTGAAAGCCAATTATTGGAAAGATGAAAATGCCCAAAACATTATCAGTGCAGTGGCCCATGAAATGGAACAGAAAGGCTATGTACGGACGGAAGATAAAGAAAAAGCCAATGTAGGCATTCAGTTGTCATACGCCCAACAAAGAATACAAATGACCACAGGAGGATGGTATGGCGGCTGGTGGGATGCCGGATTCTGGGGGCCCTACTGGGGAGGAGGATGGTATTATCCTTATCCGGTAACTTACAGCTATGACACAGGAACCCTGATTATGGAGATGGTTGATTTAAGACAACCTGCCGATAAGTCCAACCAGAACAAACTACCTGTCATCTGGCATGCCTATGCGTCAGGACTGCTATACGGAAACTCCCATTTCAATATGCAGTTGACATTAAATGCCGTCAATCAGGCATTTGCACAATCTCCTTATCTGTCAAACAAACAATAAAACCGGAAAATCATGAAAACGAAAATATTAAAACACAGAGTTCCCAAACGTATCCTCATCGGAATGTTACTAGTTCTCTTTTGTTTCACAAGTAAAGCACAGACCTGGGAAAATGTACATTTTAACGTAGACTGGCAGATGAATGTGCCGTTGAACAGCAACTTTGCCGATAAATTCAGCGGGTGGGGAATGAACTTTGAAGGAAAATATGATCTGACGCCCTATTGGGCTATAGGAGCTTTCCTTAATTTTCATACCAATCACCGATATGTGGACCGCCGGACCATCCCCCTCACCCCAACGGCTTCATTGACAACAGACCAGCAACAATCAGCGTTCCAACTACCCTTCGGAATATCTGTATCCTACAAGTTACCGGATAACAGGTATGTAAAACCTTACTTCGGAGTCAAATCGGGTGCCATGTATTCCCAAAACTCCATTTACAACAATCTGGTACAATGGTATGAACGCCCGTGGGGATTCTATGTTTCACCCGAACTGGGAATGGATATTCATCCGGTGCCTTATCAACGTCTGGGATTTCATGTAGCCGTATATTATAGCTACGCAACCAATAAAACCGGTATCCTGACTTATTCTGAAGATGGAAGGAATAGCATGGGTGTACGTGTAGGAGTTTGTTTTTAATCCATACTAAGCGTTTGCTCATAAAAGAGGAGATTTGGAAAGTATTCTATTCTTTTCTGAATTTCCTCTTTTTTTCATATTTTTGTAAAATAACCCAAATCATTTTCAACAGCGGAATGGCTATGCAAAATAAATACAATCAATTCTTCAACTTTTTCCTGTTTTCAGGGCTGGCATGTTTCTCATACCTTTCGCTGGTACTATATACCGACCTTACGCCTCAACATCAGAAAATATTAATCTCCTCTCTGGGATTTATTTCTGTGGTGTTCATATTCAATCTGGTAGGCTTCAGTCTGATAGTCATCAACCGGTGGCTGAAAAAAAGCTCTCTATTCTTTATCAAGAAGAGAAACAAGCTGATTATCAACTGCATTTTGATTGCAGCTATTCTTTTCTTCATGAATTACGCTACTCTGACCATCTGTAAAGTATTGCTGGAACTGCCTTTCCCATTTGTACTGAGCAGTCCGGGTCTGCGCTTGATCATGATTATATGGTTGGTAGAAATTGTGATTGTGAGTTTAAGTATCACGAGCGCTTTTTACAGGCAGCTGGTTATTCTGCATGAAAAAACAACCAAGCTGGAAGAAAGTTCCATCAAAGCGCAATACACGGCTTTACAAAATCAATTAAATCCACATTTCCTGTTCAATAGTTTGAATACTTTAATATCCGAAATAGAATATAATCCGGAAAACGCAGTAGTTTTTACACAAAAGCTATCAGATGTTTACCGTTATATCCTAAAAAGTCAGGAACAAGGACTTGTCACTTTACGTGATGAACTGGAATTTCTGGATTCATATATCTATCTGCATCAAGTGCGTCTGGGAAAATGCATTCAACTGGAAAACAAAATGACCCCCACGTTATTGAACAAGAAAATCCCTTCATTAACCCTACAGTTACTTATCGAAAACGTGATAAAACATAACATCATCAATATGGAAAATCCAATGGTCATCCATTTGGATTATTCTGACAAAGATCAAACTCTTTCCGTAAGAAACAAGATCAAATTAAAAAAGGATGTTGCAAAATCAGGAATGGGACTGAAGAACTTATCTGCCCGCTATCTGCTGATTTGCAACTTGCATATCACAATTATTGACGATTCTGAATATTTCACCGTAAAAATACCTTTACTGAATGAATAAGATAAAAGCCGCTATTATAGAAGATGAAATTCCTGCAGGACGCCTGCTACATAAAATGTTGTCAGGATTAAGGCCAGACTGGGATATAGTTGTATTGCCCGGCAGCATAGAGGGATCTGTTAAATGGTTCCAGGAGCATCCACACCCGGATATAATCTTTCTGGATATCCAACTGACCGACGGCATTTCTTTCGCTTTCATAGAACAGGCCCAACCCGAAAGTATGATTATTTTTACCACCGCTTACGACGAATATGCCATACGTGCTTTTACTGTAAACAGCATAGACTATCTGCTGAAACCAATAAACAGGGAAAGATTGGCCGAAGCCATCGAAAAGTTTGAAAGATTAACTGCCAGATATGGCAATACCACCCTATCGAACCCATCCAATGAATTACTGAACCTACTGAAAAATATAAGTAATCCGGAAAAAAAATACCGTACCCGCTTCCTGATATCAGGAGACGAAAAGCTGTATACCTTGCAAGTAGAAGATATAGCTTATTTCTATTCTGAAAACAAAATTACCTTTGCCGTCACAAAAGAAGGGAAAGAGCATATCATAGATTTATCGCTCGACAAACTGTCCGAACAACTAAACCCCGATATTTTTTTCCGCACCAACCGGCAAACATTGGTCAGTGTACATGCCATACAGAAAATAGAAAACTATTTTTTAGGAAAAATAATAGTACAGGTAAAACCGCCATTTAAAGATAAAATTACTGTAAGCAGAGAAAAGATAGCTGCAATGAAGCTGTGGCTCAATTATTAAAAAAGTCTGTTTATATGAAAAAGCACTAACTTATAAGTAATAGGAACAGAGTTACTAAAATAATATAAGAGCCCGACAAATAAATACGGAAAACAATGGATATCGGATAAATTTATACTATTTTTGTAAGACTAACAATCATCTTATTATCCGATATGATAGTAATAGCAGACAGTGGTTCCACCAAAACAGACTGGTGTCTGGGTAACACCAAGACAAACAGCAGGACAGTTCGAACAGGAGGTATCAACCCCTTCCACCAATCAGTTGATGAAATAAAAGAAGTGATTGCCTCCACACTAATTCCCCAGTTGGGAGACACCACTGAATTTACAACTATTTATTTCTATGGTGCAGGATGTATTCCCGAAAAGACGAATATAGTGAAAACAGCTTTGGCGCAGAACTTCCCCAAAGCGAATATCCTTGTCGAAAGTGACTTGTTAGGTGCCGCCCACGCCCTATGTGGTAAAACGGCAGGAATTGCATGTATTTTAGGAACCGGATCCAACTCTTGCTTTTATGACGGGAAAAAAATAACAGCTAATATTTCTCCGTTAGGGTATATTTTAGGAGATGAAGGTAGCGGAGCCGTATTAGGGAAACGTCTGGTAGGTGATTTACTGAAACACCAACTTCCCGATGACCTTTGCCAAGATTTCCTTAAAGAATACGATTTGACCCCGGCGCTGATTTTAGATAAAGTATACCGACAGCCTTTAGCCAACCGCTTTCTGGCGGGTCTGACTCCTTTTCTTTTCGCCCACAAGCACAGACCAGAGATACGGAATCTATTAATTTCCTGCTTCACTGATTTCTTCACCCGTAATGTTATGCAATACGAATATCATGATATTCTTGTACATTTCACAGGTTCTATTGCATTTTTCTTTCAAGAAGAAGTAAAAGAAGCAGCTCTAAGACTGAATGTGTCCATCGGAAAAGTTTTAAAAAGTCCACTGGAAGGATTAAAGGATTATCATTTCGAAGTATGAATTTTATAAAAATAACCGAACAACCGTCCATACATGAGGATTTGGAACAAAAATCCGTCAGAGAGTTACTGGAAGGTATCAACGAAGAAGACCGGAAAGTAGCCTCAGCCGTTCATGCCTGCATACCACAAATTGAAAAACTAGTAAATGAAATAGTAGAACGTATGCATCAAGGAGGACGCATATTCTATTTGGGAGCCGGAACCAGTGGACGCCTAGGAGTATTGGACGCTTCTGAAATTCCACCCACTTTCGGTATGCCTGATACCTGTGTCATAGGTATTATAGCCGGTGGCGAACAGGCTTTGAGACGTCCCGTAGAAAATGCTGAAGATGATAGTCAAAAAGGCTGGATGGAACTGCAAGACCATCACATCACAAATAAAGACATTCTGATAGGCATAGCGGCATCGGGAACAACTCCTTATGTAATAGGAGCACTGCAAAAAGCAAGAGAACACGGAATATTAACAGCAAGCATCAGCAGCAATCCGGGCTCTCCCCTCTCGAGTGTGGCAGATATACCCATCGAAATGATAGTAGGTCCGGAATTTATCACAGGCAGTTCGCGCATGAAGAGCGGCACAGGGCAAAAAATGATACTGAATATGATAAGTACCACCGTCATGATAAAACTGGGCAGAGTAAAAGGAAACCGGATGGTAAACATGCAACTCAGCAATCGAAAACTAATAGACCGAGGAGTGCAAATGCTGATTGACGAATTACATATTAATAAAGCAGAAGCAAAACAATTACTGCAAGAACAGGGTTCTGTTAAAAAGGCATTGGACGCTTACAAAACAAATAATTGTATCACTAAAAACAACTGAAGTATGAAAAGTTGGAAACTGGAAGCCGTCATCCTTGCTATAGGCATGTTGGTGATGGGGTATTTTATCAAACAGGGATTGGATACTTTCTCTGGTAAAGACAGAGTAGTGAATGTGAAAGGTCTGGCAGAAATGGAGGTGCCGGCCAATAAAGTAACTTGGCCTTTGATGTATAAAGACCTGGGAAATGACCTCCCGACCTTATATAACAAGATAAATGCAACCAACCAAGCAATTGTCGGCTTTTTGAAACAGAAAGGAATCACTGAAAACGAAATCAGTATCAATGCACCGGAAATTATAGATATGCAAGCCGAACGTTATAATAATAATTCAGTTCCCTTCCGCTATAATGTGACCTCTGTCATCACGGTTACTTCAACTAAAGTAGATCTGGTGAGAAAGATGATCAGCGAACAAAGCGAACTCTTAAAGCAAGGTATCGCTATTACGGGTGGAGATTATCGTTACAATGTGCAATATGACTACACCGGTTTAAACGACATCAAGCCTCAAATGATAGAGGAAGCAACTAAAAACGCACGGGCGGCAGCCGTTAAATTCGCCAAGGACTCGGACAGCGAACTTGGTAAGATAAAAAGAGCCTATCAGGGACAATTCAGCATTGAGGATCGTGACGCCAACACTCCTTACATCAAACGCATCCGCGTTGTAACCACCATTGATTACTCTTTGGAAGATTAAATTCCCATTTGGCGGAGCATATCAAACAAAGCTTCTTTGTTCAGAGGCTTGGACAAATAACCGTTAAAGCCTCTGGACATTACTTTCCGCTTATCTTCATCGTATGCAAAAGCAGTCACTGCAACAATAGGTACTTTGGATGACAATTGACGAATTGCTTCCGTTGCCTGATAACCGTCCACCACAGGCATACCTATATCCATCAAAATAACAGCAGGACTATATTCCAAAAACTTAGAAATGGCTTCTTCACCATTTTCAGCTCGTATCAGATTGTATTTCTTCTCCAAATAAATCTTATACAACAAATAATTATCATCCATATCTTCCGCAATTAAAATCGTTTTATGTTCCAAACAACTCTCCGGCTCGGACAAATCTATAAATTGTTCTTTCTCTTCCGACTGTAATGGCAGAAAATCAAAAGGCTTTTCCGGGAGAACAAACCAAAAAGTAGAACCTTCACCATATTTTGAAGTAACACCAATCTCACCACCCATTTTTTTTATTATAGTCCGACTGATAGAAAGCCCCAATCCGGTACCTTGACGCTTGGCATCCAACTTTGTAAAACGTTCAAAGACCTGACTTACTTTATCTTCCGGAATACCGGTACCTGTATCGGACACATAGAAACAGATACCATTTTCACGTATCTCATATCCCATGGTTATACTGCCTTGCACAGTATATTTAAAAGCATTAGACAAGAAATTGGAAATAACCTGTGAAATACGGTTCTTCTCCGTATGAATGAAGCAGACAGGCAGCTTAGGTTCAAAAATGATACGTACAGGAACATCCGCCTCTTCCAAACGCAATCTGAAAATACCTTCCAACTCACGCATAATTTGATTAACATCCACATCGGTATAAATAAATTCCAAAGTACCCGCCTCAATCTTAGACATATCCAAAATATCATTTACCAACTGTAATAACATATTCGTGTTCCCCTTGATAATCTCTACATAAGAAATTCGATCTTGATCCGACGCGGTCCCCAATAATCCGGCAAATCCCACAATAGCATTCAAAGGAGTGCGAATCTCATGACTCATATTTGCCAGAAAAGCTGTTTTCTGTTCTCCTGCCAATTCCGCATTTCGCCTGGCCTCCTCCAATTCATCCAAAATCTTTTTCTGACGAGTCACATCACGAACTGTCAGCAGAACCTTATCATCCTGATCCAGCTGTAAATATGTTCCCGACACGCAAACAATACAATCGACATAATTATCCATCTTTTCAGACATATAAAGTCTCATCGGAGTTTCCAACGGAGAAAAGTGCCCTTTTTCCCGAAAGCACTTTTCAATGGAGTTACGGACAGGACATACTTTACAATTCTCATGAGAACCGCAGGCTCCGGCGTCCAATCCATTTTTACAACGAAGCAATTCCCCGACCCTACGCAGCACCTGTCCTTCAGAAGTATTATTCAAATTATAGTAATTGGTCTTTTCAACCAAAAAATTCCGATCAACCAAAATTATATATGCATCCACATTATACAATATGGTATCCGAAAATTCTTTCACGGAACACACCTCATTTTTCTTCTTAACGAACTCCTGTTCCAAACTTTTCCTCTTTCTTATCTCCCATCCCCATAAAAGACCTAAAAGTAGAACCAAACAAACTAAAATGAACGCTACCATATTTTAATAGGTTAAATTTCTACAAATGTACAAACATAAATTAAAAACAACGATTATATCCCATTTAAATTTTAATCAGCAAGAAATTTCAGTAAACTTGTTTGTGTTTCAGTATTTTGTTGTATCTTTGCGCCCGAAATTAGATAAACAATATAATGTCTAACGTAATTAACTGAGAATTTTAACAATTTTATTAATGGAAAATTTAAAAAACATCACTCCTGTTGAAGATTTCAACTGGGATGCTTATGAAAACGGCGAAGCTGTAACCAGCATGAGCCACGAAGATCTTGAAAAAGCTTATGACGGTACACTGAACAAAGTAAACGACCGCGAGGTTGTAGACGGTACTGTTATTGCAATGAACAAACGCGAAGTAGTTGTCAATATCGGCTACAAATCAGACGGTATCATTCCTTTAAATGAATTCCGTTACAATCCAGATTTGAAAATAGGTGATACTGTAGAAGTATACATTGAAAATCAGGAAGACAAAAAAGGACAGTTAATTCTGTCACACAAAAAAGCACGTGCTACTCGTTCTTGGGACCGCGTAAACGCTGCTCTTGAAAATGAAGAAATTATTAAGGGTTACATCAAGTGCCGCACTAAGGGTGGTATGATTGTGGACGTATTCGGTATCGAAGCATTCTTGCCGGGTTCTCAAATTGATGTGAAACCTATCCGCGACTACGATGTATTTGTAGGTAAGACAATGGAATTCAAAGTGGTTAAAATCAACCAGGAATTCAAAAACGTTGTTGTTTCTCACAAAGCTCTTATCGAAGCTGAACTTGAACAGCAGAAGAAAGAAATCATCGGTAAACTTGAAAAAGGACAAGTACTGGAAGGTACTGTTAAAAATATCACATCATACGGTGTATTCATCGACCTTGGCGGCGTAGACGGTTTGATTCACATCACTGACCTGTCTTGGGGCCGTGTAAGCGATCCGAAAGAAGTTGTAGAACTCGACCAGAAGTTGAACGTTGTTATCCTTGACTTCGATGACGAAAAGAAACGTATCGCTCTTGGTTTGAAACAACTGACTCCGCACCCATGGGATGCTTTGGATGCTAACCTGCAGGTAGGTGACAAGGTGAAAGGTAAAGTAGTCGTTATGGCTGACTACGGTGCATTCATCGAAATCGCTCCGGGCGTAGAAGGTTTGATCCACGTATCTGAAATGTCTTGGTCACAGCACTTGCGTTCTGCTCAGGACTTCATGAAGGTAGGTGACGAAGTAGAAGCTGTTATCCTGACACTTGACCGTGACGAACGTAAGATGTCTTTGGGTATCAAACAGCTGAAACAAGATCCATGGGAAACTATCGAAGAAAAGTATCCTGTAGGTTCCAAGCACACTGCAAAAGTTCGTAACTTCACTAACTTCGGTGTATTCGTAGAAATCGAAGAAGGTGTAGACGGATTGATCCACATCTCTGACCTGTCTTGGACTAAGAAAGTAAAACATCCTTCTGAATTCACTCAGATCGGTGCAGATATCGAAGTTCAAGTATTGGAAATCGACAAAGAAAACCGTCGCTTGAGCCTTGGTCACAAACAGTTGGAAGAAAATCCTTGGGATGTATTCGAAACTGTATTTACTGTAGGTTCTGTACACGAAGGTACTATCATCGAAATGTTGGATAAGGGTGCTGTTGTAGCTCTTCCTTATGGTGTAGAAGGTTTTGCAACTCCGAAACACTTGGTAAAAGAAGATGGCTCTCAAGCCCAATTGGATGAAAAACTGTCATTCAAAGTAATTGAATTCAACAAGGATGCCAAGAGAATCATCCTGTCTCACAGCCGCATTTTCGAAGATGCTGCCAAGGCAGAAGAAAGAGCTGAAAAGAAAGCAGCTTCTAATGCAAAGAAAACAACTAAGAGAGAAGAAGCTCCTGCTATCCAAAATCAGGCAGCCTCTACCACTTTAGGCGATATCGATGCTTTGGCTGCTTTGAAAGAACAGTTGGAAAACAAAAAGAAGTAATCAGTTTACTTTAAGATAAGCCAAAAGGATGCATTTTAATAAATGCATCCTTTTTTTATGCCATTATTTCTTAAAAAGGAAAATATTCTATGGGATATCCGTAATAAAACCGTATCTTTATAGAGTAATAAAATTTCGAGTTAGTATTTCATAACGACTTCTCCCCCGTTTTCTTATTACCTCACTATTAATTCCATACACTTCCCCGTAGCAGGCCGAACTGTATATTACTAATTTAAAAAGAATCAAATGGCGAAACCTATTTCATTTACCAAACGAGATCTAGAAAAGAAAAAACAAGAAAAGCGTTTAGCAAAACAGCAAAAAAAAGAAGAAAGAAAAAGTAACGGCACATCTTCCTTTGAAGATATGATTGCCTATGTAGACGAGAACGGTATGATAACCGATACTCCTCCCACTCCTAATAATAAACCACAAGAAGTGGATATGTCCACCATTGAAGTTTCAACTCCTCGTAGAACTGAAGAACCGATAGAACTAGTACATGAAGGAAGAATAGAACACTTCAATGTATCCAAAGGATATGGATTTGTAAAAGATTTGAAGAATGCAGAGAAATACTTCTTTCATATTAGTGGACTGATAGACAATATCATAGAAAATAACATCGTGACTTTTGAACTAGAAAAAGGGTCACGTGGCATGAATGCTGTGAAAATAAAACTTAAGAAATAGTTCAATCCTATAATGCCGTTTTTACGGCATTTTTTATTTTCCATTCAAAAAAGATAGTATCTTTGTAACGATGGAGAAATTTGAAGTACATATATTAGGATGCGGGTCAGCATTGCCGACCACACGGCATTTTGCGACATCACAAGTCGTAAATATCCGTGAAAAACTATTTATGATAGACTGCGGCGAAGGAGCACAGATGCAATTACGCAAATCAAAACTGAAATTCACCCGGCTAAACCATATATTCATTTCACATTTGCACGGTGATCATTGTTTCGGACTAATGGGACTGATATCAACTTTCGGTATGCTGGGAAGGACAGCCACACTCTATATTCACTGTCACGCAGAATTAGAACGTCTTCTTACTCCGCAACTCGACTTTTTTTGCAAAGGTATGAGTTACAAAGTCGTTTTCCAAACTTTTGATCCGGGCAAAGCTGAAATAATTTATGATGACCGTTCACTAACCATAGAAACAATTCCCTTACGTCATCGGATACCAACATGCGGATTCCTCTTTTCAGAGAAACAGACCCCCGCCCATATTCGTCGCGACATGATTGACTTTTATGAAATCCCCGTATACGAACTCAACCGGATAAAGAATGGCGCCGATTACACATTACCGGACGGAAAAATAGTACCAAACAACAAATTGACTATCCCTTCTGCCCTTCCCCGCCGATATGCCTATTGTTCAGATACTATTTATTTGCCACGTATCATAGAACAAATATACGGAGTGGACCTGTTATTTCATGAAGCCACCTTTGCACAAAGCGAACAAGCCCGTGCGAAAGAAACCTTTCACACAACTGCTTCGCAAGCTGGAGAAATCGCCCGTACCGCAAAAGTAAAACAACTTCTTATAGGACATTTTTCAGCCCGCTACGAAGATGAAAGCATATTGTTACAGGAAGCATCGGATATTTTTCCTAACACTCTACTTGCACGGGAAACATTAAAAATTTCAATAGAATCCATTAAACCATAACATAAACCGGATATCTAATTTAAAAATAGGAACATGAACACTTATAATGAGAAAGAAATAATAGCGTTATTACAGGACCCGGCACGACAAAAAGAAGCCTTCGAATGTATTGTCAACGAATACAGCGAACAGCTATATTGGCAGATACGCCGGATGGTACTTTCTCATGAAGATGCCAATGATCTGTTACAGAATACATTTATCAAAGCATGGACTAATCTAGAGTATTTTCGTGCCGAAGCCAAAATGTCGACCTGGCTTTACCGCATAGCTTTGAATGAATGCTTGACCTTTTTAAATAAACAACGTGCCACCAACCAATTATCCATAGACGACGCTGATGCAGATATGGTGAACAAACTGGAAAGTGATACATATTTTAATGGAGATGAAACTCAAATATTATTTCAAAAAGCATTACTGACGCTCCCTGAAAAGCAGCGTATAGTATTCAATTTAAAATACTTTCAAGAAATGAAATATGAAGACATGTCTGAAATATTAGGAACAAGTATAGGGGCACTGAAAGCCTCCTACCACCATGCAGTGAAAAAAATAGAGAACTTTTTAAAAGAATGCCTTTAAACCTTTTTAAAAGAAATGTATCTAACAAAGAAAGGAGAACCACTATGAAGGAAGAAGATGAACTATTAAAAAAATGCGGGACAAAAAATCCATTCATGGTACCCGAAGGTTATTTCGACAACTTCTCAAAAGAGTTGATGAATAAATTGCCGGAGAAGGAACAAACTTCTACTCCGCAAGAAACAATAACTACTTGGCAACGTATCAAGCCTTGGATATATATGGCAGCTATGTTTTGTGGATTGATGTTCAGCGTCAGAGTTATTGTAGGTCCCCCTAAACAAGACACTCCTATTTTTACAG
This sequence comes from Phocaeicola sp. GP0067, assembly GCF_031119655.1. NCBI lineage: Bacteria > Pseudomonadati > Bacteroidota > Bacteroidia > Bacteroidales > Bacteroidaceae > Phocaeicola > Phocaeicola sp. GP0067. The sequence continues at coordinate 154,611 of NZ_JAVHZY010000002.1, forward strand.
CAGCGGAAACTGAACAATTCTCAGACGAATATATTGAAACGATTTTAGATCATTCCATGATGGATGATTATACGCTCTATCAATACTTGACAGATGCAAATTCAGATATGTATAATTAAATAATAACCACATGATACAAAGACTGGCAACCTTGCTTATCACTTTATATATAAGCATTTCGCTACAGGCGCAAGACAAAAAGAAACCTGGTTTCACCAAAGAAGAATTCAGAGCTAGACAAGAAGCATATCTCACGCAAAAAGCAGAAATAACGCAAGAAGAGGCCACTAAATTCTTCCCTATCTACTTCGAATTACAAGACCGTAAAAAAACAGTAAATGATAAAGCATGGGAGCAAGCACGCAAAGGCAAAAATCCTAAAACAACCGATGCCGAATACGAACAAATTATAGAAGGTATTGTCAAAGCAAGGATTGAAGCCGATAAATTGGATTTGGAATATCTACAGCGCTTTAAAAAAATCTTATCTCCCAAGAAAATATATAAGTTACAACGTGCAGAGATTAAATTCCACCGTGATATCTTAAAAATTATGCACCAATCTCAAAAAAAATAAAAGCAACAAGAGATATTTCCAACTTTTTCCCCAAATCTATCAATCAACTTAGATTTGGGGATTTTTGTATTTAAAAAGTTCAGCGGAACGACAAAATGATTAAGATGTTTCTTTTATAAAAACAAGTTAATTTTCTTGCTTGTTTAAGTTTTTATTACATTGATTAGAATATACTTTTATTTTTAAACATTTACCATCGAAAATATTTTGATTTATTAGATTTTATTCCTAGGTTTGTACAAACCATAAACTCACAAATCTATTACAAACATTATGAAAAAGACACTATTACTACTATTCGTATGCTTATTCGTAGGAATAAGCCATGCACAAGCACAGGTAACAGTGAAAGGAACCGTTATCTCAAGCGAAAACAACGAACCGGTAATCGGAGCTTCCGTATTGGTAAAAGGAACAACCAATGGAACAATCACCGACATCAATGGTCAGTTCACACTTACAAACATCTCACCTACCAACAAAACAATTATTGTTTCTTTCATTGGAATGGAAACCCAAGAAGTAACCATCAAGCCGGAAATGAAAATTGTTATGACTTCAACAACAGAAGTGATGGAAGAAGTTTTGGTAGTTGCTTATGGTACTGCAAAAAAATCAGCTTTTACAGGATCTGCAAAAATGATTCATACAGAACAAATAACTAAACGTCCGGTTACTAATGTCATAGAAAGTTTATCTGGACAAGTGGCAGGCCTACAAATGACAATGACAAATGGGCAGCCTGGAGAAACTCCAAGCATTCTGATACGTGGCATCAGTTCAATGAGCGCAAAAACAGATCCCCTCATCGTATTAGACGGTATGCCATACGAAGGAGGATGGAATAACATCAATCCAGCAGATGTAGAATCTATTTCTGTACTAAAAGATGCAGCATCCACAGCTCTTTATGGTGCTCGAGGTGCTAACGGTGTCATAATTATAACAACAAAATCAGCCAAAGCAGGCGATGCAAAAATCACAGTAGACGCTAAATGGAGTGCCAATACCCGTGGTGAAATAGAATATGACTACATAAAAGATCCAGGAGAATATTATCAAGCACACTATAAAGCATTATACAATTATTATTTAAATGCCCAAGGACAAACTCCTGACCAAGCATATGTCAGCGCAAATACTAATATGATAGGAACCAACAGTCAAACCGGTGGTTTATCCTACAACGTATATTCATATCCTGAAGGAGAATATCTGATTGGTAAAAACGGTCTTCTTAATCCTAATGCAAAATTAGGACGGATAGTAAACGGTTATTATCTCACTCCCGACAATTGGGTCGATGCTGTATATCATACAGCATTACGCCAAGAATACAACGTCAATATTTCAGGCGGAAGTGATAAAGCACAAATCTATGCTTCTTTTGGATATTTAGATGAAGACGGTATAGCAGAAGGGTCTGATTATAGCCGTATCACCGGTCGTTTGAAAACCACATATCAGGCTAAACCGTGGATGAGATTTGGCGCCAACATCAGTTATACACATTCAATACAGAATTCAGCCGCTGGCGGTTTTAGCCAAGCTTTCAATACAGCTCCCATATATCCACTTTACCTACGTGATACAAATGGTAAGATCATGCAGGATAAAAATGGTGACATGTACGATTTCGGAGTATCCAACCAAGGTCCTCTAAACCGTCCTATCAACCCGAACTCTAACGGAATAAAATTAAGTCAGCTCGATACATATAACACCTCTGCAAATACTTTGAATGGAGACGCATTTATAGATATTAATTTCCTGAAAGACTTCAAATTCACATTCAATGCAGGCACTTCGATACGTGACAGCCGGTACAAAAATGCTTTAAATCCTTTTTATGGAACAGCAAATTCTTTGAATGGAAGCATCAATGTCCAGCATTGGCGTCGAACAACCCTCAACCTACAACAAATATTAAATTATAATCATAGCTTCGGATTACATAACGTTTCATTGATGGCAGGTCATGAAAGCTTTAATAACGTTTATGAAGAATTATACGCAGCCAAAAACAGTATGTTCTCTTTTTTTCAGAATCAAGAATTAAACGGTGCCATCAGTGGTACCAACGATGAGTCATCCTATAAGAGTAAATACAATACTGAAGGATATTTATTCCGAGGTATGTACGACTATGACAGCAAATATTTTTTCCAACTTTCTTACCGGCGCGATGCCTCTTCCCGCTTTCACCCGGATAATCGCTGGGGTAATTTCTACTCTGTGGGAACTGCCTGGATTCTTACCAAAGAAAAATGGTTGGATGACATTAAATGGCTCGATTTATTAAAACTAAAGTTTTCTGTAGGTCAACAGGGTAATGACAGAATAGACGATTTCTTATATGTAGATACTTACAATATCAATAACAGCAATAATGAGTTATCATTAGGTTTTTCCAGAAAAGGAAATAAAAATATTACCTGGGAAACCAATACAAATATAAATTTAGGTATAGAATTCGAACTATTAAAAGGCAGATTAAGTGGTAGCATAGAATATTTCAATCGCAGAACTACTGATATGCTTAACCGTTTTTCTGTACCTTTATCATTAGGGTACTCAGGCTATTATGACAATATTGGTGACATGAATAACAAAGGTGTTGAAATTGATTTAAAATATATACCAGTCAAGACTAGAAACGTAACATGGAATATTGGCTTTAATGCAACACATTATAGAAATAAGATCAGCCGTCTTGCAGAAAGTAAAAAAACAGACATTATAGATGGACATGCCGGTTATGTAAACGGTCTGTATTATTACGGAGAAGGACTTCCAATGTATACTAACTATGTTCAAAAATATGCAGGTGTGTCCGAAGAAGGCAAACCACAATGGTATTATACAGATAAGCAAACCGGTGAGATGAAAACAACAACAACCTATTCTCAAGCTGATCTATACTTATGTGGTGACGCTGTTCCAGACCTATACGGTGGTATCAATACCTCTCTTTCATTTTATGGTTTTGATTTCTCTACACAAATAAACTACAGTATAGGAGGTCAGGCATACGACTATGGTTACCAAGCATTAATGTCACCTCCTACTTCAACTCATTTAGGATACAATGTTCACAAAGATATTTATAAAGCATGGAGCCCGGAGAATACTCAAAGTGATATTCCACAATGGCAATTCAATGACCTGTACAGTGTAAAAACATCCGACAGGTTTCTAACTAATGCATCTTCCATAAGTATTCAAAACATTCAATTAGGATATACTTTCAGCAAAAAAACACTTAGAAGTCTATATCTAACTAATCTGCGCATTTATGTGGCCTGTGACAATGTTTATTATTGGTCAAAAAGAAAAGGTTTCGATTCACGCGTAACATGGAACGGAAATAAAGATTCATCCGGAGAATATTCAGCCGTACGCGCATTCTCTGCCGGTCTAAGTTTACAATTCTAATCAACACATAAACAATCAAGAATATGAAAAAGAAATATATTACCAAACTAATGATTGCTGCATGTCTGTCATCAGCATTAAGCTTAAACAGTTGTATCGAAGAGGTATTTCCAGAAAGTAGCACAGCTACCATAGACCAAATAGGAAAATCTGACCAAGCTATCAGCGCAATGGTAAATTCAGTAGTCGCATTTATTAATGCATTTAGAAGTTACGGTCCACAATTTTATCATGATTTTGGATATAGTGGATATAATTTAATCAGAGAAAGTGCATGCGAAGACTTCTTCTGCCACGAACCCAAATTTGACTTTTTTGATACTTATGGAGTATGTAATGATTTGGGTGATGCCGATGTTGTCAATACCATTTGGTATTATAACTACAAGTTTCTGAATAATGTAAATAATGCACTGAGTGCTTTAGAAAAAGCAGATGATGCACCCGAAAACAAGTATTATAAAGGTATATGCCTATCTTATAGAGCCATGATATACATGGACTTAGTCCGAATGTATGAATATAAAAAAACAGGAGTAGAGAAATTAGATGCAGAAGCAGCCAGTAAAAATTTATATGGCATAACCGTACCTATTATTACCGCTGAAACCACAGAAGAAGAAGGGCGTAATAATCCACGTGCTCCCTTCTATGCCGTATACAAATTCATATTAGATGACCTAGCCTCAGCTGAGGAGCTTTTGAGTGATTATCAACGCCCAACCAAAAACTTGCCCTGTACCCCGGTTGTCCATGGTCTGATGGCACGTATGTGGCTGGAAATGGGATCTCGTTTCGAACTTTACCCTGAAGATCTCAACACCCTAAACAACAATACAGATTTAAACATTGCATCAAAAGAAACTTGTTTCACTAAAGCAGCCGAATACGCACGCAAAGTCATTAACGAAAGCGGAGCAATGCCTCTGACCGAAAAGGAATGGTTTGGTGGAGACAGCTATACTACCGGCTTCAACAGTGTACTAACCAATTCATGGGTATGGGGATCCATCATGACTACCGAGGATGTACATAGCTATTGGCTCAACTTTGCCGGAAGCATGTGTCCTGAACAAACTTTCGGTTACGGTAACCGAAAATGGCAAGGATACAAGCTTATCGGCAAAAAATTGTTCGATCAAATACCAAATGCAGACTGGCGAAAAACAACTTGGATTGCTCCTGAAGATGCACACAAAGCTCCCGGAACTAAATATAGAACTTTGTTGACCGATGATGATTTCGCTGATATGCCTCCATATACAGGTATCAAATTCCGACCTAAAAATGGAGAAATGAACGATTATACAATCGGAGCTGCCGTTGACTATCCGTTAATGCGTATAGAGGAAATGTATTTAATCGAAGCCGAAGCAATAGGAATGAGCCAAGGATTAGCAGCCGGTATTTCTAAATTAGAAGATTTCGTAAATACATTTCGTTATAATACTTCTGTGGGTAGCTATACATGTAAAGCAAATGATCTAAAAGAGTTTCAAAAGAAGGTTGTTGAACAGAAACGTATTGAATTCTGGGGTGAAGGGATCATCTTTTGGGATTACAAACGGTTAGAGTTACAAGTTGTTCGTGGTTATCCGGGTACTAATGCTCCTATCGGATATCGATTTAATTCAATAGAAGGCTACTGTGCGCCCTGGATGAATATCTTTATCAGTCTTTATGAAAATGTATTCAACAAAGGTGCTGTTTTAAATCCTGATCCTTCACAAGCCATCAAAGAATGGGTAGAATAAAATTCATATAAAACTTATTTCATAAAGAATGGGGAGCTGTCATAAAAAAGACAGCCCCTCATTCTTATAGAACACAATTTGATATCACCATACATTAAATTACCTAGAATAAATACAATACCCTTTATTGATTAAAACAGAAAAACAAGCAAGACAAAAATAGCACACATCATAAAAAACAATTCCAACCCTACTATTTTTCTTCCTTTTTAGCCTCATTCCATATAGCATCCATTTCTTCCAAAGTCATATTCTTCAAGTTCTTTCCCTGTTTGATGGTGTGTTCCTCTAAGTAATTGAAACGACGGATAAACTTCTGGTTAGTGAGTTCCAATGCATTATCCGGATTAATCTTGTAAAGGCGGGCCGCGTTTATAAGACTGAACATTACATCACCGAATTCCGCTTCCGCCTTCTCCTTATCCATGTTCTCCACCTCAGCTTCAAACTCGCCGATCTCCTCTTTTACTTTAGTCCAAACCTGCGAACGCTCCTCCCAATCAAATCCCACGTTGCGGGCCTTATCCTGAATGCGGTATGCCTTGATTAGCGAAGGTAAAGCAGAAGGTACTCCACTCAAAACCATTTTGTTACCATCCTTTTCCTTCATCTTCAACTGTTCCCAATTTTCAGTCACCTTCTCGGCAGTCTCGGCTTTCACTTCGCCAAAAACATGAGGATGACGGAAAATCAGCTTCTCACAAAGACAGTCACACACATCCTTGATATCAAAATCTCCTGTTTCACTACCTATCTTTGCATAAAAGGCCACATGCAACAACACATCACCCAACTCTTTACAGATATCCTTCTTGTCATCCTTCATCAAAGCATCACAAAGTTCGTAAGTTTCTTCAATCGTATTAGGACGCAGACTTTCATTCGTCTGTTTCCGATCCCAAGGACACTTCTCTCGCAACTCGTCTAAAATATCGAGGAAGCGGCCAAATGCTTCCATTTGTTCTTTTCTTGTATGCATAATCAGTTTATTAATATCATTTTGTAGTGCAAAAGTACATAATAATCCAACGACTTTTATTAATTTTGCACTCAATTATGCGATAATCAATTAAATAAATAAAATATAAAATGGAATTAGCAAGTAAGTACAATCCCGCTGACGTGGAAGGAAAATGGTATCAGTATTGGCTGGACAACAAACTCTTTAGTTCAAAACCCGACGGACGTGAACCTTACACAGTCGTCATTCCACCACCCAACGTAACCGGAGTACTCCATATGGGACACATGCTAAACAATACCATTCAGGATATATTAGTACGCCGTGCCCGCATGGAAGGCAAGAATGCCTGCTGGGTGCCGGGAACCGACCATGCTTCCATTGCCACAGAAGCCAAAGTGGTGAACAAACTGGCCGGACAAGGTATAAAGAAAACTGACCTTAGCCGTGACGAATTCCTGAAACATGCCTGGGCGTGGACAGAAGAACATGGAGGTATTATCCTGAAACAGCTGCGCAAACTAGGTGCATCCTGCGATTGGGACCGTACAGCATTCACCATGGACGAAGAACGTAGCGAAAGTGTCATCAAAGTATTCGTAGACCTTTACAACAAAGGTTTGATCTATCGCGGTGTACGCATGGTAAACTGGGACCCAAAAGCACTGACAGCTCTCAGTGATGAAGAAGTTATTTATAAGGAAGAACACAGCAAACTGTATTATCTCCGTTACAAAGTAGAAGGTGATGCTGAAGGACGCTATGCGGTAGTTGCTACCACTCGTCCCGAAACAATTATGGGAGATACTGCCATGTGTATCAATCCCAATGACCCGAAAAACCAATGGCTGAAAGGCAAAAAGGTAATTGTACCACTGGTAAACCGTATCATTCCGGTTATCGAAGACGACTACGTAGACATTGAATTTGGTACAGGATGTCTGAAAGTAACACCCGCCCATGATGTGAATGACTATATGCTTGGCGAAAAATATAACTTGCCCAGCATTGATATCTTCAATGATAACGGAACACTGAGCGAAGCTGCCGGACTGTATGTAGGTATGGACCGTTTTGATGTACGTAAACAGATTGAACAAGACTTGCAAGCTGCCGGATTGCTGGAAAAGGTAGAAGCTTATACTAATAAGGTAGGTTTCTCGGAACGTACCAATGTAGCCATCGAACCGAAACTGTCCATGCAGTGGTTCTTGAAGATGCAACATTTTGCAGACATGGCATTGCCTCCTGTAATGAATGATGAACTGAAATTCTATCCTGCCAAATACAAGAACACCTACAAAAACTGGCTGGAAAATATCAAAGACTGGTGTATCAGCCGCCAGCTTTGGTGGGGACATCGCATTCCGGCATACTTTCTGCCCGAAGGCGGTTATGTAGTAGCCGAAACAGCGGAAGAAGCTTTGAAGTTGGCACAAGAAAAAACCGGTAATACCAATCTGAAAATGGAAGATTTACGTCAAGACGATGACTGTCTGGACACTTGGTTCTCTTCATGGCTGTGGCCCATTTCTTTATTTAACGGTATCAATAATCCTAATAATGAAGAAATAAACTACTATTATCCTACTAGTGACTTGGTTACAGGACCGGATATCATTTTCTTCTGGGTGGCACGAATGATTATGGCAGGATATGAATATAAAGGTGATATGCCGTTCAAAAACGTTTATTTCACAGGCATCGTACGCGACAAACTGGGACGTAAGATGTCAAAGTCTTTGGGTAATTCACCCGACCCGTTGGAACTAATTGACAAGTATGGTGCCGATGGCGTGCGAATGGGTATGATGCTTGCCGCTCCCGCAGGAAACGATATTTTATTTGATGATGCGTTATGTGAACAAGGACGTAACTTCAATAACAAAATATGGAATGCATTCCGCTTGGTGAAAGGTTGGGAAGTTGCCGATATTGCACAGCCCGAATATGCAAGACTGGCCACTGAATGGTTTGAATCCATGTTGGCAAAAACAGCTGCAGAAGTAGCTGACTTATTCGGCAAATATCGTTTGAGCGAAGCACTGATGGCTGTATACAAATTATTCTGGGACGAATTCTCAAGCTGGTATCTGGAAATGATCAAGCCGACATACGGACAACCCATTGACAAAGCGACCTATGAAAAAACTTTAGGCTTCTTTGATAACTTGCTGAAGTTGCTGCATCCGTTCATGCCTTTCATTACCGAAGAGTTATGGCAACATATATATGACCGCAAAGAAGGGGAAAGCCTGATGGTCCAGCAATTGAACATTCCGACTGCTTGTAATGAGATTATCGTCAAAGAATTTGAAGTAGTGAAAGAAGTAATCGGTGGTATCCGTACTATTCGTTTACAGAAAAACATTGCACAGAAAGAAACTTTGGAGTTGCAAGTAGTAGGTGTAAATCCAGTAGCTACATTCAATCCTGTTATTACTAAATTGTGTAACCTCTCTTCTATCGAAGCCGTAGAGAATAAAGCTGACGGCTCCGGCTCATTTATGGTAGGTACCACTGAATATGCCATACCATTGGGCAATTTAATCAACACAGAAGAAGAACTGGCAAAACTGGAGGCTGATTTAAAATATCAGGAAGGCTTTTTGCAAAGTGTATTGAAAAAATTAAGCAATGAAAAATTTGTCAGCAAAGCACCAGCCAACGTTATTGATATGGAACGTAAGAAACAGGCTGATGCAGAAAGCAAAATAGCTTCTTTAAAAGAAAGTATTGCTGCTCTGAAAAAATAAAAAAATATACCGCTTTACAGAGATTGCAACATTCTATGTAAAGCGGTCATCACTTCTTTTTTAATAAAGAGATGTGTCAAAAGTAATTCTGCTATTGTCTTGCTGCAAAGCTCGGATAGTTTTGATAATTACTTCAAATTTTGACACATCTCTTTCTTTTTTCTAATTGTCTTTCATTATTCAACGGGTATGATCTTTCCTGTTTTTCTGAGAAATTTTCAATTCTACTATAAAAGCAACTACCAAGCCCAAACCACCAAAAAGCAAGACATTTGCACCATAAATCAATGAAGTTAACTCGCTCATGCGCCAATTACGCTCTGTGAAATAATCGGGAACCGTGGTTGCACAAATAATATAACCAGTCAACAAGCCTAGTCCCATACCCAGCAACAAACAGCCAAATTTCAAGGCCGAGAAAGAAATCGGGGAAGATGACATGAAAGGAGTTCCTACAGGAAGAGGCAGGCTAAGCCTGTTCCCCAACATGGAAGGATCTAACTTGTCTCCCAATTTTTCTATCATAGTAAGACGCTCTTTCTTACCAACAAAAAGTTCAAATAATTTGTAGATTCCTAATGTAATGATACCTACAACAATCCAACCGGTAATGTAACCCATAATTTATTCGTATTTAAGTTATTAATTTTGTTCCTTTGTATTCATTAGACGCTGCGTAGCCAAAGAGGTTACACTTTTGAGAAAGAAAAAAATATTTTCTCTTTTTATGTAACCTCTCTCCCAGCCCTGCGTCTAATAGACAAAATGGAAAACGACGAAACACATATTATTCATAGGATATTAAAAGGAGAAACTTCTCTCTACGAATACTTCTTGGATAAATACAGTCAGCAAGTATTTATCTTGATTATACGCATCGTGGAGAATCAGGAGGATGCGGAAGAGTTGACCCAGGATACGTTCTTGAAAGCCTTTGAACATCTTTCGTCGTTTAAAGCAGAGAGTAGTTTCTCTACATGGATATACCGCATTGCATATAACACCGCCATATCGGCAACCAGAAAAAGAAAACAAGAGTTAATTGTTATGGACAGTGCCATGTTAATGAATATATCCGACCAGCAAATAGACGATGCCCTGAATGATGAAAGCGGGGAACGGGTAGGAAAGCTCAATAAGGCCATCAAGAAACTGGATGCAGAAGAACGCGCCTTGATTTCCCTATTTTATAATGAAGAGAAAACTATCGGTGAAATCGCTCTTATCCTGGGACTGACGGAAAGCAATGCAAAAGTAAAATTGCATCGAATAAGAAAAAAATTATATATACTCATAACAGAAGCAGAATGAACGAGAAACAAAAAGATAAAGGATTAATGAAGGCTGTAAAAGAACAGCCCCAATTCCGGCTGACCTCCAATTTTACTTTCCGCACCATGCAGAAAGTAGAGGAAGCTATACTCTTACGTGAAAAGAAACAGGAGAGAAAGATGTTACTAGCTACTATTGCTGCTTCTCTATTCTTAATAATAAGCGGCAGCATCGGTCTGTATATTTATTTTGGAAAGCACATTAAGGAAACTATGTATCATGCATTTCTTGCTGGCAGTCATGTTTTAAAAATACAAATTCCTCTCATTTATCTGCTATTCATCATAACTATACCCTTATTCATGGTTTTTGACCGATGGATGAGAAAACAATATTTTAAACGCCACTCTTGAAAAAACATTTTCCTCACCTATGATATAAAAAAGCATCGGAAACTTTACTATCCCGATGCTCCTATTATTTTATCTATTTTTCAAGCAAGTCTTTTAAAAATGCATCCAATTCTTCATCCAAACCCTTTAAAAGTTCATCATTCAGCAATAAAGTGTCTTCATCATCTATCAATAAAAGTTCGGTTACAGTTTCCCTATCCTCATCAACCAAAACAAAAGAATAAGGCTTCATTATAGCTAACTTATCCAAAACTCCCGTATCTTTCAATGCGTTGATCTCCCCACGAAGTATACGCTCTACTATTGTATAAAAATCATCTTCACTATAATCCACCCACTCTTCAATTATGGTACGTGACAATTCTTCGTCATCATCATTAAAAATAACTAATTCACCACTGTCCTGCTTAGGCTGCAAATGGATATCGGTGACTACCGTTCTCTCTCCATCCGCTATATATTTATCAACCGCTTCCCGAAGCGAAGACGCAATAGAAGCATGTGACTGTGCACTGAGTTTCATACCAAAATCAATTTTATATATTATTTATATCCAAAAGTACAAAAAAAATCTTTCTCTCAACACTTATTCTCTAAAAATTATCATCAAAACGTTTCATTTGTATTCTCAATTGGGATAGCTTACTCTCTCTTTTCTCTAACTCCAATGAATAAAAGGCTATCAATTGTTCATCCCTGCTGCCTGATTTCACCAAATTCTTCGCTTTACCCAACCATTCCTTGGCCTGTTCTACATTATCCTTTATTTCATAATATAGTGCAATATTAAAAGCCGCTTTCATCTTTTGCTGGCCTTTTCTCTTCTCATAGGCTATCTTCCACTGACTATACGCTTCATCCCAATTGTTCTCACGAAGATATACACCGGCATCGCGCATTTCAATATTCCCGCCATCGTAATAAAAACGAGCCACCTCATCCCAATGTGGCAACAGATGTTCTACTGGAATAGAAGCGGCATATTCCGAAGCTTCTTTTACTATCTTCCGGTCAGAAAGAGCTGGTTCTATTTCCCAGGAAATGGTATCTTGCTTGGCAACTACAAACAAAGGTTTATCACGATTGGGAATATATACTCTAACAATCGGAGATATAATTCCATCTACAGCATCTATAGGCATAGGAAAATCCGGATAGAACAGTACGCCGGGCTTAGTCTGAATATGAATACGATCAAAAGACAATATCATATCCACTCCCAAGTCCTCGCTCAGTTTCCGTACTTCCTCTTTAGTCAGAATGACATTAACCCGTGGCACTTTATCCTGTGCCCGGAATACAGAATCACAGATAATGACCTGATCGAAATAATTCACATTGGCAATATTCTCTGCCAAAGCTTCGGATGCCACTTTACCATCGCCTTCCAACTCACTGCTCAGTATTTCATGATTATCTTTAGTTTTCAGTACAGGCATATTGTTTATCACAGCCACTTTTCTCACAGCATCCGGAAAACTGACATCGGCTGCCTGTAACTGGTCAAAAGATATGGTCTGCAAACTGCTGCAGGAAGCAAAAAGTGTCCCGGCAACTAGAATTATTAATGAGGCGGATCTTTTCATATTATCATTTTTTCTTAGGGAACAAAAATACGCTTATTTATGTAAGAAGTAAGTTAAAAGGAATAAAAAAAACGTCCGGGTAGTAAATTCTACCCGAACGTTTCTATAATAATCGTTATTTATCACGCATTTTGCCCGTGACAGTTCTTATATTTCTTACCGCTTCCGCAAGGACAAGGATCGTTACGACCCACTGTCTTTTCCGCACGAACCGGCTCACGCTTTACCTCGCGGGTGTCATGTTCGGCAGCAGCTTGCTGGTGAGGATCACTTAAATCCTGCTTTTCCTCTCTATACTGTTGACGAGGAGCCTGCGGTTCGGGAGCAGCTTCACGAACTTGTTCCGGTTCTTGAACCGGGATTTGTCCACGCATCAATACAGAAATGGTATTGTTATTGATCTTATTTACCATGTTGTCAAACAAATTGACAGATTCCAACTTAAAGATCAGCAGCGGATCTTTCTGCTCATAGCTAGCATTCTGTACAGAATGTTTCAGTTCATCCAGTTCACGCAGGTTTTCTTTCCATGCATCATCAATAGTATGAAGCAGAATCGCCTTCTCAAATGACTTCACAATCTCCTTGCCTTCTGTTTCATAAGCCGCCTTCAAGTTGACAGAGATATTATACAAGCGTTTGCCATCCGTAATAGGAATCATGATGTTTTCGTACATATGTCCTTGCATCTCATATACCTGTTTGATAACGGGATTGGCAATCTGGGCCATACGGTCTGTCTTGCGCTTGAAGTTGTTCATTGCCGCTTCAAAGGTTTTCTCAGCAAGATCTTCTTTTCTCATCTTGTTGTACTCCTCTTCTGTGAATGGTACTTCCATTGCCAATGTCTGCAATATTTCCATCTTCACATTATCAAAGTCGCCCAATTCTACAGCATAAGCGCAACGATCCCAAATCATATTCACGATATCCATACCGATACGCTCACCCATCAAGGCATGACGACGTTTGGTATAAACAGCCACACGCTGTTTGTTCATCACATCATCATATTCCAGCAAGCGTTTACGAATACCAAAGTTATTTTCTTCCACTTTCTTCTGAGCACGTTCAATGGAATTTGAAATCATCTTGTGCTCAATCATCTCACCTTCTTTGAAGCCAAGTTTATCCATTACACTGGCAATACGATCTGAAGAGAACAAACGCATCAAATCATCTTCCAATGATACAAAGAACACAGATGAACCCGGATCCCCTTGACGACCGGCACGACCACGCAACTGACGGTCCACGCGGCGACTTTCATGACGTTCCGTACCGATAATAGCCAAACCGCCCGCAGCTTTCACTTCCGGACTCAGCTTAATGTCGGTACCACGACCTGCCATGTTGGTAGCAATAGTCACGATACTCTTCTGACCTGCCTGTGCCACAATATCCGCCTCTCTTTGATGCAGTTTCGCATTCAACACATTATGCTCAATCTTGCGCATTGCAAGCATTTTGCTCAACATTTCAGAGATTTCCACCGAAGTGGTACCTACCAGAACAGGACGTCCTTCTTTTACCATTTCTTCAATCTCTTCGATGACAGCTTTATACTTCTCACGTTTTGTCTTATAAACGCGATCATTCATATCTTTACGGGCAATAGGACGATTCGTCGGAATAACAACGACATCCAATTTATAAATATCCCAAAGTTCTCCCGCTTCCGTTTCCGCTGTACCGGTCATACCCGACAATTTATGATACATACGGAAATAGTTCTGTAAAGTGATGGTAGCAAAGGTCTGGGTAGCAGCTTCCACCTTCACGCCTTCTTTGGCCTCAATAGCCTGATGCAAACCGTCAGAATAACGACGGCCTTCCATAATACGTCCTGTCTGTTCGTCAACAATCTTAACCTGTCCGTCGATTACAACATATTCGTCATCCTTTTCGAACATGGCATAAGCCTTCAGCAACTGGTTGATAGTGTGTACGCGTTCAGACTTGATAGCGTAATTTGTCATCAGTTCATCTTTCTTGGCCAGTTTTTCTTCTTCTGTCAAATCTGTCTCATTTTCCAAAGCAGACAATTGGGAAGTAATATCAGGCAAAACGAATAAAGTAGGATCTGCCGCATTTCCTGTAATCAGGTCGATACCTTTATCGGTCAAATCTACGCTGTTTTGCTTTTCATCAATTACGAAATACAATGGATCAGTGGCCTCAGGCATACGCTTGTTATTCTGTTCCATATAAATTTCCTCTGTCTTCAGCATACCTGCCTTAATACCTTGTTCACTTAGGAACTTGATTAACGGCTTATTTTTGGGCAGTGCCTTATGACTACGGAACAATGCCAAAAATCCCTCTTCCTGATCTTTCTTGTCATCCGATGCAATCAAGCGTTTGGCATCGGCCAAATATTGGGTAGCCAACTTTTTCTGAGCTTCAAACAGACGCTCTACCAAAGGACGGAGTTGCTCAAACAACTGATCCTCACCTTTAGGAACAGGACCAGAAATAATCAACGGAGTACGAGCATCGTCAATCAATACAGAGTCCACCTCATCGACAATAGCATAATTATGTTTACGCTGCACCAAGTCTTTTGGACTGACAGCCATATTGTCACGCAAGTAATCGAAACCGAATTCATTATTCGTACCGAAAGTGATATCGGCCATATAAGCTCTGCGGCGTGCATCAGAATTGGGCTGGTGTTTATCAATACAGTCCACACTCAATCCATGGAACTGATACAATGGCCCCATCCATTCCGAGTCACGTTTTGACAAGTAATCATTAACAGTAACTACATGTACGCCATTACCGGTCAGTGCATTCAAAAACACAGGCAAAGTGGCTACCAACGTCTTACCTTCACCAGTAGCCATTTCGGCAATCTTGCCTTTATGTAACACTACACCACCGAATAACTGCACATCGTAATGCACCATGCTCCATACCATGTCATTACCACCAGCAATCCAATGGTTCTGCCAAATCGCCTTATCGCCCTCAATACGCACAAAATCTTTTCCCTGAGCAGCCAGTTCACGGTCAAAATCGGTAGCGGTTACAACCAATTCCGGATTTTCAGAAAAACGGCGTGCAGTGTCTTTTACAATGGCAAAAGCCTGCGGAAGTACATCATCCAGTGCTTTTTCATATTTTTCCAGCACTTCTTTTTCCAGTTTGTCTATCTGCGCGAAGATGCCCTCACGATCTTCCAGTTCTGTAGTTTCGATAGTACCTTTCAATTCTTCTATCTTCTTTTGTTCCTCAGCAGCCGAATCAGAAATGTACTTCTTTAATTCTACTGTTTTTGCACGAAGCTCGTCATTGCTCAATTTGGCAATTTCCGGATAAACAGCCTTTATTTTATCAACCCATGGCTTGATTTCTTTCATGTCACGAGTGGCCTTATTTCCAAACAATTTGCCAATAAATTCATTAAATCCCATTGTATTTTTTGTTTTTATTATTTTCTAATTTGATTACTTTTGAAAGTGCAAAGTTACAATAAAATGCTGATTTATTTGCACTTCTCTCCTTAATATTATTTTCTGATGTCTGTCATTGGTGCCAGAACGGCTGCATTAGGAGCACGAATACGCATGTAATGGGCTACGGTGGGTGCTATATTGCCTATTTTTATAGGCGCATGGATTATTTCCGGTTTCATTCCGTTCCCAATGAAAATCAATGGAGCCGACGCATATGAATAGCGTTGCACCTGCGTATCAAGCGAATGTTCACGGAATACAGTCCAGCCTGGTAAGACTTCTATCCATAAATCTCCGGAACATATCGGGTTATAGTAATTCTTAATTTTATCAATGGTAGGAGTCCACGCTCCCAATTGCAAACGTTGTGAAGAATACACATCTTTCACTCCGCTGAACTGTACCAAGAATTCTGCCGCACGATTTAATATCTCGGATATATTCAGTTGTTTCTGCTCTATCAGCTTATGATTCAAGTATATTTGCTGCTCAAAATGCGCCTCCACCCATTGTCCTTCACCGTAAATAGCTGCCAAATAAAGGTTCAACAGAGCAGAACAACGTTCAATATGGAATTCTCCACCCGGTATTTTATATTGAGGAGAATCAACAGGATCAGCGTCAGCATATCCTGTAGAGGTTATAAAGAATAAAGTATTGTTCAAACCAACCTTCCGGTCTATCAATTCCAATAATTCAGCAATACTGTTGTCCAGACGTACATAGGTATCCTGCATTTCCATCGGGAGTTCTGCAGGAGCCTTATGATCATAATTCCCGGCATAATATGCCAGTGACAAAAAGTCCGGAACAGCATCCTTTCCAATGGAAGTATTACTAAAACAAGCATTAACCAAACGGTTTACCTCATCATTAGCATAAGGGCTTGTTTTCAATTTACGGTATTTATTTTTCCGCTCGTCATCGAAATTATGCTTGAACGTAACTTGTTTGTTCTCGCTAGTCAAATATTTATAGACAGTCACAGGCAAATAAGGCTCCCACGACATATTGCCGATACGGAAATCCAATCCTTCACGGTCATTATAAGTAGTCACCCATGCAGGAAATGTACCATAATATGTACTGCCACTCCATTTTCCTGTTTCATCATTCAACCAGAATGCACCTTTCGAAGCATGACCGGCAGCCAACACCGCCATTTCACGTGTAGGAGCGATAGAATAAACTTCAGCTATTCCTTGTGTGGCTATTACCAACTCATCTGTCAAAGTCGACACCTTCATTTTCTGCGGAGAAGTGGACTCTGAAGTGTAAATACCCATAAAATCAGCATCGTCCACACAATTAAGGACTCGCAGAGTACTGCGGTCCATCCAGTTATCCCCCACGATTCCGTTGGTATAAGGTGTAGTGCCAGAATAAATGGCCGCTACAGCTGATGACTTATCCACATTAATAAAGTCATATTCGGCATTCCGATAAATCCGTCCTTCTCTCCACAACCGCTTGAAACCACGTTCACCGTATAAAGCCGAAAAAGCCTCTATATAATCAGTCCGCAACTGGTCAATAGTCAATCCGACCACCAACCTGGGAACCGCAGGAATGTTCTGTGCCTGCAACCCTGTTAATGCGATAACAGTCAAAAGAGAAGTTAAGATGCGTCCTTTCATTTATTGTTTTGTCTGTAATATAATAAAACGTGGTTTGCAGAACATATCAACAAACACAGTGCCAAAGGTAATACCGTTACATTGAATTTTTGCTGTACAAACGGCATTATCATTATAAAAAGTGTTAAATACACTACATTTATTGTATGATAGAGGTCTTTTTTACCTTTTATAGCTCGACAAACCATGACCGGAAGGTAAAGTAAAGGGATAGGATTCAATAAAAGGATAAGCCAATTGGACCCTACCGTAGGATGAGTAGAAAAAAGGACCAGGAAAGTAATGACACACCCCGCTAACCCTTGTACACCAAAAAGAAGCAAATCCCAAATCCAGATTATTTTCCTGGTTTTAAACTGCAACCATCCTACAAAACAAGTAATTCCTATTAAAATAAAGACACACGCCAGGGGTGACAATGGAAAACCGTCACCAACATTCTCCGGTTCTGCATCCACCACCTTTTTTTCATGCAGAATCAAAGGACGCACGCTGTCACCTACTACTATAGTCGCTTTTTTTGCCGCTTCCAGCAAATAAAAAGGGGCGAACATCTGCTTACGCGCATCAATAGGCTTATCAGCTTCACTGCCCAAACACATATCAATGCCCAGCTCATCCCATTTGTGTCCTTTAGTATATTGATGGACAATATCCCGAAAAGAGAGCCCCTCCTTTCCTTCAGAATAAACAACCTTCCCTTCAATACACCTTTCTATTACATCACGCGCACGGGTAGTGCAATTATCATAGAAAAAGTTATAACGGTAAACCCTATTCTCCGGCAGATAATTCTCTTCCAGCAATCTTCTGAGTTCCTGTTTTTCCGAAATAGTCAAATTCAATGTCTGCTGATAAACCGAGGAACCACGCATAGCATAACTGCCTTCAAAATAAGGATAACGGGTTACGCCCAATTCATAATCAGTTTCTCCTTTGACAAAACGATAGATAAAATGGGGAGCATTAAAGCTGAACATACCATAATTAAACACCCAGTCCTCTCCACGTGCCTTATCCTCATAGCGCAATGCAGTATGCCCGAACAAAGCATATATTTCCGTACCGGGAGCACAAGTCATCAGACTTACCTTTATGTTATCTTCCTGACCTCTAACCGATTGACCCAAGAAAAAGAATAACAATATCAATGCTATAATTAATTTATTCATAAATTCCATTCTCTGTTTACCGATGCAAAAGTACACCTAAATATTAATTAATTCCTCACAAATACCATTTTTTATTGCTATTCCTATTTATTTTTTGCGTTACTTTGCAGCCGAAAAAGCAAAGTTGTGAATTTAATAATCGACATAGGAAACTCAGTAGCCAAATTGGCTATATTCGACAAAGGCGAGTTAGTTGAAGTATTTCGTGGCTCCAATCATTCTTTAGATTGCCTCCCGATGCTTTGCTCCCGATACCCGTTGAAACGAGGTATCATAGCTTCTGTCATAACACTAAGCAATACGATCCGGCACCAACTGGAAAGATTGCCTTTTAACATCATCGAATTAAGTCATGAAACCCCTGTTCCCGTCACTAATTTATATAAAACGCCTCAAACACTGGGCATGGACCGTTTAGCAGCTGTGGTCGCAGCAAACTGGCTGAAGCCTGGACACGATGTGCTGGTTATTGACGCAGGAACCTGTGTCACATACGATTTTATTGACGCTGACGGAGCCTATCATGGAGGCAATATTTCTCCAGGAATGCGTATGCGTTTCAAGGCATTGAACATATTCACCGACAAACTTCCCAAAGTAAGCGCTAAAGGAGAAGTTCCGATGTATGGACAATCTACAGAAACGGCTATCCGGGCAGGAGTCATTCGCGGAATGGAATTTGAAATGAGCGGCTATATCACCCATCTTCAAAAGAATTATCCGGAGCTTTTGGTTTTTTTAACGGGCGGAGATGAATTTTCTTTTGATACAAAATTAAAAAGTATCATCTTTGCAGATAGATTTTTAGTATTGAAAGGTTTAAACAGAATATTAAGCTATAATGATAAATTATAAAAGACTGATTAGTGCGTCAATATTACTCACAGTCACAGGGCTGGCCGTAGCCCAAACAAGCACAAATTCTCCCTATACACGCTACGGCTTTGGTCAGTTAGCTGATCAAAATTTTGGTAACAGTAAAGCAATGGGAGGAATAGCATACGGTTTGCGAAACGGCTACCAAATCAACGCATCTAATCCGGCATCTTATACAGCTATCGATTCATTGACATTCTTGTTCGATGCAGGAATGACTCTTCAAAATGCGAACTTCAAGGATGGTAATGTAAAAACCAATGCTAAAAACTCAAGTTTTGACTATTTGGCCATGCAATTCCGTCTATGGCAAAAAATGGGAATGACAGTTGGTTTTCTTCCATTTTCTACAGTAGGTTACAACATTTCCAAAACACATGATTTTGAGGATGTAGACAATAACGGAAAGTGGGCCGAATCTTATAATGGCGACGGAGGCTTTCACCAGGTTTTTGTAGGATTAGGTTATAAAGTATTTAATAATTTGTCTGTTGGTGCAAATTTTTCATATCTTTATGGAGACATTACCCATCAATCCATGACAGCTATTGGAGCGACAGATACACGTAGTATCAAATTAGACAAATTTTCCATCAGTGATTATAAACTGGATTTTGGTTTACAGTATACTTATAAGTTAAACAAGAAAAACACAATAAATGTAGGTGCCGTTTATACACTGGGACATACCTTGCACGGAGATGCATATAAATATCATCAGACAGGTACGGAAAGTAATGGTTCCATTTATGTACAGTCACAAACTGGCGATACTATTCCCAACCCGTTTAAAATGCCACATACATTTGGTGCAGGTCTTACTTATGTATATGACAACCGCCTGACGATTGGGGTTGACTATACTTTACAAAAATGGAATACAGCCGATCTGACTTGGAGCAAGTTCAACAAAGAAAGTGTGGAAATGAATAACCGCACAAAAATAGCTTTTGGTGCGGAATTCGTACCAAGTTATATCAGCCACAACTATCTGAAGCGTATCCGTTACCGTATGGGAGCTTATTATTCAACTCCTTATAATAAGGTAAGCTATACTGATCCGGACACAGGAGCGACCAGTTTTCAAGACGGTGCACGCGAATATGGCGTCAGTGTAGGTTTCGGACTTCCCATGTTCCAAAGTAAATCTATGCTGAACATTTCCGGACAATACATTAAAGTCAGTCCTAAATTTAAAGGATTAATGGAAGAGAACTATTTGAGAATCAATATCGGGCTCACTTTCAATGAACGTTGGTTCATGAAATGGAAAGTGGATTAATAAATGGAGAGAAGCAAATAAATAACAACAACTAAATTTATATACGATGAAAATGAAGATGGTAACAGCGCTGTTCGTTCTTTCCTTAGGTACAACAGCTTCTTTCGCTCAGACCGGAGCGTCAGACGGATCAAGATTCGGACATGGTGAAGACAGTATCCGATGCTTGAAAAATATCAGTATTTACACTGAGTATGTCAAAACTAACAATTTCAAGGACGCCTATACTCCTTGGATGAGCGTATTTACAGAAGCCCCCAAAGCTCAAGTAAGTACTTATACTAATGGTGCAAAAATTCTTCGTGCTTTAATAGCCGGTGAAAAAGATGCAGCTAAGCAAAAACAATACTTCAATGAACTGATGAAAGTTCACGACCAGCGTATCCAATATCTGGACGATTTGAACAAGTTGGTTAAAAGAGATGCTACAAAGGGTTCAATTATCGGAATGAAGGCACATGACTACTTCACAATGGGTGGACAGGACATGAATGAAGCATACAACATGTTCAAAGAAGCCATTGAACTTGAAAAAGAAAATTCCGACTATTTTGTATTACAAGAATTCATGGATGCTGCTGCCCGTAAAATGAAGAGTGATGAAGCATACAAAGAACAATTCATTCAGGATTACTTGTTTGCATCAGGAGTTGCTGATGGAGCTTTAAAAGCTGCCACAAAGGAAAATGACAAAAAATTATTGAAAGTGGCAAAAGACAATATCGATGCATTTTTCATTAACAGTGGTGTAGCGACTTGCGACAACCTACAAGCTATCTATGCTCCGAAAGTTGAACAAAACAAAACTAATTTGGATTATCTGAAGCAAGTTATTTCTGTAATGCAGATGCTAAACTGTACAGAACAGGAAGCTTACTTTGCTGCATCTGAAGCCGCACATGCCATCGAACCGACTGCCGAAACTGCTGTAGGTTGCGGATACATGTATTACAAGAAAGGTGATATGGACAAATGTATCGACTATTTTGATCAGGCTATCAACTTAGAACAAGACCCATTAAAGAAAGCCGACTATGCATACAAAACCGCTGCTATTTTATTCAGCAAAAAACAGTTGAGCAAGGCAAAACAATATGCGCTGAAGTCAATCTCATTGGATGGAAACAATGGTAAGCCTTACATTTTAATTGCTAATATGTATGCATCAAGCCCTAACTGGAGTGATGAAGCCGCATTGAACAAGTGTACTTATTTTGCTGTTATCGACAAATTACAGAAAGCAAAAAGTGTAGATCCTAGTGTTGCTGAAGAAGCAAATAAACTAATTGGTACTTATGCAGCCCATACTCCTAAAGACGCAGACTTGTTCTTCCTCAGCTTGAAGAAAGGTGACTCTGTTACAATCGGTGGATGGATTGGTGAAACAACAACTATCAGATAATTATGTCGTCTGAAAAAAAACAAGAATCACACTTTATATTTCTAAACATAACAGTTGCCATTTGGGCAACTGTTATGTTTGTTTTATTCCCAGCATGCTCAGGAGGCGAAAAAAATCTGGCGGAAGCCATTACAGAAAGAGATTCATTGCCTAGCATGAAAACATTGGGGGTTACTACCCTTATATCCGATTCCGGTATTACCCGCTACAAAATTATCACAGAAGAATGGGAAATTTATGATAAAAAGAACCCTCCTTATTGGGCTTTTGAAAAAGGAGTTTATCTGGAAAAGTTTGATTCCCTATTCCATATTGATGCCAGCATAAAAGCCGATACAGCCTATTACTACGAGAAAAAGAAACTTTGGGAATTGAGAAGCAATGTGCATATCCGCAGCCAAAGAGGCGACAAATTTGACACAGACCTGCTCTTTTGGGATGAAAAACAGGAAAGGGTCTATTCTGACAAATTTATCCGCATTGAACAAGAAGACAAAATCATTACCGGTTATGGATTTGAATCCAACCAGCAAATGACAGAATATCAAATTTATAATAACACAGGTATTTTCACTGTAGAAGATACAGCACCAGCAGACAGTACAAAAGCTGTTGCAAATAGCACCAGAACTGATTCGATACGCTAATTCACTCACTATTATGGGTATTATTATACAAATTCTTATCACAATGGCTTTTTCCGCTTTTTTCTCCGGCATGGAAATAGCCTTTGTTTCATCCAATAAATTACGTTTTGAAATGGATCGTAACAGCCAAAGCATAAATTCACGTATACTTTCCATCTTCTTTCATAATCCGAACAATTTTATCTCTACCATGTTGGTAGGGAACAACATCGCTTTGGTCATTTACGGTATATTGATGGCACAAGTCATTGAACAAAACTTGCTGGCAGGATTGATAGACAACCACTTTTTATTAGTACTGATCCAAACAATTATTTCCACATTAATCATCTTGGTCACAGGAGAGTTCCTGCCTAAAACCTTATTTAAGATTAATCCCAATTTCACTCTGAATATTTTTGCAGTTCCCACTTACATTTGCTATGTCTTGCTCTATCCCATCAGCAAGTTTGCTTCGGGAATATCCAATATATTACTTTACATTATAGGCATTAAAACAAATAAAGAAGCCAATGAAAAAGCTTTTACCAAAGTCGATCTAGATTACTTTATTCAAAGCAGTATACAAGATGTTCAAAATGAACAAGACATAGACACCGAAGTCAAGATATTCCAAAATGCACTAGATTTTTCGAATATCAGAATTAGGGATTGTATGGTACCCAGAACCGAAATTGTTGCCATAGAATATGGAACTCCCATAGAAGAACTAAAAGCCCGCTTCATTGAAAGCGGAATCAGTAAAATCATTGTCTATAAAGAAAACATTGACAATATTATAGGTTATATCCATTCTTCTGAAATGTTTCGTGAACAGACCGACTGGACTAAGAGTGTCCGCCAACTACCTATTGCTCCCGAAACGATGGGAGCGCATAAGCTGATGAAACTATTCATGCAGCAAAAGAAATCCTTAGCTGTAGTAGTCGATGAATTCGGAGGTACATCCGGCATCGTGGCGCTAGAAGATTTAGTGGAAGAAATTTTCGGTGAAATAGAAGATGAGCATGACACGACTTCTTACATAGCCAAATCTGTCGGTGACAATGAATACATCCTTTCCGGACGTCTGGAAATAGAAAAAGCCAATGAATTGTTCTCACTTGACCTACCGGAAAATGATGATTACCAAACTATCGGTGGACTCATCCTGCACCAATACCAAAGCTTCCCCAAAATACATGAAGAGATCACTTTCGATAAATTCCATTTCAAAATAATTAAAGTAACAGCAACCAAAATTGAATTAGTAAAGTTGAAAGTAACCGAATAATAGATTTTTTTCACAATAAAATAGCTTGTAAGCTGCATTTTTTGTATCTTCGTGCGCTAAATCTATGAAGTATAAAAAAACAATAAACAAAAATAGTAAAATTAAATGGCAACATTACAAACAATCAGAAGTAAAGGCCCTCTGTTGGTCGTTGTAATCGGACTTGCCCTCTTCGCATTCATTGCCGGAGACGCATGGAAGGTTCTCCAACCACATCAGGGTAAACAAGACGTAGGTGAAGTGAATGGAAAAACACTTACAGCACAAGAGTATCAAAAAATGGTAGACGAATACACAGAAGTCATTAAATTGACACAAGGTGTTTCTGCATTAAATGACGACCAACTGACTCAAGTGAAAGACCAAGTATGGCAATCTTACGTAAATAACCAATTAATCGCAGCAGAAGCTGCAAAATTGGGACTGACTGTCAGCAAAGCTGAAGTTCAAGCAATCATTGAGGAGGGTACTAACCCCTTATTAATGCAAACTCCGTTCCGCAATCCGCAAACCGGTGCTTTCGACAAAGATATGCTGAAAAAATTCCTGGTAGATTACGCTCACCTGGATGCAAGCAAAATGCCTGCACAATATGTAGAATACTATCAAAAAATGGGAGCTTTTTGGAATTTTATTGAAAAGACTTTGATCCAATCTACTTTAGCTGAAAAATATCAGAACCTGATTGCAAAATCATTGATCTCAAATCCGGTTGCAGCTGAAGATGCGTTTACATCACGCACTGAACAATCAGACGTTTTACTGGCTGCAATTCCTTATTCTTCTATCAGCGATTCAACTATCACGGTTTCAAACAGCGAAATCAAAGATCTGTATAACAAGAAAAAAAGTTCTTTCGAACAGCCGGTTGAAACTCGTAACATCAAATACATTGATGTATTGGTAACTCCATCTGAAGAAGATCGCAAAGAAGTATTAAATGAAGTAACCGAATATGCCAACCAGCTAGGTACCGCTGCCGACATGAACACATTCATCCGTTCCACCGGCTCTGTTGTTCCTTTTTCTGAAATTGCAATCAACAAGACTGTATATCCTAATGATGTAGTTGCTCGTTTGGACTCTGTAACTATCAACGAAGTATATGGTCCTTACTATAATCAGGCAGATGATTCATATAATGCTTTTAAAATTATTGCCAAGCAGACTGCTCCCGATTCAATCCAATATCGTCAAATTCAGGTATATGCTGAAGATGCTGCTAAAACCGCAACTTTAGCCGATAGTATTTTCAATGCACTGAAAGATGGAGCTGACTTTGCTGATATCGCAAAAAAATATGGTCAGACAGGTGAAGCAACCTGGTTGACTGCACGCAACTATGAAGGTGCTGCATTAGATGCTGACAATGCTAAATACATCAACACATTGATTAACTCTAATGTTAAAGAATTAAGCAATCTTCAGATCGGACAAGCTAACGTTATTCTTCAAGTGTTGGATAAAAAAGCCATGAAAGATAAATATAAAGTTGCAGTGATTAAACGTCCGGTTGAATTCAGCAAAGAAACATACAACAAGGCATACAATGATTTCAGCCAATTCGTAGCGCAGAACACTACAATGGATAAGATTGTTGCCAATGCAGAAGAAAGCGGATACCGCTTGTTAGAACGTGCTGATTTCCGTAGCGCAGAACACCGTGTGGGTGGTGTAAAAGGAACCCGTGAAGCGTTGAAATGGATTTTTGCAGCCAAAGAAGGTGAAGTGTCTCCATTGTATGAATGTGGTGAGAACGATCACCTGATGGTAGTTGCTCTTGAAAAGATTAATCCTGCCGGATATCGTAATATCAACTTGGTTGCCGACATGCTGAAAGCAGAAATCATCAAAGATAAAAAAGCTGAAAAACTGATAGCTGAAATGAAAGGTGCAAACAGCATTGACC
This sequence comes from Phocaeicola sp. GP0067, assembly GCF_031119655.1. NCBI lineage: Bacteria > Pseudomonadati > Bacteroidota > Bacteroidia > Bacteroidales > Bacteroidaceae > Phocaeicola > Phocaeicola sp. GP0067. The sequence continues at coordinate 181,024 of NZ_JAVHZY010000002.1, forward strand.
AAGTGAAAAATATGGCAAATGCAGTTAGCGATTCTGTAAAACATATCACTTTCTCTGCTCCGGCATATGTTTCAGTAACTCGCGCCAGCGAACCAGCTTTAGGTGCTTATGCAAGCAAAGCTGAAGTAAACAAGTTAACTGGTCCTATCAAGGGTAATGCAGGTGTTTACATGATTCAGGTTTATAACAAAGAAAAAAGTGCAGAAGAATTTGATGCTAAAAACGAAGAAAACAACTTGTCTAATATGGCAGGACGTTATGCTAGCAGTTTCATCAATGACCTCTACAAAAAAGCTGAAGTGAAAGATGACCGTTATCTGTACTTCTAATCTGTAGTATATAATCCTATAAATATAAAAACAGGCTGTATCAAATGATTGGTACAGCCTGTTTTTATATTCTTCCTGTCGTTGGTGACAGGACGTTTTTTTAAAAGATCAAGAGCTTTTAAAAAAAGATAACCGCCTTTTTAAAAAAGAACAAGAGCTTTTTTAAAAACGTCTTGATCTTTTTTACCCCTGCCGAAAATTCCATCGTAAGCCTCATTTCGTAGAAACCCTTCTCATGCATACTTCTTACGATAGAAAAGCCTGAAAATGTCCTACTTTGCATCAAACACAAACAGCCTGTAAAAAATATGCATAACTGACAACAAGCATGTTATGTAAAAAAAACTTCAAAACATAGTGAGGGCATGAGAGTATAAGTGAGAGCAAGAATTTTTACCGTCAATACATAAGTAATTTATAATTAGCCTGTTATACACACAATGAGGGCATGAGGGCATATATGCTCGAAGTTCCTGTATCGAAAAACTGACAGGTCAGAGATACTTCCGAAAGTTGACCGAAGAACAAAATGATCCTTCAAGAACGGTAATCCTCCTTAATGTTACAGGTGGACTCCCAAAACTGTCAAAACATCGAAATCTCAAGTCCAAAGTAGCAATATGTATAAGCTACCAACTAAAAATAATGGGAATGGTGAATTGATTCACATAAAACTCCCGATACCATTTCTTTGAATTGAAATAATACCCCGTACTCCATTTTTCATTCACTAATTGAAGTACCCGCAATGCTTCGGCATCCATTAATGGATCAAGTCCTCTCACCAGCCGAAAATCTTTCATTGAACCATCTATATCCACATTGAAACTATAAATCACCCGTCCCTGCTTTCCCGTAGCTTTCATTTCGGGAGTTATTTTCAGATGAGAATTTATAAATTGCGTCAAAGCAACAGTACCACCGGGATAAGAAGAGTATCTATAAGGCTCCCAAGTGGTCTTTTCCAAATCTTCCTGTGCACATTCCCTATACAATAAATAATGTTCCAGATCCTCTTTCCAAAAACGCATAGTCAAAAAATAATCATATGGCACAGGTTTGCTGTTTTTCATGGCAGGAATCAGCCGGGGAAAATTAGAAAGAATACGTATAGCCTCTTTATCAAAAGCCGGATGAGTGCCTTTTATCACACGGATATTCATAATCTCCCCGTTTTCATTCACCGTAAAACGGCAAATAGCAACGGCTTTATCCACTTTATCATCAGGCCAACCCATATTTCCCATAACAAGACTACGAATATCATCTGGAAAGACAGGCATGGAATCGACAAATTGTCCCCTGCAAGATTCCAGAACTTGCTGCTGCCGCCAAATACGGTCACTGTAAATATCAGGATTAAAAGGAATATGAAAGACTACAGTACTATCTATATCTCTACCCGCTTTCTTTGCAGGCTGCCATTCACGCATCCCCTCAATCACATCTTCGGCCGCCTTGGCAAACAAAGGATGAGTGGCTTCAATATATTTACTACGGACAATACCCAAACTATCAATGCGGAGTGTACACACTGCTTCACCTGCAATATCCGCCTTTAATAAAGAATCCGGATATACAAGCTGCCACACAGCATAATCCGTAATACCTTTTACTGTGGGATAATATGGTGGAAGATTCATATTCTTTTGTGCATAAAAAGATAGAAAGGGAAATATGCACCCTATTAATAAAAGTGATAATCTATTATTCATGTCTAAGTCAAGTTTTCACAAAATTAGCGACTACACATGATATAAACAATACCACTAACATTAATATATATAAAAGAAAGCGGAGATGCCTCATCGCACCCCCGCTTTCTATACTAAATACTAACTATTAATTATTTTCAGGACGAAGTTTACGTACGGTTACAGCCGTCTGCCACATTTCGCTTTCACGCAATGCTTTCAATTCTTCTTCCAATTTTTCACGATAATCGGGTTTAGAGTTAGAATCGATAGAAATCTGAGCCTCGTTGCCAGTCTTCACACTGTGATATAACTTTTCAACTACAGGTTTGATAGCATCATGAAACGGAGTCATCCAATCCAATGCACCGCGCTGAGCAGTAGTAGAGCAGTTAGCATACATCCAGTCCATACCATTCTTAGCAAACAAAGGCATCAATGACTGGGTTAATTCTTCTACAGTTTCATTAAACGCTTCAGAAGGGCTATGTCCGTTTTCACGCAATACTTCATACTGAGCCAACAACAATCCTTGGATAGCCCCCATTAAAGAACCGCGTTCACCAGTCAAGTCAGAAGTTGCTTCACGCTGGAAAGTAGTTTCGAACAAATAGCCTGAACCGATACCAATACCCAATGCAATAGTACGTTCATAAGCCTTGCCGGTTACATCCTGATAGATAGCGTATGAAGAGTTCAAACCACGACCTTCCAAGAACATGGTACGCAGTGAAGTACCCGACCCTTTAGGAGCTACCATGATCACATCAATATCAGCAGGAGGAACTACCCCTGTACGGTCACTCCAAGTAATAGCAAAGCCATGAGAGAAATAAAGTGCCTTGCCTTGAGTCAAGCAAGGTTTGATAGTCGGCCATACAGACATAACAGCTGCATCAGATAACAGACACATTACGATAGTCGCTTTCTGACAAGCCTCTTCAATACCAAACAGAGTTTCACCCGGAACCCATCCGTCAGCAACTGCTTTTTCATATGTTTTTCCCGGACGCTGACCAACGATTACATTGAAACCATTGTCCCGGAGATTCAAAGACTGCCCCGGTCCCTGCACACCATACCCGATCACAGCGATTGTTTCATCTTTCAATACTTCACGTGCTTTTTCCAAAGGAAATTCATCGCGGATAACTACAGTTTCTGTAACGCCGCCAAAATTCAATTGTGCCATTTTAAATTATAAATTAAAAATTAAAAATTAGATTCTAAATAAATATCACCTTACTGCGAACGACAACATCTGTGCCATTCTTCTTCACCTCTATATCATATTCTTTCTCCCCCACTTCCTCGCGGTAGAAACTCAATATATCACCATAATAACTTTCAGCTACATAAGCCATCTCAAAACGTTTAATCCGTTTCTCCTTAAAAAATTCTATAGGAAACAGGTCGAGAATATGTTCTATATACTTAATACTGTTCACATGACCATTGATATCAATATCGCTATATCTGGTCTGGTATTCAGAAACCGGAGTTTTCTCTGTCACCTTAATACGACCGGGCTTGCTTATAGGACATTCCTTATCGCATACATAATCAGTGATACTACCTCCGTGAAGCGTAAGCAAGTCAGCTGGTTTGCGAGTTTCCATACTGATCATCGCCCATACGGAACGGGCGTATCCGACAGCTTTTCCTTCCTTATCCAAAATTGCAAAATTACGGTCTGTAAAAAGGCGATACACGTTCTCCACCCATGTCTGAATACTGAATCCCTCATATTGACAAGGCATATTCTCTAACTCTACAGCTAAACGGGAAAGTACCCATGTATAATGATTCTCATTGAGTGTAGCAATTCCAAATCCCCGGTCGGCAGCATGAAAGCCGGCACAATTCAGCAAATGGTTACCCAGCACACTCATAGTCAACTTTCCACTGAAATCACAGTGAAAGGGTTCTGCCACAAATCTGTATGTTCCTACTTTATTCTCACTCATCATTATTCCGTTTTTTGCTGGCGATACTTTTCCTCGCGTTGGGTCAGATATTCGTTCACACGCTCGAAACAGCTGGTAGTAATCGCCACACGTCCCGAACGTACAAACTGCAACACACATCCCAATCCGCGCAACTCCTCATAAAGAGCAGTAATTTCCTCACTCATTCCATTCTTTTCAACAATAGAGAAAACCGGATTTACTTCTACAATGCGGGCACTATAACGGCGGATAACTTTAGATGCCATAGGATTCTCCTGAAATTCAGGAGTAGAAACCTTGTACAAAGCAATCTCATGCTGATAAATCTCACTATCAGTAAAATAATGTGCCTGCAAAACATCTATTTTCTTCTCAATCTGCTTCACCACCTTTTCTATCACATCCTGAGTAGTCCAGACAGTAATAGTATATTTATGCACTCCCTTGATGGAAGACGCAGAAACATTAAGACTTTCGATATTGATTTGGCGACGAGTAAACACAGCCGTAATCTGATTCAGCAAACCGGCGATATTTTCTGAATGAACGATTAATGTATATAATGTCTTATCCATAATTATTAAATTAGCATTCCAGTAACATCTGATTCACCGAGCTTCCCGGAGGTGTCATCGGCAATACATTTCCCTCTTCTATCACACAAGCCTCCAACAGGAACGGCCCGTCATTAGCCAGCATTTCATGGATAGCATCCTGCAATTCCTCGCGCTTCATGACACGACGGGCAGGAATCTCGTATGCCTCGGCAATCTTCATGTAATCCGGATTCAACATCGGAGTAAATGAATAACGATGACCGAAAAACATAGCTTGCCACTGACGAACATTACCCAAATAGTTATTGTTCAACAAAATAATCTTTACCGGCGCTTTTTGCTCCATGATAGTTCCCAATTCTTGAATATTCATCTGCAAACCGCCATCACCCATAAATACGCATACAGTACGATCCGGGCAACCGAAAGTAGCGCCTATAGCAGCGGGAAGACCGAATCCCATTGTTCCCAATCCACCCGAAGTTACAATGCTACGGTTCTTACTGTATTTAAAATAACGAGCAGCCATCATTTGGTTCTGTCCCACATCTGTCACCAGTACGGCCTCATTATTCGAAGCCTCACTCACCGCACGCACCACTTCACCCATATTCAACGCCCCGTCAACAGGATGAATTTCTTTACTGATAACATGTTCATATTCCGTCTTTTCATATTCAGCAAAGCTATCAATCCATTCGGAGTGTTTATTCTCCCGGATAAGTTGCGTCAGCATAGCTAGCGTATGTTTACAATTACCTAATACGGGTACATCCACTTTTACATTCTTGTCTATTTCAGAATGGTCAATATCCAAATGAATCACCTTTGCCTGTTTAGCATATGTATCTAATTTTCCGGTTACACGGTCGTCAAAACGCATACCTACGGCAATCAACACATCACATTCATTAGTCTTGACATTGGGACCCAGATTTCCATGCATACCTAACATTCCTTTATTTAAAGGATGCGAAGTCGGTATAGCCGAAAGTCCCAGCAAAGTACAGCCACAAGGCATATCGGCTTTTTCTATGAATGCACGTAACTCATCTTGCGCGTTACCCAACTCTACCCCCTGCCCTACCAACACTAATGGCCTTTGGGCATTGTTTATCAATTCGGCAGCCTCCTGAAGAGATTCCTTATCAGGATTAGGTTCCGGATCATAACTACGGATAAAATCAAGCTTCATCGGTTCATAATCCACCATCTCCACTTGTGCATTCTTGGCAAAGTCCAGAACAACAGGACCGGGACGTCCGCTTTTGGCTATATAGAAAGCACGGGCTACAGCCCAAGCTACATCTTCCGCACGGCGAATTTGGTAACTCCATTTGGTAATAGGCTGAGTGATACCCACCAGATCTACTTCCTGAAAAGCATCCGTACCCAAAAAAGAAGCTCCTACCTGTCCGGCAATCACCACAATAGGCGTGCTGTCAATCATAGCATCGGCAATGCCGGTGATGGTATTTGTCGCACCGGGTCCGCTAGTCACCAAACAGACACCAACCTCCCCGGATACGCGGGCAAATCCCTGTGCTGCATGGGCAGCTCCCTGTTCATGACGGACCAATATATGGTTCAATGTATCTTTATGATGATATAAAGCATCAAAAGTAGGCATGATAGAACCTCCGGGATATCCGAAAAGAGTTTTTACTCCTTGATACTCCAAAGAACGCATCATCGCCTCTGCTCCTGTTATCTTTTCTTTTGCCATAATTGTTTAGTTGAGAATTGAGATTCAAAAAAATACGATGCCGGACAACTGGCCGATGACAACGAAACTGTTTTTTATTCTCAATTTTTAATTTCTAATTTAGTCAATGATTCTCACTCCTCCTTTATCTGCAGAACTTACCATACTAGCGTATGCCTTCAAGCTTTTAGGAACTTTACGGTCGCGGGTCACCGGTGCCATCGGTCGGGCGGCCAATTCTTCGTCGCTCAGTTTCACATTGATACTGCGGTTCGGAATATCGATTTCAATTATATCACCATCCACTATTTTTCCGATATTACCACCCGCTGCAGCTTCGGGAGAAATATGCCCGATGCTTAATCCCGAGGTTCCTCCACTAAAACGTCCGTCGGTAATCAGAGCACATTCTTTTCCTAAATGCTTGGATTTGATATAAGAAGTAGGATAAAGCATTTCCTGCATACCGGGACCACCTTTCGGACCTTCATGAGTGATAACAACAACATCTCCGCTGACTACCTTTCCTCCTAGAATACCTTCACAAGCAGCATCCTGCGAATCGAACACCTTGGCAGGTCCCGAGAATTTCCAAATACTTTCATCCACTCCGGCTGTTTTCACTACGCAACCATCCTGTGCAATGTTCCCTTTCAAAACAGCCAAACCTCCGTCCTTACTATAAGCATGTTGCAAATCACGGATACAACCATTGGCACGATCTGTATCCAGTTCTTTATAAACAGCATTCTGAGAACCCAGCTTTATATTGAATTTGTTTCCCGGAGCACTTGAATAGATACGTTTTGCTTCAGTATCCACTTCCTTCTTACATATATTATATTTTTCGACAGCTTCCGCCAATGTCAGACCGTCCACTCGCTTCACATCGGTTTTCAGCAAACCACCCTTAGATAATTCTCCCAATATATTAAGGATACCGCCGGCACGGTTCACATCCTGGATATGATATTTCTGTGTGTTCGGAGCTACTTTACACAAACAAGGCACATGGCGTGAAAGCATATCAATATCATCCATCTTGAAATCTACTTCCGCCTCGTGGGCGATAGCTAAAAGATGGAGCACAGTATTGGTGGAACCACCCATTGCAATATCCAATGTCATGGCATTCAGAAAAGCATCACGAGTAGCAATGCTGCGTGGCAACACGCTGTCATCTCCTTCCTCATAGTATTTATAAGCATTCTTCACTATCAGAGCAGCCGCATCTTTAAACAACTGAGTACGGTTGGCATGAGTTGCCAAAATAGTGCCATTACCCGGAAGTCCCAGACCAATAGCCTCATTAAGACAATTCATGGAATTAGCCGTAAACATACCTGAACAGCAGCCACAGCCGGGACACGCATTATCTTCTATTTGAGCCACATCCTCATCGCTGACCGATGCATCAGCAGATTTAATCATGGCGTCTATCAAATCAAGATGCTGGTTATTCCATTCTCCTGCCTCCATAGGACCACCCGATACAAAAACAGTCGGTATGTTCAGCCGCATGGCAGCCATCAGCATACCCGGAGTGATTTTGTCACAATTACTGATACACACCATTGCATCCGCCTTATGAGCATTCACCATATATTCCACGCTGTCGGCAATGATATCACGACTGGGCAGTGAATATAGCATACCATCGTGTCCCATAGCTATTCCGTCATCAATGGCAATTGTATTGAACTCTGCTGCAAAACATCCCAGTTTTTCGATCTCGGCTTTCACTTGCTGACCTATTTCATGCAGATGGGTATGTCCCGGAACAAACTGTGTAAACGAATTTACTATGGCTATAATGGGCTTGCCCATCATTTCTTTTTTCATGCCGTTAGCTACCCATAAAGCTCTCGCTCCTGCCATACGGCGACCCTGTGTGCTAAACGAACTGCGTAACTGATTCTTCATCTTATTCTAAATCTATAACGTCCTATACTTATTGAAAAAGCCTTCCTCACCATGTGAGAAAGGCTTTCAATTATTTCTTTATATGTACAACTACACATACACAACCTTTCTCACGCTCCCAGTGTGACCACCACGACGCGAATAATATGCAGGACTGCCAGGTTATTTAGAGTAGTAATATTCATATATCTGTTTTCTTTGTTTCTTTAACGACTGCAAAGGTAAAGCGTTTTTTGTAACAAACAAATAAAATGAAGATTTTTTTTCTTATAAATTATCATTCGTAACTAAATCGGGCTTTAAACAATCATTTTATCACAAATATACACTATATCTTCCGACGGATAAATAAAAAAGAGAATACAAACCAATGCACTCTCTTTTCTATTCATTTATTTCATTTTATAAATTTACTTATTCGCCACATCTTCCATATAGGAATCCAACCCTTTGTTTTTCAATGTGACATTCAACAACTGCACATACTTCTTGTACTGCTCATTTGTCAATGTACGTTTCATCAGTTTGAAGTTTCCATATACGGCTTCACGCAATTTTTTACCTTGTTTAGCTTCTTTTGCGTAGCTTGCGCTTTGCACTTTGTCAGCAAAATAATCAGAAATATTAGCAACCTCCTCCATCTGACGTGCATCCAGATTCAAATATTTGCTCAACTTTGCGACGTTAACATCTACCTTCCAATCTTTACCTTCTACTTTTTCTCCTGCAAAACTTGTAGCTGACATTCCTAATGCCACTACAACCAACAATACTAAACGTTTCATAATACCTAAAATTTTAATTTGTTAAACCTAAAAACAATTTACTTAGTACCTAGTACCCAAGAACTAAATAATACCTTTTAAAAACAATCTCGTTATCTCATTCTCTTTACGTTGCAAATATAACAACATGCTTTATAACATGTTGTCATATATCTGTTAATTAAAGCAAACATCTATCAAAACGAGCAGTTAATTGATTTATATCAAGGATTAAACGCCACCGAAAATGCATTTATAGTATCATAATAACAAATTTATGTAATATAAACGTAATAACAAAGGATTAAGGGGAATTAATTCGTATCTTTGCCAACGGAAAACTTACGTAAGTAGTTTATATTACATTATTATAATAAGAAAACATGGAAAATAAGTACATCACCGTAGCATACAAACTTTATGTAATGCAAGACGGCCAGAAAACATTGGTAGAAGAAGCAACTGTAGAACATCCTTTCCAGTTCATATCCGGCTTAGGAACCACACTGGAACGCTTTGAAACAGAAATAACAGCCTTGAAGAAGGGTGATAAATTTGAATTTGTCATTCCTACCGCAGAAGCCTACGGAGAATATATGCCCGAAGGTGTGCGCACTGTATCTAAAGATATGTTCACCATTGATGGTGTTTTTGATGAAGAACGTATCTTCCCGGGGGCTGTCATTCCCTTACAGGACAATGAAGGCCATCACTTCTACGCTACCGTAAGCGAAGTAACCAATGACACTGTTACTGTAGATTTAAACCATCCTCATGCAGGTAAAGATCTCACTTTTGAAGGTGAAGTAGTAGAATCCCGCACAGCCACTAATGAAGAAATTCAGGAAATGGTAAAAATGATGAGTGGAGAAGGATGCGGCTGTGGTTGTGGTGACTGCGGAGGTGGATGCGGTGATGGTTGTAGTGATGAAAACAACTGTGGATGCGGACATTGCCACTAATCCAATTTGAAAAATAATAAAACGAGAAAAGGGCGGATTTTTTGTTCCGCCCTTTTTGTTTCTCTCTATAGGATATCCGGATATTTCTTAATCTTTTCAGAATACTCCTATCGATAATATAAATTCTATCGCAAAATTATCGCTTTATTACTTTTCCACATTCTGTGTAATCGTTCCATTTCCAGGATTAGATACGGCTTCACGCGGAAAAGGCATAATCCATAAATGCGAATCAGACTTTAGAATATACTCTTTTCCTTCAATAGTACGTGGAAAAGTACGGGCATACTCCGGGTCCTTATTCAAACGTCTATAATCACAATATATAACCTGAGTCTGGATATATTCACTCTCTTTATCTCTTATTATTTTTTCCACTGCTTCTTTCGTTGTTGCAGCAGTCCAATCTTGATAAAACTCAGGAAGAATACGTGTTTTTCTCACCTTATTCACCAGTTCCATTGCTTCTCTAATATTAGCTTCTCCCCCTTTACGAGCCAAACATTCGGCCTTTATATAATACATTTCAGGTGAACGCATACCTCCTTTATTCATTTCCAAAGCATAGATACCCGCATAATAAGGAATACCGGAAGATGACACTCTGGATTTCCAATGGGTCAGCAGACGAGTATCCCCCTTTTCAAAACGAGCCGCCCGTTCAGGAGAAATAGCGTAGCTTGTGTTATTCAAACCAGTCCAGCCTGAAGTGGAAGATCCATAACAATAAATATAATTCTCTACATTATCTGTTTCAGGATTACCGGCTACCCCTGATGTATAATTCTTGGGATCATCATAGCGCTCCTTATCCGCCTCATAAAGATCTATCCAGTTAAAAAGCTGGTCATTTTGCTCCAATGCCAATGAAGCGTTCTTCAAAGCATTGTCATAATCCCCCATAGACAAATACACTCGAGCCAACATACCATATCCAAGTGCCCGATTAGGATGAAGAATCGACTCACTATGTACAGGCAGATCTTCAACCGCCTTATTCAAATCATCAAGCATAAACTCATAGATTGTTTGCAAAGTTACCTGCGGCGACGGAGCCTCCACAGAAGCCGAAGTTATCAAAGGAACTGACAGTTTATCCTTAGTAGCCTCATCATACTGGTCAGCATAAAAATTAGCCAAATAAAAATAATGCATGGCTCTAAGAACACGTCCCTGAGCTATTAACTGACGGCGCTGAACCTCCGTACATTCTGTCGCATCCGGTACATCCTCTACGATTAGATTCCACGCAAAAAGTCCCTCATAAGCATTAAAATAAGGGTTCTTATCATTGCCTGTCATTAAGTCTATTCGATTTACAGATTCATCTGCGTAATAATTGGCACGTGTTAACGACGGACTAGTTACGGCAGAAGGAAGTTTAAATATATCTCCTGCTAATACCGCAAGCTGATCGGGATCAAGAAAATGGTAGGAAAAATTATTTCGGATAAAAGCATTATAGTCTTCCCATGTCTTCGGAATCTTCTGCCCTTTCGGCACATCATCCAAATAATCATCACAAGCGGAAAGCATCATAGCCACCATAACAAAAAGCAGACTGCTTATCTTTATCATTTGTTTTTTCATATTATTCATCCTTTAAAAATTCAAATACAATCCCCATACATAATTCGGTTTCACTTTACCGCCTAAATCGTAATTCGCTTTACTATCAAAAGCAAATGTTGCTACATTCTCTACATTGAACTGAAGACGAGCGCCGGAAAGAGAAATTTTCTTGCACCAATGGGCCGGAACTCTGTACGCCAATGAAATATTACTCAAACGAATATTTGATGCATCATACACAAACAAATCCGAATAACGATATAATTCCGTACGGTGTGTATTAAAATTCTCCGTATCATTAGAGAAAAGCAGACGTGGTACGTCCGTTACATCCCCAGGCTGAGTCCAACGGTCCACTATACCCTTAGCAGTAGATGTAATACGTCCGTTCGACATATTAATGCTTGGAATATTGCTTGACCGCAACTTGTGACCTGCATCCAATATCAGCATTGCTGAAAATTCAAAACCTTTATAACGTAATACATTGGTTAACGAAGCATTATGTATAGGAACAGTCGTACCACAATAAACCAATGCATGATAATCACGTGCAGGACCTGAAGTGACATTATTTTCCGCATCATATACCTGTGGATCACCATTCTCATTCAATCCAGCCCACTTATACGCATAAATACCATATAATGGTTTTCCAACCATAGGATAACTGGTAGGCATACTTATACGGCTATCCCACAAACTTGGTTGCACACTGATGTGTTTTACTTTATTACGATTAAATGCATATAACAATGAAGCGTTCCAACTAAAGTCCTTCTGACGGATAATCTCTCCGCTCAAAGTGATTTCCACTCCCCGGTTTACCATTTTTCCATTATTCGTCATCAACGTTGTATAGCCAAACCCTTGTGTAGGACTACCATTTATAGCAGCAAGTAGATCAACACTATATTTATTATAATACTCTATTGTTCCCGACAGACGATGACGGAACAAAGCAAAATCTACACCTACATTCACAGTCGTTGTCTTTTCCCAACGGATATCCTTATTGGGAGGAGTATTCACAGACCCTGCCATACCATCCACAAGGCTGGAATCATAATAGGAAGCTATCAGATAGGGAGCTGTATTACGCCCAATATTACCACCAATACCGTATGAAGCGCGTAATTTCAACATGTCTACAAAATCCGCTTGAAAGAATTTCTCTTTATAGATATTCCAACTTCCCCCGACTGACCATAAAGGTTTATTCTGGTATTTCGAATTAGTTCCCCACAAGTTCGAACGATCCCAACGAATACTTCCAGAAAGTACATATTTATCATCATACGTATACGATGCATTCGAATAGAAGGAAACAAAACGATTAAGCAATTCACGAGACGAAGCAATACTATTCTGATCTAACTGAGCAGATCCTAACAAGCCCGAAAAATAAGCCAAATCTTTCATATTATAATTTTGCCATGTTTTAAGCTCCGGATCATATCCGTATACCGTATTTTCATCAAAATTAATCAATGAATGGCGCACTTCCTGTCCTAATATCCATACTAAATTATGCTTTTCATCAAATGTTTTATCAAGACTCAACTGTTGACGGAAGTTATAACTATGTTTGCTGTTCTTCAACGTATGAAACGAATCTCCATTCGGCAGATTATATACCAAAGAACTGCCATTCGGTGATTTGCTGGTAAAATCATTAATACGCTTACGCATAAAATTTGACTCTTTCTCACCCAATGATTCATAATCCGAATCACTTGTTTCATATTGGAACATCACATTGTAATTCAACCAAGAAGTCAAATCAAACTTCAACTTAGCATAAGCGCGGGTTTCAAAAGTTTTGGTTGTATTAAGAGCATAATTCAACTCATCCATCGGCACGAGATCTTCTGAATACAGCCCATATTGATCTACTAAATCACGACGTGACTTGTCACTTTGTGAAGGTGCCACAAAATAACTTCCATCTGCATTGACCAACGGATCATAAGGCATGACAGAAAAGCCCGGATCAAACAAATCATATGACTGGTTCTTCTCTTTGCCATATTTCAGATAAACGCCTGTATCAAAATGCAACCAATTGGTTAGCTGTAATGAATTAGTAATATTGATACCTAATTTCCAATCACTATGATTTATATCCTCATAATCATTATCCCAATAAGTAGTAGAGAAATTAAAAGAATTACGCTCTGTTGTTTTACCTACCCTCAAATTATACTGCTGGTAAAAAGGGTTACGCTTACCATATTTTTCTGCCTGATCATAATATTGATAACCGTAGGAAGCCAACTGATTCAGAATTTTATCTCCCTCAGCCATACTGATTTTCCCAGTGTACATATCTAACAAAGTATTAACTCCCAAACTAGGATATGGTCCGTTTTCACGCAAATCGGCAGCCTGCATCTCCGCAGCCTCAGGCGTACTCAATGCCATAGTCGCCCATTCACGTTCCATAGCAATAACATCAGCCGCATTAGTCCGATTTTTTTTATAATAAGAATAAGGGTGCACTGTAAAGGTAGAAGAAAAACTTACTTCCGCTTTACCTTCTTTAGCCTTTTTCGTAGTAATCACAATCACGCCATTAGCAGCTCGCGCACCGTAGATAGAAGCAGCAGCAGCATCTTTCAGCACTGTTACGCTTTCAATATCTTCCGGATTTAAATCAGGCATATTTTCAGTTGTCTGCCCTATTCTGTCTAATGTTGTATTTTCTACAGGAAATCCATCAATCACGACCATCGGATTCGCGACAGCATTCATGGTTGTGACACCACGAATCTGTCCATTCACATATCCAGCCACTTGTCCCTCAAGCATAGAAGACAAGTTATCCATACGTTTCAACTCTAACTTTTCAGTAGAAACTTTAGAAAACGCACCCGTAGAACGTTCTTTCGACAAAGTCTGATATCCAGTAACCAACACTTCATCCAACATTTCAGTGTCCGCATCCAACCGAATAAAAAGCTCTTTCTTTCCATCCACAACCGCCACTTCTTTTGATTTCATACCAATATATGAAACCACAAGTGTTTCCCCACTGTTTACCTTCAGATGGAAACGTCCATCCACATCTGTTACGGTACCATTCTGAGTTCCTTTTACCAATACAGTCGCTCCAATCAACGGTTCATCATTAGTATCTGTAACCACTCCCGAAATAGATTTTTTTTCATTCTGCCGTATTTCTGAAACGACAGTACTTTCCTCTGCCAACGCATAAGCTACCGGTCCACACAAACAAATACAAAAAAGAATTCTTGAAAAAAACAGATTTCCCCCTTTGCACCTTCTTGAGTTTACTGATTCTTCACTCATAAAATTAAAAAAATTTATCAATATAAAAGTCAGTTAAGTAATTCATCTAATTTAGCTATTGTTTTGGGATCAGAAGGACGACTCATATCCACCGATATAATTTTTCCTTCCTTATCTAAAAGAATAAAACGGGGAATCCCCTTTATCATGTAGTCATTCATAAATGTATCTCCATTTACAAAATGCAACTGAATACCCTTTAAACCAGCCCTCACTCTATTTTCCCATGCTTTTTTGTTATTATCACATGAGATACTAACAAAATAAATATCTTTTCCATGGTATTTTTCTTCTAACTTTTGCAAATGTGGAATTTCACGTTGGCAAGGACCACACCAAGTAGCCCAAATATCTATATATACATACTTTCCCTTAAAATCAGAAAGAGAAACTTTTTTACCAGACAAATCCGTACAGTTAAAATTTGGAGAAAGAGCTCCTACCGACAATTTGCGCCAACGATTGCACAATGTCTCAAAATTCTTCACCAATAGCGGTGATTTTACATACCGATCGAACACAGCACAATAAGCATCAGCAGAATCAAGTCCATATCTCTCTACATAAGCATATACATTCTTATTTATTAAGAACTCTGCAATACCAGGCTCCTTCACTTCCGATTCCACATATCGGACTACCGCATCCAAAGACTTTGATTCCGGGTATTGTTTTCTTGCCACTCTGCTTACCGCCTCAACCAAAAATGAACGGAATTCGTCATATCGCAACAAAGAAGCATCCATAACCATCAACTCCTGTAACTTACTCCAATATTCTAAAGAAGCTTCATAAGTAGAATCCTTAGCTATACGCATATGGAAATAAGGATAAGAAGGCAATGTAGCACAAGTAAAATATTTCAAACGTATTTTCTCCATTTCATTAATTTCCTCTGATAATCCGGCATGATCCAACTCTTGCAGATTTACATTCAAAATACTATCCATTTTCAAAAAGAACGCTTTTTCTCCTAATGCCATATCATCAATTTTTGCTGCTTTCAAACGTCCGTTATTCAAATAGATATTTACTTGTGAACCTGTGCCTGTAATGGCTACACGTTCTCCAAATTTTTTATTTTCAAAAGAAATTTGTATATCTGTATCAGGTGTAAGCAACAAAGTACGACTTATATAATGATAACCTAATGCCACATAAACAGGCTCCGTAACATCGACTACCAATTCTCCCTTTCCTGAAGCATCTATTGAAATAGGAAGTTCTCTCCCGTCAGGAAAATAAAGCATTGCTGAATGATCTTCTATTTTACCACTTATAGACAAAGAAATCTTTGCCGCATAACTATAAAAAGGGAATAACAAACAGACAAAAAGAAAGACTCTCATTTTTTTCTTAAACCACTCCATAAATATTTTTTTATATTAAACATTAAAAATTAAGTGCGAAATTAACAAATAATTTGCAAACCGCCTTAATTTATATTACATAAACTAATGTTTAAGTAGCATTTTAACATAAAAAAAGCGATGGAATTCATACAGAGTTCATCCACGTTCCAATACCCCATATATTCTCCACAAAGAAGTTAAAAGAATTATAGTCACCACCAATACACACCTGCTTAAAGCAAGCGGGCTTATATTGTAATTAGAAAAAAGGAACAGTATAATCCAACAAAGAAGTTAAAAATTAACGGAGAAAATGCCAAACCGTTTGCCCATTCCAAAGACTATCTGTATTTTTGGCAGAAATATTCTGATTAAATGAATGAGAATGTCCTTGCCAAATTGAAAGTACTAGCAGAATCTGCCAAATATGATGTTTCCTGCTCCAGTAGTGGGACTGTGCGCCGTAACCAATCAGGCACATTGGGAAACACCGTAGGCGGCTGGGGAATATGCCACAGCTTCGCTGAGGACGGTCGTTGCATATCCTTGCTGAAAATTATGCTGACCAATTATTGCATATATGACTGTGCCTATTGTATCAATAGAAGAAGCAATGACATTCCCCGTGCCACACTTTCGGTAAGCGAACTGGTAGACCTCACCATCGAATTCTACCGGCGCAACTATATAGAAGGGCTTTTCCTCAGCTCCGGCGTTGTACGCAATCCGGATTACACCATGGAAAGGTTGGTACGTGTTGCCAAAGACCTGCGGTTAGTACACAAATTCAACGGATATATTCACCTGAAAAGCATCCCCGGAGCCAGTCGCGAACTAGTTAATGAAGCCGGACTCTACGCTGACCGCCTCAGTGTAAACATAGAAATTCCCAAAGAAGAGAATCTGAAATTACTGGCTCCCGAAAAAGATCACAAAAGTGTGTACCAGCCCATGCGCTATATCCAGCAGGGAGTACTTACCAATAAGGAAGACCGGAAAAAATTCCGCCATGTTCCACGCTTCGTTCCTGCCGGACAAAGCACGCAGATGATTGTCGGTGCCACAACCGAATCAGACAAAGACATCCTTTATCTTTCTTCTTCACTCTACCAACACCCCACCATGAGGCGCGTTTACTACTCAGGATATATATCCGTAAATACATACGACAAACGGCTTCCGGCACTGAAACAGCCGCCATTGGTACGGGAGAACCGTTTGTATCAGGCCGACTGGCTGTTACGTTTCTATCAATTTAAAGTAGAAGAAATAGTAGATGACTCCTATCCCGACCTGGATTTGGAAATCGATCCCAAACTAGGTTGGGCATTACGGCATCCCGAACTATTTCCGATAGATATAAATCAGGCAGATTACGAAATGATTCTCAGAGTACCGGGCATCGGAATCAAATCGGCAAGACAAATCATCGCATCACGCCGCTTCTCCAAACTGGGATTCTATGAACTGAAAAAAATAGGTGTAGTGATGAAAAAAGCGCAATACTTCATAACCTGCAACGAACTCCCCACCCGAACTGTTAATGAACTGACCCCGACAGGAGTACGCAGACTGTTAGTACCCAAACCCAAAAAGAAAGTGGACGAACGCCAATTAATACTAAACTTCACTGATAACGAATGATTCTGTTTATCTATGACCATACGTTTGAAGGCTTGCTGACTTGCATTTTCGATGCCTACTTCCGCAAAACCTTTCCAGACTCGCTCTTGATGGAAGGCGAGCCGCTACCCTTATTTTATGATGGAGCCATACACATAGCCACTGATGAAGAGAAAGCCGGACGAGTGTGGCGCGGATTACAGAAAAAAATCTCCAAGCATGCCCTGTTATGCCTGACCTGCTGCTGGTTATCAGAATTACCAAAGGTGGACGAAATGCTTTTCCGCTATATCCGGAAGGCCATAAACTCTCCTCATTCCATCGAAACCAACTTTGCCGATCCTGATGTGCTGGAGCTTGCGAAAATCTATAAAAGAGTAGATGGAGAACGAGTACACCTCATGCAGTTCGTCCGTTTCCAAAAAGCTGCGGACGGAACTTTCTTTGCAGCCGTAGAGCCTCAATTCAACGCACTGCCACTGGCTGTGGATCATTTCAAAGACCGGTTTGCCGACCAGCGTTGGCTCATTTATGATGTGAAGCGACAATATGGATATTACTATAATCTGACGGAGATGGAAGAAGTAACATTTGAAGACCCCCGCCAAGCACATCTGGTCACAGGAATGCTAAATGAAACATTGATGGACAATGATGAGAAATTGTTTCAGAAACTTTGGAAAACATATTTCAAGTCCATTTGCATCAAAGAACGTTGGAATCTCAGAAAACACCGGCAAGATATGCCTGTCAGATATTGGAAATATCTGACGGAGAAACAATAAACAGTTCTTCCGGATATCCCACATCTACCAAAAACAAGGCATGTCCCGGAACAGAACTCCCGGCACTACAACGATCTTTATCCTCTATCACTTTCCTGAACTCATCCACAGTCATTTTACCACGTCCCACTTCTACCAACGTACCTACCACAGCCCTTACCATATTCCGTAAAAAACGGTCAGCTTTAATAGTAAATACCCATTCTGTCCCGCTCACCTGCGTCCATTCAGCATGCATAATCCGGCAATTATTCGTCTTCACATCAGTATGCAATTTACTGAAACTGGTAAAATCAGTATAATCAAACAATACACGGGCAGCCTCATTCATTTTCTCAAAATCCAATGAATTAAAAAGCCTCCAGGCATAGTGACGGTTAAACGGATCTTTCCGGGTAGTCACATAATACTTATAAGTACGATAAGTCGCGTCAAAACGGGCATGCGCATCATCCTTCACCCGCTTTACAGCGTAAACCGCTATATCGGGAGGAAGCAAGCGATTCAATTTCTCCGTTATCTGAACACAATCCAACTCCCGGTCATAATCAAAATGCGCGATCATGAGACGCGCATGCACACCGGCATCAGTACGTCCCGCTCCCACTACCTCTATTTCTTGACGGAGAAAAGTAGAAAGAGCACGCATTAATGTTTCCTGTACACTGTCACCATTGGGCTGAATCTGCCAACCGTGATAATTCGTTCCATCATAAGCCAAATATATGAAATACCGCATCGTAAAGCCTCCGACCAAGTGAAAATTCAATAAATCAGCGGGCTGTTATATGAAAACATCCCTGTTTCAACTCATATTTAATATAGCATTTGTCCGATTTCCGAAGATCACGGAGTACCTCGGCCAATACCAACTTCAGCGTATCCGGACTAACATCCTGCATAGGACGTCCATCCGGGTCTTCCACTTTACAAAACCGACGGTAACTGACATCGAAAGTTGTCCCAAAAGCATGAGCTGAATTGGCAGAAGCATTTCCATTGCGACGACGAAGACGTTTCACATCATCTGCCGTACGAAGTACAGAAGTAACAATGATTTGATTAGGATTCAATCCTTTGCAACTCAATGAATCCAAAAAATTGGCTCCTATTGTATCCAATAACGCACTAGCCTGCGGAATCAGAAAAGGAATGGAGTGAGTCAGCGAATCCATGGCATAACGCTCACAGGGTTTTATCTGAACCAATTTGCCACCCAGCCCCTCTGCTTCCGAACGAGAAACCAACGGACGAATTCCTATTTTCTTCGCCACACTGAGATGAGTATCATTCAAATCACCGAAACTACGTTTATAGCTAATTACACCTTTTATATTATGAGGCTCGTTCATCTTCATGGACATATCTTTTTCCTTGCAACCGGAAGAAACTGTCAAGGAAAACAACAGTGACAATAGCGTGCAACATGCACCTTTCATACAATTCATAATCTAACTATCTTTTCAAATTCCTCGCAAAGATAGATTAAAATCCTTTTTCTGAAAAAGCTTATGCAAATAAATTGCCCGGAAAATAAGAACAATGAAAACCTTTCATTAAATTTGCACCCTATAAACAAGTACATAAAGTACCTAAACTAGTTAAATGATAGAAAAACATATAGTTTTAGAGGATATTGATCCTGTGATATTTTATGGCGTAAACAACGTCAATATGAAAATGATACAAGCTTTGTATCCCAAATTAAAAATTGTGGCACGTGGAAATGTCATCAAAGTATTGGGAGACGAAGAGGAAATGTGTGCTTTTGAAGAGAATATATTGGCATTGGAAAAGCATTGCGCCCAGTATAACTCACTGAAAGAAGAAGTGATTTTAGACATAGTGAAAGGTCGTTCACCCCAAATAGAGAATACAGGGGATACTATTGTATTCAGTGTAACAGGAAAACCGATCGTTCCCCGTAGTGAGAACCAGTTGAAGCTGGTACAAGAATATGAAAAGAACGATATGCTGTTCGCTATCGGTCCCGCAGGTTCAGGAAAGACATACACTGCTATCGCCCTTGCTGTCCGTTCCCTGAAAAACAAAGAAATCAAAAAAATTATTTTGAGCCGTCCGGCTGTGGAGGCAGGAGAAAAACTCGGATTTTTACCCGGTGATATGAAAGATAAGATTGACCCTTATCTACAACCACTGTATGACGCATTACAAGATATGATTCCCGCCGCCAAGCTAAAAGAATATATGGAATTGAATGTGATTCAAATAGCCCCATTGGCATTTATGCGCGGACGCACCTTGAATGATGCTGTAGTGATATTGGACGAGGCTCAAAATACCACCACCCAGCAAATTAAGATGTTCCTCACCCGTATGGGGATGAACACCAAAATGATTGTAACAGGTGACATGACACAGATAGACTTACCATCTTCACAAACTTCGGGGTTGATACAGGCACTAAAAATTCTGAAAGGCGTGAAAGGAATCAGTTTCATCGAACTCAACAAGAAGGACATTGTACGGCACAAACTGGTTACCCGCATTGTGGAAGCATACGAGAAGTTTGAAGAAAAACAGAAAACCTTTCATTCATGTCATTCTGAACGAAGTGAAAAATCTGAAAACATAAAACGAATTTATTGATTTTAATTATAAATAAAGACATGAGTAAAGCATTAACAAGAACAGACTTTAACTTTCCGGGACAGAAAAGTGTGTACCACGGCAAAGTGCGTGATGTATACAACATCAATGACGAAAAGTTAGTAATGGTAGCTACCGACCGTATCTCCGCATTCGACGTAGTTCTGCCTGAAGGTATTCCCTACAAAGGACAAATGCTGAACCAGATTGCAGCCAAATTTCTAGATGCAACTACCGACATCTGCCCCAACTGGAAAATGGCGACTCCAGATCCTATGGTTACCGTAGGAGTTATGTGTCAAGGTTTTCCTGTGGAAATGATTGTCCGTGGTTACCTGTGCGGTAGCGCATGGCGTGCTTACAAAAACGGCGTTCGTGAAATCTGTGGTGTAAAACTTCCCGAAGGAATGAAAGAAAACCAGAAATTTCCCGAACCAATCATTACTCCAACCACTAAAGCCGAAATGGGCCTGCATGACGAAGACATCTCTAAGGAAGAAATTCTGAAACAAGGTCTGGCCACTCCCGAAGAATACGAAATATTGGAAAAGTATACATTGGCTCTGTTCAAACGCGGTACTGAAATCGCTGCAGAACGCGGACTGATCCTGGTAGATACCAAATACGAATTCGGTAAACACAACGGCACTATTTATCTGATGGATGAGATCCACACTCCGGATTCAAGCCGTTATTTCTACTTGGAAGGTTATGAAGAACTCTTTGCAAAAGGCGAACCTCAAAAACAACTTTCTAAAGAATTCGTACGCGAATGGTTGATGGAAAATGGTTTCCAAGGCAAAGAAGGACAACAAGTTCCCGAAATGACCCCGGAAATCGTTAATTCTATCAGCGAACGCTACATGGAACTGTTCGAACACATCACCGGCGAAAAATTTGTGAAAGCAGACACTGAAAATATCGCCGCACGTATAGAAAAGAACGTAACCGAATACTTGAAATAAATAAAAATGAAAAATTAAAGATTAAAAGACAGGTACAGGAATCTATCCTCCATCCTCTCCTTTTAATCTTTAATTTTCAATTTTAATTAAACATGAACTACCCACAAGAAAAAATCAAGCCCTACAACGCTGACGAAAAGAAAAGCGTCCAAGTAGAGAAAATGTTCGACAACATTGCCCCTGCTTACGACCAGTTGAATCATGCCCTTTCATGGAACATTGACAAAAGCTGGCGCCGCAAAGCCATTAACTGGCTGGAACCTTTTCACCCGCAACACATAATGGATGTAGCCACCGGAACGGGCGATTTTGCCATTCAAGCCTGTCAGACACTTCACCCCCAAGAGCTGATAGGTACCGATATATCCGAAGGCATGATGAATGTGGGACGTGAAAAAGTAAAAGCCGCCGGACTGGACAGCCGCATCTCTTTCGCTAAGGAAGACTGTACAGCACTCACCTTTCCCGACAAACGCTTTGACGCTATTACCGTAGCATTCGGTGTACGCAATTTCGAAGACCTTGACAAAGGACTCCGCGAAATGCACCGCGTACTGAAAGACAACGGAAAACTAGTCATTTTGGAACTCTCCGAACCCGACTGGTTCCCCATGAAACAGCTATATGCTGTCTATTCTAAAATAGTCATCCCCACTTTGGGCAAGCTACTCTCTAAAGACCGTAGTGCCTACACTTACCTGCCGCAGTCCATCAAAGCCTTTCCACAAGGCGAAATAATGACAGACATTATCCGTAAAGCCGGATTCAACCAGGTGAGTTTCAAGCGGTTGACACTAGGTATCTGTACGCTTTATTTAGCAACGAAATAATTTAAAGTATAGAGTTTTATGAAAAAATATGGTTTGATAGGTTATCCGTTAGGACACTCGTTCTCAAAGAACTTTTTCAATGAAAAGTTTCATTCGGAAAACATTGATGCCGAATATGTAAACTTCGAAATCCCATCCATCAAAGAACTGCCTTCTGTGCTATTGGCTAATCCTGATTTAGTAGGGCTCAATGTCACTATACCTTATAAAGAACAAGTCATCTCTTATTTGGACGAACTGGATAAAGATGCGGCAGCCATCGGAGCCGTCAATGTAATCAAAATTGTCCGCCAAAAAGGTAAGACCAGGCTGATAGGCTATAATTCCGATGTGATTGGCTTCACTCAATCTATCGAACCCTTGCTGGAACCCCAGCACAAAAAAGCTCTGATCCTAGGAACAGGAGGGGCCTCGAAAGCGATTGCTTACGGACTGAAAAAATTAGGTTTGGAATGCAAATTCGTATCACGGAACCTGCGTGAAGAAATGCTGACTTACGATCAGCTCACTCCCGAAATCATGGATGAGTATAAAGTAGTTGTCAACTGTACTCCTGTAGGTATGTATCCCCGTGCCGATGAATATCCCAATATTCCATACCAATATCTCACACCCAACCATTTGCTTTATGATTTGTTATATAATCCTGACACTACTCTTTTTATGAAAAAGGGGGCAGACAAAGGGGCAATTACCAAAAACGGTTTAGAAATGCTCTTATTACAAGCCTTTGGTGCATGGGATATATGGAACAAATAGTTAAGGTATGAAAAGAAAAAAAATGATTATTGGAACGAGTAGTATATTCGTTCTGCTTATTATAATCCTACTTGGAGGCAGTCAATATATGCTGAACTATTCCTTACGCCCTGAAAACAGAGGAAAGAATTTGGAAAGTTCCTGGCAATATATGTTTAAGACTTACCCCTATCTAAAACCGTGGATAGATAGTCTGAAACAGAACCAAGCACTGAAGGATACCTTTATCTATTCTCCCGACCACGTAAAACTGCATGCTTACTATGTGGCTTCCAGCCGCCCGACAGCCAAAACCGCAGTTATAGTACACGGGTATACAGACAATGCCATCCGCATGATGATGATAGGTTATCTATACAATAAAAAACTGGATTTCAACATCCTCCTACCAGATTTACGCGACACTGGCCTGAGCGGTGGAAATGCCATACAAATGGGATGGTTAGACCGCAAAGATGTAACACAATGGATGGAGGTTGCCAATCGAATTTACGGTGACAGCACCAGCATGGTAGTACATGGAATCTCGATGGGTGCAGCCACCACTATGATGGTTTCGGGCGAACTGCAGCCCGACTATGTGAAATGTTTTGTTGAGGACTGCGGATATACCAGCGTATGGGACCAATTTTCCAAAGAACTGAAAGAACAATTCGGCTTGCCTCAATTCCCGTTAATGTACACCGCCGACTGGTTATGCCAGCTGGAATATGGATGGGGGTTCAAAGAAGCATCCGCATTGAAACAGGTAGCCCGATGCCATCTGCCCATGTTCTTTATCCATGGTGATAAAGATGACTACGTACCCACATGGATGATGTACAAATTGTATGAGGCAAAACCTCAGCCCAAAGCATTATGGATAGTTCCGGAAGCAGACCATGCACATTCCTATCTGTTCAATACTGAAGAATATACCCAAAAAGTAAAAGCATTTGTAGACAAATACATCCAATGAGAAAATTGACATTTTTACTTACTTTTTTCATGCTTCTAGGCTCCGTCCAGCTTCAAGCCAAAGAATATGCCATAAAAGACATACCGATGGTACATTTGCAAAACCGTACCCGCTACGTCAGCAATCCCGACAGTATCCTTTCATCCACCGCTGTCACCACTATGGACAGCATCCTCTACGCTTTAGAGCAAAAAACAGGTATACAGACATTAGTGGTAGCGGTAACAGGCATAGAGGGAGGTGATTGTTTTGATTTTGCCCACCGGCTGGGACAGGAAACGGGCGTAGGACAAAAGGAACGTGACAATGGATTGGTCATCTTGCTTTCCACCGACGAACGGTGTGTGCAATTCGCTACCGGATATGGCCTTGAAGGGATATTGCCGGATGCCATCTGCAAACGGATTCAGAACCGCTATATGCTGCCCTATTTCAAGGACAATAACTGGAACGCCGGAATGGTAGCAGGAATACGGGCTGTAAACGGCTACCTGGACGGTTCCATGGAAAATATCGGCAATGACGAAAGCGAAGATGATCCCTTGGAATTCATTATCATCTTTTTTGTGATTTTTGGAGGATTTATTGGCATCGGATTGTATGCAAACTGGCGTAAAACACGCTGCCCCCATTGCAAAAAACACAAACTGCAACGTCTTTCCTCCAAAGTTATAGACCGAAGTAACGGAACAAAGACTGAAGAAGTAGTATATAAATGCAGAAATTGCGGACATATCCTCAGACGGAAAGAACGGTCGAGAGATGAAAATTACAAAGGCCCCCGAGGAGGAGGGCCGTTCATAGGCGGAATGGGAGGAGGATTTTTTGGTGGCCACGGTGGAAGTGGAGGCGGATTTAGCGGAGGAAGTTTCGGAGGTGGAAGCTTTGGAGGCGGAGGAGCCGGAAGCCGTTTTTAAGAACAAGAATATTCATAATTTTAATAGTATATACATATGAAAAAGTCAACGATTATTGTAATAGTAGTCATTGTATTAATTGCCATTTGGGGAATAACCTCTTATAATGGTATGGTAAAAATGGATGAATCTGTCAGCACAGCGTGGAGCAATGTAGAAAACCAGTACCAACGCCGTTCTGATTTAATACCCAACCTGGTAAATACAGTAAAGGGATACGCCTCACACGAAAAAGAAACTTTTCAAGCCGTAGTAGACGCCCGTAGCAAAGCCACTCAGATGCAGATCAGCGCCGATGACCTGACTCCCGAAAAAATGCAGGCCTATCAAAAGGCACAAGGCGAAGTAGGTAGTGCATTGAGCCGCCTGCTCGCTATCACCGAAGCTTATCCCGACTTGAAAGCCAATGAGAACTTCAAAGAGTTGCAAGCACAATTGGAAGGTACAGAAAACCGGATCAGTGTAGAACGCAAAAGATTCAATGACACAGCACGGGCATATAACACAGCCATCCGTACTTTCCCCCGTAACTTGCTTGCTGGCATGTTCGGATTTAACAAACGCCCATATTTTGAATCTGAGGAAGGAGCCGATAAAGCACCTAAGGTAGAATTCTAACTCGTAAAAGATACCTGTTTCCATCCTTAAGAAACAGTTTCCGGGTACGGATTGTATGAATTTTACAGTTTGGAATAAGAAAAACTGTAAAATTCATACAATCCGTACCCCATTTTTATCCATTCTGCTAATTTTTCAGCAACAATCAAGTATATTATCCCTAAAATCATTATCTTTACGGAAAGAAACTTTTAAAACTACAAGCAATATGTTCAATTCATTTGGTAATATTTTCCGGTTAACCAGTTTCGGTGAATCCCATGGACCGGGAGTAGGCGGCGTCATTGACGGCTTCCCTGCCGGTATTAAGATTGATATGGATTTCGTTCAGCAGGAACTGAACCGCCGCCGTCCCGGACAGTCATTACTTACCACCAGCCGCAAGGAGCCTGATACAGTGGAATTCCTTTCAGGTATATTCGAAGGCAAGTCCACCGGCTGCCCCATCGGATTTGTGGTATGGAACAAGAACCAACATTCAAACGACTACGAGAATATCAAGAATCTGTTCCGCCCTTCACACGCAGATTATACTTATATGCAAAAATACGGAATCCGTGACTACCGTGGCGGGGGACGTTCATCAGCACGAGAAACCATTTCACGTGTAGTAGCAGGAGCTTTAGCCAAATTGGCATTGAAACAACTAGGAATCAGTGTCACAGCTTATACCTCACAGGTAGGACCTGTCAAACTTGATAAAGATTACAAAAGCTATAACCTCGACTTGATAGAAACAAACGATGTGCGTTGTCCCGATCCGGAGAAAGCCAAGGAAATGGCAGAACTTATCTGGAAAATCAAAGGAGAAGGCGATACAATAGGCGGGGTAGTGAGTTGCGTCATCAAAGGATGCCCTATCGGACTAGGGCAACCCGTATTCGGTAAGTTACATGCCGCACTAGGAAATGCCATGTTAAGTATCAATGCCGTAAAAGGTTTCTCTTACGGACAAGGTTTTGACTCCATGGAGCTAAAAGGCAGTGAGCAGAATGATGTATTTTATAATAATAACGGAAGAGTAGAAACAAAAAGTAATTATTCCGGAGGAATACAAGGAGGCATCAGCAACGGGCAAGACATTTACTTCCGTGTGGCATTCAAGCCAGTTGCCACAATTCTGATGGAGCAACATACAGTAAATATCAACGGCACAGACACGACCATGAAAGCCAAAGGGCGTCATGATGCCTGCGTACTGCCGCGTGCCGTCCCCATTGTAGAAGCCATGGCTGCCATGACCATTTTGGATTATTATCTGATAGACAGAACTACACAACTATAAGAATCATTCAATTATGGAAATAAAACAATACATTAAAGAAAATGAAGCGCGCTTCATGGAGGAACTTTTCAGCCTCATCCGTATTCCCAGTATCAGTGCTTTACCCGAACATAAAGACGATATGCTGGCCTGTGCCTTACGTTGGAAAGAACTTTTGTTGGCAGCCGGAGCAGACGAAGCCATGGTA
Source organism: Phocaeicola sp. GP0067 (assembly GCF_031119655.1). Classification (NCBI taxonomy): domain Bacteria; kingdom Pseudomonadati; phylum Bacteroidota; class Bacteroidia; order Bacteroidales; family Bacteroidaceae; genus Phocaeicola; species Phocaeicola sp. GP0067. The sequence continues at coordinate 208,680 of NZ_JAVHZY010000002.1, forward strand.
ATGCCCTCACAAGGCAATCCATTGGTATTTGCACAAAAGCATGTAAGCAATGATGCTCCTACCCTATTGATTTATGCCCACTATGACGTAATGCCTGCCGAGCCGTTGGACCTGTGGAAAAGCCAGCCTTTTGAACCTGAAATTCGTGACGGACACATTTGGGCACGTGGAGCTGACGATGATAAAGGACAAGCCATGATCCAAGTAAAAGCATTCGAATACGTAGTAAAAAACGGACTGCTGAAACACAATGTGAAATTTATTTTCGAAGGTGAAGAAGAAATAGGTTCTCCCAGTCTGAATACCTTCATCAAAGAACATAAGGAATTGCTGAAAGCCGATGTAATTCTTGTTTCGGATACCAGTATGCTAGGCGCGGATCTTCCCTCTCTGACCACAGGTTTACGAGGACTGGCTTATTGGGAAATAGAAGTGACCGGTCCGAACCGTGACCTTCATTCCGGACACTTCGGCGGAGCGGTAGCCAATCCTATCAATACCCTGTGCAGTATGTTAGCCCAAGTCATTGGCGAAGACGGACACATCACTATCCCCCATTTCTATGACGATGTAGAGGAAGTACCGGCAGCCGAACGTGAGATGATTGCACAAATTCCTTTCGACGAAAAAAAATACATGGAAGCCATCGGTGTAAAAGCACTGAAAGGTGAAAAAGGATATTCTACTTTAGAACGTAACAGCTGCCGTCCCTCTTTTGACATTTGTGGCATCTGGGGCGGATATACAGGCGAAGGTTCAAAAACAGTACTTCCCTCAAAAGCATATGCCAAGGTATCGTGCCGACTGGTTCCACATCAAAACCACGCTGTAATTTCCCAATTGTTTGTGGACTATATCCAGTCTATCGCTCCGGAATATGTACAAGTAAAAGTAACCCCGATGCACGGAGGCGAAGGATATGTATGCCCCATCACCTTGCCCGCTTACCAGGCTGCCGAAAAAGGCTTTGCTAAGGCATTCGGAAAAAAACCACTTGCCGTACGCCGTGGAGGAAGTATTCCTATCATCAGCGATTTTGAACAAATCCTAGGTATAAAGACCGTTCTCATGGGATTCGGATTGGAAAGTGACGCCATCCATTCGCCCAATGAAAACTTCTCTCTGGATATATTCCGCAAAGGAATTGAAGCTGTGGTAGAATTCCATCTCAATTATTAATCAATAATAAAAATGAATGCGGCAACAATCTTTAAAACTCTGACAACTGTTACTCTTTCAATAACATTACTAATTACAGGAGGTTGTAACAATATGGAAGCAAAAAAAGAAGAAACAGGAAAGAACACGGCTATAGAAAATATCTTTGCCCGAAAGAGCGTCCGGACCTATACACCCCAACCGATAGAAAAAGAAAAAGTGGATTTATTAGTAAAAGCTGCCATGGCTGCACCGACAGCAGTAAACAAGCAGCCCTGGGCTTTCGTGGTAGTGGATGACCGTAAAGTATTGGATAAACTGGCCGCCGAACTGCCTTATGCCAAAATGACGGCACAGGCTCCGCTAGCCATCGTGGTTTGTGGTGATTTAAGCAAAGCCCTGAACGGAGAAACAGATAGGTACTGGATGCTGGACTGCTCTGCCGCATCCGAAAATCTGTTGCTGGCAGCAGAATCAATGGGGTTGGGAGCGGTATGGACTGCGGTCTATCCGGAGAACGACCGCATTGCAAAGGTTAGGTCAGTCTTGTCTTTACCAGACCATATCATTCCTTTCAATTTGATTCCGGTAGGTTATCCGCAACATCGGGAAGAAGCTAAAGACAAATTCAAGACCGAAAATATCCATTATAACAAATGGTGAACAAAGGTCTAGAAATATAAATTAAGTCGGCTGGTTTAATATAAATCAGCCGACAATCTCTTTCCATTCATCCATAATCAATTTTTCTCAATCTCTATTAGCCTTATCAAGTTTCTTTTTGGCTTTTTCTATCTTGCTTTTAGCTTTATCCAAGGTTTCCCCAACCTCATCGGCTTTATCCTCAATTTGATCTTTGGCATCATCCACCACATCTTCAACCGATTCTTTGGCTTTTTCTATACGCTCCTCGAATTTATCCTTTCCTTTCTTTTCGCCACAAGATGTAACAGCAAACACCGTCATGCACACTAACACTGTAAATAATTGTCTTTTCATACTTTTTCTATTTGATTATAAACTTGATTTTAAACTATGTTCAAATATAAGCATATAGCCTATTTCTTACAAATTCAACCTGTTCTTTGATACATATAAAATCTAAATCCGACAGGAAAAAAACTTATCCCATCAAAAAAAGCCACCATAGCAAGGTGGCTTTCAATATATTAATAAAACATTCAATTCTATACTACCTGTCAAACTACTTTGTAGCAGGAGCCGTTTTAGCAGGAGCCGTCTTTATATTAATAAGAATACTATTTTCAACCCCTTCCTTGGTTACATATATTATTCTATATGCCTTCACCCCTTCTTCTTTCAGAGAAAGAGAAGCACTTTTAAGAGTTGATTCGGGATATTTTTTGGCTATGGCATCTTTAACAGATTGAGGAACCTCTTTCAGGTCTATGTTTTTAAATCCGTCTTCAACGGCAACTGTATCATTCTTTACTTTCATGGTATCATCAGCCATGACAAAAGTTCCTACACCAAAAAGGAATACAAGTGATAAAAATATCTTTTTCATAATGGTTAAATTTAAATGTTTACCTACCGACAGATATCATAAAAGACAAGAAAAATATACATCATATTCAGTCATTTCCTCCCATTAGAATATCTTCGCCAAGTAAGAATACTAAACTAAGAAAATTATATTGAGAACTAAATTATCAAGAAAAGAAGTACATACCAAATATATAAACTAAAGTTTGTGGAAATAAACATTCTTTAATCCACACCAGCTTATGCTTCCACAGGCTTATTTATTCCGGCTTTCCTGATCATTAAGTAAATAGGCTTCTGTAGAGATAGTTGTACAAACGTTTGGCATAATGCAGCAAAATACGTACTTTTGCGACTCATTTATAAAATACAGTTTGAATGAAAGCATTAAAAGAACGCATTTTACGGGACGGAAAATGTTTCGAAGGAGGAATACTGAAAGTAGACAATTTCATCAATCACCAAATGGATCCTATCCTCATGAAATCCATTGCTGTAGAATTTGTACGCCGTTTCGCCTCTACCAATATCAATAAAGTTATGACCATCGAAGCCAGTGGTATAGCTCCCGCCATCATGGTAGGCTACTTACTGGAACTTCCAGTTGTCTTCGCCAAGAAAAAGAAACCCGTCACAATGGAAAATATGCTCACCACCAGTGTATATTCATTTACTAAAGACCGTTCTTATGATGTATGTGTCAGCAAAGATTTCCTGTCCAAAGGAGACCGTGTTCTTTTTATTGACGACTTTCTCGCCAACGGCAATGCAGCCAAGGGTATCATCGATTTGGTAGAAAAAGCCGGAGCCGAACTGTCCGGAATGGGATTCATCATCGAAAAAGCATTCCAACATGGCGGAGATTATTTGCGTAATGCAGGTATCCGCGTAGAATCATTGGCCATCATTGAAAGTCTGGACAATTGTGAAATCAAAATAAGATAACCCCATGCAGGAATCTCAAACCGCCCAATCCAATACCGGACTGATTTACGGATTGAACGACCGCCCCCCTGTACGAGAGGCCATTTTTGCTGCCATACAGCATTTACTTGCTATTTTTGTAGCCATCATCACTCCGCCTCTTATCATCGCTGGAGCATTAAAACTGGATTTGGAAACCACCAGTTTCCTAGTATCCATGTCTCTCTTTGCCTCAGGTATTTCTACCTTTATCCAATGCAGACGGATAGGAGGCATCGGCACCGGTCTCTTATGTATCCAAGGAACCAGTTTTTCATTTATCGGTCCCATCATCTCGGCAGGTATGCTGGGCGGACTTCCACTGATTTTCGGCACTTGCATCGTGGCATCATCTGTAGAGATGGTCATCAGCCGCATCTTAAAATATACCCGCAAAATAATCACCCCTCTGGTATCGGGCATTGTAGTCACTTTGATTGGAATGAGCCTGATAAAAGTAGGTATCACAGCTTGTGGCGGGGGTGTCTCTGCTCAAAGCAACGGCACTTTCGGAAGTTTTGAGAATCTAGGTCTAGCTCTGCTAGTACTTATCCTCATCATCCTTTTTAATAGAAGTTCCAACCGCTACCTACGCATGAGTTCCATCGTTATCGGTTTGATTATAGGATATTTAGTTGCCTGGGGTCTCGGTAGAATTGATTTCTCGGCAGTACAAAGTTTTGGTGGTTTCAATATTCCCCTCCCATTCAAATACGGACTGGATTTCGACTTCTCCGCATTCATAGCTTTGGGGTTAGTATTTTTGATAACAGCCATAGAAGCCTATGGAGACATTACTGCCAATTCACTGATATCAGGAGAACCTGTAGAAGGAAAAACATTCATCAAACGTGCTTCAGGAGGAATTTTGGCAGACGGATTCAATTCGATGCTGGCAGGTATTCTCAACTCTTTTCCAAACTCCGTTTTCGCGCAAAATAACGGTATGATACAACTGACAGGAGTAGCCAGCCGATATGTAGGCTATTACATTGCAGGTTTTCTTATTCTATTAGGATTATTTCCCAGTGTAGGATTAATTTTCTCCCTAATGCCCGAACCTGTATTGGGAGGCGCTACTTTACTGATGTTCGGAACAGTAGCTTCAGCAGGCATTCGCATTATCGCAGCACAGAAGATCAACAACCGGAAAGCAACATTAGTCATCGCACTTAGTTTCGCTTTAGGTTTAAGTGTAGAAATGGTTCCTGAAATACTATGTCAATTTCCGGAATCAATAAAGAATATTTTCTCATCCGGCATTACAACAGGCGGAGTGACTGCTATCATTTCAAATGCACTGATACGGATGAAAGAGTAAAAACAAGTAATTTTCTCATAATTTGGAACTAAAGCATTAACTTTCTTTGCAAATCAGCCAAGAAAGGGAGAATAATATATATCTTTGTTCCAAAATATGATTATGATTACAGAGGATTTACAGAACCTATATCAAACCTATCTCGGAGAAGTACCCGAAGAGATTGTAGAATTACCCTCATCCGGTTCCAACAGGCGTTATTTCCGGCTGACCGGAACCCAAAAACTGATTGGCGTATACGGCACTTCCAAAGAAGAAAACGAAGCCTTTCTTTATATGGCAGCACACTTCCGCAAGAAAGGTCTTCCTGTTCCAGAAGTATACATCTGTTCTGAAGACAAGAATTGTTATTTGCAAGAAGATTTAGGAGATATCCTGTTGTTCAACGCTATTGAAAAAGGGCGGGCGACCAGCGTCTTCTCCGAAGAGGAGAAAGAAATGCTGCGCAAGACCATCCGCCTACTGCCTTCTATCCAATTTGCCGGAGCAGACGGCTTTGATTTTTCACACTGTTATCCCCAAGCCGAATTCAACCAACGTTCTATCCTTTGGGACTTGAACTATTTTAAATACTGCTTTTTGAAAGCTACCGGCCTGGAGTTTCAAGAAGACAAGCTGGAAGATGACTTTCAAAAAATGAGTGATGTACTGCTACGCAGTTCTTCCGCCACTTTTATGTATCGGGATTTCCAAAGCAGAAACGTGATGATAAAGGATGGAGCACCCTGGTTCATTGATTTCCAGGGAGGACGTAAAGGACCGTTTTTCTATGACGTAGCCTCTTTCTTATGGCAGGCTAAAGCTAAATTTCCCGAAACCCTGCGCAACGAACTGTTGGAAGAATATATAGACGCCCTCTCCAAATACAAACCAGTAGACCGTGATTATTTCTTTAGCCAGTTGCGTCACTTCGTACTCTTCCGCACCTTGCAGGTATTGGGAGCCTACGGTTTCCGTGGCTATTTCGAAAAGAAGCCACATTTCATCCAAAGTGTACCATACGCCATCGAGAACCTGCGACAATTGCTTCATAATGAATACCCCGAATATTCCTACCTGTGTTCCGTACTAAAAGACCTGACCGAACTGAAACAATTTAAAGATGACTTAAAAAAACGGCAACTCACTGTGAAGGTTATGAGTTTTGCCTACAAAAAAGGAATACCCAACGACCCCACAGGCAACGGTGGCGGGTATGTTTTCGACTGCCGTGCCGTAAACAATCCCGGAAAATATGAACGTTACAAACCTTTCACCGGATTAGACGAGCCTGTTATTCGTTTTTTGGAAGAAGACGGGGAAATATTCCCATTTTTAAATGCTGCCTATTCTTTAGTGGATGCTTCAGTAAAAAGATACATGGAACGAGGTTTCAGCAATCTGTCTGTATGTTTCGGCTGTACAGGCGGACAACACCGTTCTGTTTATTCAGCGCAACACATGGCAGAACATATCAATAAAAAATTCGGTGTAAAAGTAGAACTCATACACCGTGAGCAGAATATAGAACAAACATTTGAAAGAACATTATGAAAGCAATGATTTTTGCCGCCGGACTAGGCAGCCGACTTAAACCTATAACAGACACCCGTCCCAAAGCTTTAGTAACGGTAGGTGGAAAAACCATGTTAGAGCACATCATCTTAAAGCTGAAAGCAGCAGGATTTGATGAAATAGTGATCAACGTACACCACTTTTCCAATCAGATTCTTGCTTTTCTGGAAGCTAACCAGAACTTTGGAGTCAACATACAAATCTCGGACGAAACAGACTGCCTGCTTGATACCGGCGGCGGTTTGGAAAAAGCATACCATTTATTATACCATCCTGAGAATATGTTTACCCAAAAAGGCGAAACCCCGTATGAACTGATATTCGAAAATCTGAACAAAGGGATGGATGAGGAAGAGATAATCGAAAAAACCTTAGGAGTTATGCGGAAAGAATGCTACTTGCTCCACAACGTAGATATCCTTTCCAATTGCGATTTTGAAAGTCTGATGTATTATCACCAGCACAGTCCTAACATCAATGCCACCCTTTTAGTCAGCCAGCGCAAGACCTCCCGTTACCTGTTGTTTAATGACGACAATCTGTTATGTGGCTGGGTCAATAAGGACACCATGGAAACCAAACCGGCAGGATTCCGGTATAGAGAAGGGGAATACCAGGAATACGCCTATAGCGGAATACAAGTGACCACCCCTAAAATTTTACATCTCCTTCCCAAAGGAAAATATTCCATTATCGATTTCTATCTCTCCATATGTCACAGGGTCGACATCCAGTGCTATGTAGAAGATGACTTGCAATTGCTTGATATCGGCAAACCCGAAAATCTGGAAAAAGCGGAAGAGTTTCTCAGTAAATTCTAAGCAGTCCTAAAAATATATCCATAACATAAAACAGTATCCCGCCTAAAATAACCCATTATTTCAGGCGGGATACTGTTTTGTTTTGCTAGCAAACAGCTTCTTATTCTTTCGAATAAAATGGGCAGATAAAAAAAGTCGTAATTTTATGAAGTGCCCCCCAAAAGTTTTGTGTTTAACTTTTTTAGGGGGCACTTCTTTATGACCAAAGGTTCAATTTATTTTTCTGAGCTTCTGCCAAAGATACCGTTTTTACCTGCTTGGCACTGTTTTTCAGACGAAGATCCTCATATTCTTTGTTCAGCCTTTCCACAAACTCAAAAGAAGATTCCGGATTCAGCAAACGGGCGGCTACCAAGGCATTCTGTGAAGCATCTTTCATGTGAATGACCGGACCTCCATAAACAGGTGCTATTTTCAAGGCAGTATGCAGCTTGGAAGTAGTGGCTCCTCCAATCATAATGGGAATGTCCAGCCCCGCACGCTTTAACTCTACAGCCACATGCGCCATTTCTTCCAATGATGGAGTAATCAGCCCGCTTAATCCTATTATATCCACCTTTTCCTCTATAGCCTTCCTGACTATCATTTCGGCAGGAACCATCACGCCAAGGTCTATAATTTCATAGTTATTACAAGCCATGACCACTGATACGATATTCTTCCCAATATCATGCACATCCCCTTTTACGGTAGCCATCAATACTTTTCCTGCACTGCGGACACCTTCCTGTTTGTCGGCCTCAATGAGCGGCTGCAAAATCGCTACCGCCTTTTTCATGGTACGGGCAGTCTTCACAACTTGCGGTAAAAACATTTTCCCTGCTCCAAACAATTCTCCGACTTTATTCATACCTTCCATTAGCGGACCCTCAATAATATCCACTGCTTTAGGATACAGTTTAACCGCTTCTGCCAAATCCTCTTCCAAATGATCGCCAATGCCTTTTATCAAGGCATACTGAAGCCGTTTCTCTACCATCGGTTCCTCACGCCACACATCCTGTTTCACCGCTTCTGTTCCGGTCGCCGTATTTTTCAACGCCTCAGCAGTCTCTATCAAACGTTCGGCAGCATCGGGCCTACGGTTTAAGACCACATCCTCTATCCGTTCCAGCACATCAGCAGGAATATCCGTATAGAGCACCGAAGCAGCAGGATTTACAATACCCATATCCATACCTTGACGGATAGCGTGATAAAGAAACACGGCATGCATCGCCTCACGGATATAGTTATTTCCACGGAAGGAGAACGACAGGTTGCTCACGCCACCACTGACGTGTGCACCGGGCAAATTCTTTTTGATCCATCCGGTAGCCTTGATAAAATCCACCGCATAATTATCATGTTCCTCAATACCCGTAGCCACAGCCAGTACATTAGGGTCGAAAATGATATCATGAGGATTAAAATCCACCTGTTCTGTCAATATTTTATAAGCACGGGCACAGACTTCAATCTTACGTTCAAAAGTATCTGCCTGTCCTTTTTCATCGAAAGCCATCACTACAACGGCAGCTCCCAGTTTTTTTATCAGACGGGCATGTTCTATAAATATCTCCTCCCCTTCCTTCAAAGAAATAGAATTGACAATGGACTTTCCTTGCAGGCATTTCAGTCCGGCCTCAATGACTTCCCACTTGGAAGAGTCAATCATAACAGGTACACGGGCTATGTCGGGTTCGGACATGACCAGATTCAAGAAAGTAGTCATCTCCTCCCGGGCATCCAGCAAACCGTCATCCATATTTACATCAATCACCAAAGCACCGTCTTCCACCTGCTTGCGAGCGATACTTAGCGCTTCCTCATATTTCTTTTCATTGATTAAACGGAGGAACTTACGGGATCCGGCCACATTGCACCGTTCGCCTACATTAATAAAATTCATTTCGGGAGTCTGCTCCAACAGCTCCAACCCGGAAAGCCACAGCCTCTCAGGAGTGGTGGCAGGGATATGAGGAGATACCCAGGCAGAACCGGAAACGATCAATTCCTGATATTTTGCAATATATTCCTCCGTTGTACCACAACAACCACCGATAATGTTTACTAATCCTTCATCGATATATTCCTTCACTTCTGAAGCCATTTCCTCCGGAGTCTGGTCATACTGTCCCAAACTGTTAGGAAGTCCGGCATTGGGATAGGCACTTATATAATAAGGTGCCCGTGCAGCCAGCCCTTCCAGAAAAGGTTTCAATTGTTTCGCTCCGAACGAGCAGTTCAGGCCGATAGAAAAAATAGGCGCATGCTGTACGGATGCCAGAAAAGCATCCAATGTTTGCCCCGAAAGAGTACGTCCTGCAATATCCGAAACAGTAACAGAAAGCATAAGAGGAACCTCACGCCCTACCTTCTTCATTGCCGTTTCCGCAGCATAAATGGCCGCTTTGGCATTCAGGGAATCGAAAATGGTTTCTATCAGAAGCGCATCCACTCCTCCTTCCAGCAAAGCTTCCATTTGTTCCTGATAGGCAGCGGCCAGTTCATCGTATGTCAAAGCACGCAAGGCCGGATTATTGACATCCGGACTCATGGAACAAGTTTTGTTGGTAGGACCTACCGAACCTGCTACAAATCTAGGTTTATGAGGGGTCTTCGCGGTATATTCGTCAGCCATTTCGCGAGCAAGTCCGGCAGCGGCCAGATTAATCTCACGGCACAAATCCTGCATATGATAATCTGCCATCGAAACCCGTTGGGCATTGAACGTATTTGTTTCAATAATATCAGCCCCTGCTTCCAGATATTTATGGTGGATATCCTTTATCACATCAGGGCGGGTAAGACAAAGCAAGTCATTATTGCCCTTCATCTGTCCGGGCATCTCAGCAAAACGCTCTCCCCGGAAATCCTGTTCAGACAAATTATACCTTTGTATCATAGTTCCCATTGCACCATCAAGAATGAGAACTCTCTCGTCAATTAGTTGTTTTAATGTAGCCATAAGTCTATTTTTGGGGTACGGATAACACGGATTTCACTTACCTTTTAAACATACGGTCCATTTCGCGACGGTCGTCCTTCTCTTTCAATGACTCGCGCTTATCATATTGTTTCTTACCTTTAGCCAATGCGACAACCAGCTTCGCCAGTCCTTTCTCATTAATAAACAGACGGACAGGAACAATCGTAAAACCGGGGTTCTTTCCGGCTTCTTCCAATTTCCGCAGTTCTTTCTTATTCAACAACAATTTACGTTCGCGACGGGCAGAATGGTTATTGTATGAGCCGTAAAAGTATTCGGCTATGTGCATATTCTTCACCCACAACTCGCCTTGCACAAAATAACAATAGGTATCTACCAGACTGGCTTTGCCCAAACGGATGGACTTTATCTCGGTTCCCGTGAGCACGATACCTGCCGTGTACGTATCGATAAATTCATAATCGAACGATGCACGCTTATTCTTTATATTAATAGGAGTCGGTTTCATTAATTTAAAATAACAGATAACTCATTAAACACAGCGGCAATCAATGCCGGACAAACAATTATAATAACTGAAGCAATCAAGGTGTATCGTGTCAGTTTCTCTTCATTTACCTTCATCAGGGTACGCGCCCCCTCGAACACCACGAATATAGTATAAAATTGCAATATCCAATGGAGAATGGAAATAGAGAACAACCCACTGACAATATCGAGCACAAAAGTCACTACCATAGAATAACCTACAAACTGCTGATTTAGTTCATACTGGTCTTCACGTCCTAACAGTTTCTTGCCCAACTGGTCTATGGCGTATGCCGCCAAAAAATATCCTCCGAACAAGGATACAAATATAGCACAACATCGTGTCATTGCTATCTGGAAAGCAGCGACCCCTGCCGTATTCCCAATGAATGTACCTATAAAAACGGACAATCCGCATAAACCTATCATGGGATAAACAAATGCTCCCAGCACTTTACGCCTATCCTCTTCCTTGCCAATTTCCTCCCATGCTTTTGCCGGAGATGAAATCAGCGATATTACTCGTTTAAATAAATCTTTGTAATTCAATGCCTAATCTATTTACCTCAGTTCAACTTCAATGAAATGCAAAGGTAATTAATTCACTGGAATAAACGAATAAAAAAACGCATACTTCTCTTGGGAGAATCAAAAAAATAAGCCTACTTTTATTATAGATTCAGACTTTCTTTATTTGATTCGAAGATTATTTCATCTCATAATAATACATTTAGAGAAATTCTTCTATACCTTAATCAAAAAGAAAGATAACTTCCGGAGAATATATGCTTATCTTTCGATATATTCAACCAGTGATATTCTAAATTCATTAGGTCAAAATAAAAATTTCGCATCCCAAAACTTTCCCATCGGCACAGCTGTTACAGAAATTATGCACGATGCGAAATTAAAATCAAAGTATTATGGATGACAAAGAAAAAAATGCAGAAGTGGCAAAAGCCATAAAATTACCAGACTTGGCATCTTACATGCAAGTAGTAATCAAACAGTTGGAAATAGACAAAAAATGGTCAGCAGTACATACATATACTTATACACTGAAATCCGTTACGGAGTTTTACGGAGGAAAAGGAACACCTGTGCCAATAGATGAAGCTTTCACATCTGGCAGGTTAAAAGAGTATGAGGAATGGATGAGACTGGAAGGAACAAGAAACAGAAAGACCGACAAGAAAAGGTCAGATAGAAAACATGGAGTACCGAAAGGACTGAGTTTGAATACTATATCAACCTATATGCGAACCCTGAAAGCTGTATATAACCGACTTGCCGATAAAAAAATACTGCCTTATAACCCGAAGCTATTCGATAATGTATACACAAAGGTAGAATCACAGACCAAACGAGCACTGGATACAAAACAAATGAATACACTACTGCACACCGATATAGAAAAATTGCCCAAAGAGATGCAATGTGCATTGGCATATTTCTTACTAATGTTTCTATTCCGGGGAATGCCATTCATTGACCTTGCCCATCTACGAAAACAAGATGTGAAAGGAAAATATATTGTATATAGCCGTCACAAAACAGGACGACAGATAACAGTGCGCATTCCTAAAGAAGCAATGAAACTGATAGAGAAGTTCAAGAATATGAATTATGATTCCATTTATCTATTTCCGATTCTAGACAAAAAAAACGCAGCAAAGGAACAGAGTCAGAAAAATGGAAAAATAAAAAAAGATAAAGAGCTATATATGAACTATCTCCGAGTACTGCGCAACTTCAACTTGAAGCTAGAAAAAATAGCGACATTGTTACTGCCTGATGTAAAGCTCAGTTCATACACGCCGAAACACAATGCTTTTGCTATCTAACTGAAAATTAAATAGTTCTCTTGTTATTTTTATTTAATAGGTAACTATTTAGAAACGAGCGAAATTCAGCGGCTTGTTTCATCTTGCATACATTCAAAGGACGTTTTTGTTATGCAAAAATAAGGTTTTCAAGTGAGAAGAACAAAATATCCTTAGGCTTTATCTCCTAAAAACTACCAATAATGGGGGGCTGGAAAACAATCCTCCTTTTGAAGATATTTCTCTTCTTTTATGTACATATCCGCGTATGCTTTGCGGAACAAATGTCTTTTTCTATTATTAATATTCATCATTTCCTTTTTTGCCAAACGCATCTTACTATCAGGTCTGTCCTTTTTTCTATAGTTGTGTCCCTGGCATAAGACTGTCCTGCCGGGTTACGGGTATGGAAGTGTTCCTCTTCCCCTTTGTCTGGCGGTTGCATCTCAAAGGTTCATCCCGGGCAAGGCAGCCGGTAACACAAGCAGGGCGGTCCGTCGGAGTCCACGTAATAATTTCACATTTTCTGTGTTTCTTTCTGTAAGGCTTCCTTCAGCGTCTGCTTGTCCAGTGTTTTCTGTTTCGACATGAGCAGCTGCAGGGCGCAACGGCGCACCACGTTGGTTATGGAAGGAAAGGTAAAAATAATAAAAGAATTGATTCGCTTCAATAAAAATCCAGTTTTTTTCATATCGGACATTATACCTTTGTTGTTTCGGGTATATTAAAAGGCGTGCCATAAGAAACTTTACAAAAGTATTAGGACACAAAATCAATCTTTTCTATGCAGATATATGCTGAACTGATTAACCCAAAGGTCGGAGAAGATACGGACAAAATTTTCGATAAGATTAGTTTCATATATCGCTTAGCTAATTAGAAATGTATTCTACATAGAGATACACTTGGCACAAAAAACATCGTAAGATATATAACTTGATGCAATCCTTTCCGCACAGCCATGCAAGCGTCGGAACAAACAGGCGGGATATTTGACGTAACTTGTGCACCGCTTATCAACCTGTGGGGATTTGGCTTTACAAAGTTTGACAGCATCACTCCGCAACTCGTAGACAGTATCCGCCACTTTGTAGGCTTCCGAAAAGTGCGTTTACAGGGCAACCGTGTGATGAAAGACGATCCCCGCATCCTGCTCAATTTCTCGGTGCTCGGCGGCGGTACTATCTGTAACATAATCGCGTGTTTGTTCGACCGCAAAGGCATATCGAACTATATGATAGACATCGGCGGCGAAATGATAGCGAAAGGAAAGAACCCGCAAGGGTGGAATTGGTGCATTGGCATTGTCAGACCGAAGGATGACAGTACCGGAACAAACTCCGAGCTTGAACAAATTGTGCAACTGTCGGAACGGCTGGGACTCGCAACTTCCGGCAACTACCGTAATTTCTATCTGAAAGATGGAAGGAAATACGCTCATGCCATCAATCCGATAACAGGATATCCGGTTCAAAAGGATATATTGAGTGCTACAATTATTGCCCATCAGTGCATGCTTGCTGATGCCTATGCAACGGCCTTTATGACGTTGGGGAGCCGCAAAGCCCGTCAGTTGTAGAAAGAGCATCCGGAAATTGACAATTTCATTATCTATACGGACAGTTGCGGAAACTACCGGACAGAGTACTCGCCGCGAATGAAAAGGTATCTGGCAGATTAATGTTTTCTATATTCCTGCGGAGTAGAGCCGGTGAACCGTTTAAAGAATTGGGTGAAGAACGCCGTATTTTCAAATCCCAGCGAATGGGCTATCTCCTTTACGAACATATACGCAATTACTTCGGCGTGAAAGTGACAAAGGGAGTCGCTTTCCAGTTTATGGTGAACAACCTGTTGAGCAAGGAGTGCGGCTATCGTTCGATAACATTCATGGTGAAATTGGATATTACTTTTTAACAGTAGAAGGATAATAACCAGGAGCCGTAATGGAGAGATTACTTTCGTTACGACTCCTTTCGCATGCCGTCTGCATGATTTTAACGTCTCAACTCTCTTATTCACAGTCGTTAGACCATGTGTAGCCATGTGTATCGCATTCCACATCATTGTAGAAAAAATGCCCATCAGACATTTGCATTATGCAATATGAATAATTCATAAGGGTCTGTTTTACAGCAATATGATAAATATCCATTTATTTGGCACGGTGATTGTCTATTCTTTAGCGTAAGACGATAAGATGTTTAACAATTTAATAATTAGCATTATGAAAAAGGTATTGTTTGCAGTAGCACTGGTAATGGGATTAGGTAGTTCAGTAGCATTCGCTAACAACATGGCATCAGATGTTGAAATCGTTGCAATGGTGAACGAGTTTAAACCGATTGATATAAAGGAACTCCCGCAGGCAGTTCAGGACGCCATCAAGAAAGACTATGCTGAATCCACCATTAAGGAAGCAGCCGTAGAAGTGGCAGAAGATGGCGTAAAGACTTATAAAGTAACTTTGGTTGATGCCGTCGGAACCGAAAGCGTTGTGTTTTTCAACGAAAAAGGTGAAATGCTGAAATAATTCTGAATGGTTATTTAGGATAACAGTTACATTTGCACATAAAATAAACAAGGCTGTCTCAAATAAACTTTGGGATGGCCTTTTTTGTGTCTGCAAAAAATCGGGTAAGCCCTAACTTCGCTCAGCCAGAACTTGCCCATCTCCCTAATTTTTTGTATCTTAGGGCATCAAGTAAGATATCCCAAAGATAATGTTTAAAAGTTACACATCCAACGATAATCTGCTTTTACCTCCATGTTTAGGCGATTTTATTCCCCGGAACGATCCGGTCCGGGTTGTTCACCGCATCATTGAACAGATAAACCTTGAAGCACTTTACCGTAAGTATTCCCCTAAAGGCTGTTCTGCGTACCACCCACGCATGATGCTTCAGATTCTTGTCTATGCATTTGCGTAATATCTATTCCAGCCGTCGCATAGAAGAGTTCTGTCGTAATGACATACGCTTCATGTGGCTTACCGGCAATGTAACTCCTGACCATAATACCATCAACCGTTTCCGCAGCAGCCGGCTAAAGGATGTGCTGAAGACGATATTTGCAACCATTGTAAAGTTTCTCGTGGCGGAAGGTTTTGTAAGTCTGGATGTGGCCTGTACTGACGGGACGAAGATGGAGGTGAACGCCAACCGTTATACGTTCGTCTGGGGGGCAAATCTATACATACCCGCATATCCAGAATCGCGGAACAGCTTGAGGAGATATGGCAATACGCCGAGTCCCTCACCAAGCAGGAACTGCGTGATTCCGCTCCGGTTGCCTATCAGGATATCACCCCGGAGAAAGTGGAAAAGGCACTCGGGCAGATAGATGATGCCCTGAATGGAGTGGATGCTGACAAGAAGATGAAAGCGAAGGTAAGACGTGTAAGGAAGTCATGGCCTGAACAGCTCAAGAAATATGAATCGCAGGGAAAGATACTTGACGGACGTAACAGCTACTCAAAGACAGACAATGATGCTACTTTCATGCGCATGAAAGATGACCATATGAAGAACAGACAACTCAAACCCGGATACAATCCCCAGTTCAGTACCAATAAACAGTTCATTCTGAACTATACCATCCATCAGTGTTGGGCGATACCTCCACCTATCCTCTGCATATGGATGATTTCCATTCCCTCTACGGCAGATACCCTGACGTGTCTGTCTGTGATGCCGGATACGGAAGTGAAGAGAACTATCTGTATGCTTTCAGACATGGCATTGAAACCTTTATAAAGTACAATTATTTTCATAACGAAGAAACCGACGGCATGTATTGTCCTACGGGACAGAGAATGGAAAGACTCTCCGATGCAAGGCGGGTAACAAACAACGGTTTTGTGCAGACCATATCAAGATACAAGGCACGTAACTATAAGGACTGCCCGTTAAGATGCCGGTGCTACAGAAGCCGCTCGGAAAGGATTGTACAGGTAAATCACCGTCTGAGGAAAATCAAGGAAAGAGAACGTGAAAAGCTACTCTCTGATGAAGGTCTGAAATATCGCAGTCAGCGACCACAGGATGTGGAAGCCGTATTTGGAAACCTCAAGAACAACAAGCACTTCAAGAGGTTCCATCTTCGTGGATTTAAGAAGGTTGAAATTGAGTTCGCCCTGCTAGCCATAGCATATAATCTTGCAAAAGTAGCCTCTTAGGAGGCTTATGGCAACGAAAAAGCAGTTTGAAAGGATGAAATCTTCAAAAGTAAGTTTGTAAACACCTCTTTTGAGACAGCCTCTCCTTTTTTAGTAAATTTGTATCTGTCTAATTTTTAAGCCCCTATATCCATACTCAATCTAACCAAACATCGCATGAAGTGGTACTGCTTCATCCAAATGCAACTGATAGGCACGTTCGTACATTATTTTGTGCTTGATTGTATCGTTATATCCATTGCAGCCATTATCTGTAGTCCATTTGTATCCATGACCCATTACAGACAGGCGTTGTTCAGTATGACTTATTTTTCCTCCCTGGTGTTTTTTATGGAGTATACATTGTGCATTTTGCGGCACCGGCCAAATATCCGGATAGAGGCATAAACCGTGCACGATGGAAATATATTTTTTCATTCTACGGTTTGTGGGCTCCGTGACCATTTTCCCTTATATGTTAACCTATATGTATTGGGATACGAATATTGTCCATGCCATTATCCTCCTTTACATTTTTATTATTGTCAAATAGATAAGATACTCACGGAAGAGTGGGTTATGGCCTATACTGCCTGCGGCATCATGGTCTGTTTTTCTGCTTGTACTATATAGAGCTTAATGTACAGCTTGAGGATTTCAAAAAAATTGTGACGGGCTTTGGCAGGCAGTAATTCTAAGACTTTTAATGAAGAAAAATTAAGCCACCCCTTAAAAAAGGAGATATTTCCTTTGAAAGAATTCATTTCTTTTATTACATTTGTATTAGTCTTTTAAAAATAGAAGATTTATAGTAAAGCGTTAAGGCATTATCCAAGTTCAGGAAATCCCCAATTTCGAAACAACAATTGGATAATACATTGGACGCTCCACGTACTATTTATATAGATTTTTGTTATATATAGGCGTGGGGCTTTGTGTATTATATGTTGTTGAGTATGGGGATACTTCTGAACGGTAATACCAAAGTTCCCACGCTTAACTTTATATAAACACAACTCCAGGGAACAGGGTTGGCTTATTATAAACATTATGAAAGCAACTTGTTTTAAAAGCGAGACAACTGTCTCCAACGACTTCCCCCCCCTTCGTTTGTTACTGTCTTTTGTGGAATATTCTATCCTTTCATTTCCATCCTGTCTCTTTCGGGACATACCGTTCATTATCATAATCATACAAATTACATGCCAAGACACTTTTCTGCCTTCTCCTTCTATGGTACTAGATAATAGTAACTCCCCCTGTCACACAGAGGAAGAACTTTGGTTGCAGGTACTTTCTCTATCAAGAGAGTTGCAGGACTGTAAAGCTAGTCTGCACCATAATACTTTGGACTGTATTTCCGATAAGATTGAAGGAATAGAAAGAGAACTGGATATCTTATTGGATATTCTGCAAGGAAGACAAGACAAAAAGACACCATAGCACTATTTTTGTGACAATTTGTCTATGCGGATAAGTATCCTATTATTTAAGCCTCGTTTAAGAATTCCGTTTTATGGGTTACCCACAATCGAATGGAATTTTTATATACAGGGAATAACACATAATATTAGTAATGGATTTTCAATATTCAGAGTGATAATGGATAAACGAATAGAAAACGCCATGAATGAGTTGATCAATACAGAAATATGGTCAACCGGTTTATACCTGTCATTGCAGGTCTATTTTGAAGATGAACGGCTTCCAATACTTAGCTCCTGGCTAAACTCCCAAGCACAGGACAATATGAACAAGGTTTATCAGATGATGAATCGGATATGCCATGATGGAGGATGTGTTGCAATCAATGAAATGAAACGGGATACACATGAATGGACAACGCCATTGAATGCCCTGAATGAATTGCTTGAACACGAGCAGTACATATCATGTCAGGTAAACACATTTCTCATATTATGCCGGAATGTGAACATGTCCTTCCATTCTTTCATCAGCGGGCTGTATGCAGACCGTATATATGTAAGTACGGTATTTATGGAATTATTACGTATCCTCGCCAAGGAAAACGAACGGAGACTACCTTATTTTTGACGGTATGGATTTAAGATTGATATTCTGCAAAATTTAATATTGCAGAATGCTATCTGGTATGTTTTTTGCGATATAATAATCGACAATAAAATATATGTCATCATGGATATATTTGTATATATAACATTGTGTTTCACTTCGCTATTCACCTTGATGGACCCGCTTGGAGTGATGCCGGTATTCCTGCAAATGACTG
The DNA here is from genome assembly GCF_031119655.1 of Phocaeicola sp. GP0067. Classification (NCBI taxonomy): domain Bacteria; kingdom Pseudomonadati; phylum Bacteroidota; class Bacteroidia; order Bacteroidales; family Bacteroidaceae; genus Phocaeicola; species Phocaeicola sp. GP0067. The sequence continues at coordinate 227,693 of NZ_JAVHZY010000002.1, forward strand.
ATGGAATGGATACGAAAGAACGCAGATGTATCGCCTTGAAAGCATGTACCATTGCATTTATCATATTAGTCCTTTTTACATTATCGGGCAGGTTCCTGTTTCATTTTTTCGGCATCTCAACAGACGGATTCCGGATTGTGGGAGGTATCATCATCTTTAAAATCGGATATGATATGTTGCAGGCACATTTCACCCATGTGAAACTGAATGAAACTGAACGAAAAGAATATTCCAAAGATATAACCATCACACCTCTTGCCATTCCGATGTTATGCGGTCCGGGAGCGATTTCCAGTGGAATAACATTGATGGAAGATGCTTCGGAATATACTTTCAAAATAGTATTGCTTGGCGTAATCGCTTTGGTCTGCATTCTTTCATTCTTTATTCTGTGCGCGTCCACCCAGCTTTTAAAAATCTTGGGAGAGACGGGAAACAATGTAATGATGAGACTGATGGGACTTATTCTGATGGTGATCGCCGTGGAATGTTTTATCAGCGGGATACGTCCGGTATTAATTGAAATTTTGAAACAAGCCCATGCTTGTTCTTAAAGAAGAGAGATAATTTGGATTTATTATTAACATTAAAAGTTTGATTCGTCATGACTGAAAAATTGCAAAATGCCCTGAATGAGCAAATCACAGCAGAATTATGGTCTGCCAACCTGTATTTATCGATGTCTTTTTATCTGGAAAGAGAGGGCTTTTCCGGAATGGCTCGCTGGATGCAGAAACAATCTGCAGAAGAGATCGGGCATGCATATGCCATTGCTGAGTACATGATTAAGCGTGAGGCAACCCCGAAAGTGGACAAGGTCGATGTGGTTCCACAAGGTTGGGGTAACCCTGTTGAAGTATTCGAACATGCTTTGGAGCATGAAAAACATGTTTCCAAACTGATTGATGAATTGGTACAGGTAGCATCCGAAGAGAAAGACAATGCCACTCAGAACTTCTTGTGGCAATTTGTTCGTGAGCAGGTAGAAGAAGAAGCGAATGTACTCAATATTGTTAGTCGGCTAAGGAAAGCCGGAGACAGTGCTATCCTTTTTATGGATGCAAAACTGGGTGAACGGGAGTCATAAACCAGAATAATCAATAAAAATAAATAAGATGAAAATAGTAGATTTATTGGGAGGACAGGCTGAGTACTACCTGAACCATACATGTAAGACGATAGACAAACAACTTATCCATATTCCGGGACCGGATATGATAGATAAGGTATGGATGAATTCCGACAGGAATATACGCACCTTGGAGAGCCTACAAGCCCTGTACGGGCACGGGCGTTTGGCCAATACCGGGTATGTCTCCATCCTGCCGGTGGATCAGGGGATAGAACATTCTGCAGGAGCGTCTTTCGCCCCCAATCCGCTTTATTTCGATCCCGAAAACATCATAAAGCTGGCCATTGAAGGAGGATGCAACGCCGTGGCATCCACATTCGGAGTTCTGGGAGCTGTGGCACGTAAGTACGCCCATAAGATTCCTTTCATCGTGAAGTTGAACCATAACGAGCTGTTGACTTATCCGAACAGCTACGACCAGGTAATGTTCGGTACGGTAAAAGAGGCATGGAACATGGGTGCTGTAGCTGTCGGCGCTACCATTTATTTCGGTTCGGAACAAAGCCGCCGCCAGATAGTAGAAGTGTCACAGGCTTTTGAATATGCCCACGAACTGGGAATGGCTACTATTTTATGGTGCTATTTGAGAAACAGCAGCTTCAAAAAGGATGAAACCGACTATCATGCCGCTGCCGATTTAACAGGACAAGCCAACCATATCGGGGTTACCATCAAAGCCGATATCGTGAAGCAGAAGCTCCCATCCAATAACGGCGGTTTCAAGGCTATCGGATTCGGAAAGACAAACGAGCGTATGTATTCGGAACTGACCACTGACCATCCGATAGACCTTTGTCGTTATCAGGTGGCGAATGGCTATATGGGACGTGTCGGATTGATCAACTCGGGCGGGGAATCCCATGGGGAATCCGACCTGCATGATGCCGTCGTAACGGCAGTAGTAAACAAGCGTGCAGGTGGTATGGGGCTGATCAGCGGTCGTAAGGCTTTCCAGAAACCGATGAAAGACGGAGTTCAACTTCTGAACACCATTCAGGACGTATATCTGGATTCTTCAATAACCATTGCATAAAGGAGAAGTATCCATGAAAAGAATAGTGTTATTACGTCATGGCGAAAGCCTATGGAACAAAGAAAACCGTTTTACCGGATGGACGGACGTGGATTTAAGCGAGAAAGGAGTCGAAGAAGCCTGCAAGGCAGGCGATGCATTACGGGAGGCCGGATTTTCTTTTGAGGCAGCTTACACTTCTTACTTGAAACGTGCCGTAAAAACGTTGAACTGTGTCCTGGACCGGCTGGATGAAGACTGGATTCCGGTTGAAAAGACCTGGCGGCTGAACGAGAAGCATTACGGCATGCTTCAAGGACTGAATAAGAGTGAGACGACGGTCCAATATGGTGAAGAACAAGTACACATCTGGCGAAGAAGCTATGACGTGGCTCCCGCTCCGGTAGGCAAAGATGATCCCCGTAATCCGGGCATGGATATCCGCTATGCCGGTGTGCCAGATAGGGAACTTCCCCGTACGGAATCCCTGAAAGATGCTATTGGGCGTGTCATGCCTTACTGGGAATGCATCATCTTTCCCGCATTGATGTATAAGGACAGCCTGCTGGTAGTCGCCCATGGCAACAGCCTGCGCGGAATCATCAAGCATCTCAAAGGGATTTCCGATACGGATATTTCCAACCTGAACCTGCCTACGGCGGTTCCTTATGTCTTTGAATTTGACGACAGACTGGTTCTTGTCAAGGACTACTACCTTGGAAACCCGGAAGAGATACGGAAACGGACAAAGGCTGTAGCCGAACAAGGTATGATCAGACGATAAAAGTCAGTCAATCAGACTGGATTGTATTGTCTTTTTGAATATTTTATTTATTAACAATTAAAAAAGGAGGTAAAAATGGTACCTGTAAAAACAAACTCAAACTGGTTGCCGAGTATTTTTAACGATTTCTTCGAGAATGAGTGGCTGGCAAAAACGGGAGTTACGGCTCCTGCCATCAATGTCATTGAGAATGACAAGGACTACAAGGTTGAAATGGCGGCTCCCGGAATGACAAAGGATGATTTCAAGGTGAATGTTGACGAGAACAACAACCTGACAATCTGCATGGAAAAGAAAGAAGAGAAGAAGGAGGAGAAGAAAGACAAGAAGTATCTCCGCCGCGAATTCTCATATTCCAAGTTCCAGCAGACCATCCTGCTGCCTGAAAATGTGGAGAAGGATAAGATCTCCGCAAAAGTCGAACACGGGATTCTGTCCATTGAAATCCCGAAAATGAAGGAGGAAGAAAAACAAAAAACTTTCAAGGCTATCGAGGTTAAATAATTCCAGATCTGGAATGTCGTAAGGTCGGACAGGCTTTTCTTGTTCGGAAAAGCCGTCCGACCTTTAACAGACACTTCCGGAACAGGGAACCGGCACAACCGATGAAGGAATTCAATTTTGAAAAAGAACTACTTGGCGTACAGGACGAACTGTTCCGTTTTGCGTACAAACTGACAGCTAACAGGGAGAAGGCGGAAGACCTGTTGCAGGATACCCTGCTCAAGGCAATGCTTCACAAAGAAAGTTACAACAAGAACACGAATTTCAAAGGGTGGCTGTTTATCATCATGCGCAACACGTTTATCAACGGTTACCGGGCGGAGGTCGGTCATACCCGCCTGTACATATCCTCCGATCCTGCATATTATTCGCGGATCATGGACGAGTCCCGTACAGAGGAGGTGGACAAGAACTATGACCTGGAAAAGATACGTAATGCCATCAAAAGTGTACCGGAGTCACATTTCATACCTTTTGAGATGTACCTGTCAGGATTCAAATACCGTGAGATAGCGGAAAGAACCGGCGTGAGTTTGGGAACTATAAAGAGCCGTATTTTTCACTGCCGGAAAAAACTGAAAGCTATATTGGCAGAATGAAACAAAACAAGAACTGAGATAGATGAAAAAAGATGAATATATAGGAATTCTGACTTCCGGAGGGGACGCTTCCGGAATGAACGCGGCCATCCGTGCCGTGACCCGCGCCGCTATTTTTAACGGATTTAAAGTGAAAGGAATTTATAGAGGTTACGAGGGGCTGATTGCCGGTGAAGTGAAAGAACTCACTACGGAAGACGTAAGCAGCATTATCCAGAGGGGAGGTACCATACTGAAAACAGCCCGCTCCGAGACTTTCATCACTCCCGAAGGACGCAAGAAAGCTTATGAGATCATACAGAAAGAGAACATCAATGCATTGATAATTATCGGTGGAGACGGTTCCCTGACGGGAGCCCGGATCTTTGCGGAGGAGTATGATGTGACGTGCATAGGATTGCCCGGCACCATTGACAATGATCTGTACGGCACCGATTTTACCATAGGATATGATACGGCCCTGAACACCATCGTGGAGTGTGTGGACAAAATCCGGGATACGGCCACCTCGCACGACCGCATTTTCTTTGTCGAGGTGATGGGGCGTGATGCGGGCTTCCTGGCACAAAACAGCGCAATAGCTTCCGGTGCTGAAGCGGCCATCATTCCGGAAGACCGGACGGACGTGGACCAGTTGGAAACATTCATCGGACGTGGATTCAGAAAGACGAAAAACAGCAGCATCGTAATTGTGACCGAAAGTCCTGAAAACAAGAATGGAGGTGCCATGTATTACGCCGACCGGGTAAAGAAGGAATATCCCGGATATGATGTCAGGGTTTCTATCCTGGGCCATCTGCAACGGGGTGGCGCTCCGAGTGCCAATGACCGCATACTGGCAAGCCGGCTGGGTGAAGCCGCAATCCAGGCCTTAATGGAAGGCCAGCGAAATGTTATGATAGGCATACGGAACAACGAGATTGTTTATGTTCCTTTTGTCCAGGCAATCAAAAAGGACAAGCCTATTGACAAAAGCCTGATCCGGGTCCTTAACGAATTATCGATCTAAAATAACCGTTAATATGTCAGAAGTTGCTCCTTTAATATCGGATCTTGCCATAATTCTGATTATTGCCGGTATTGTAACCGTCATTTTCAAGTGGCTGAAGCAACCGGTCATATTGGGCTACATTGTAGCCGGTATTATGGCGGGTCCTTCCGTTTCCCTGGTCCCGACTGTTTCCGATCCTGCCAATATCAAAATATGGGCGGACATCGGTGTCATTTTTCTGCTGTTCGCGATGGGACTGGACTTTTCGTTCAAGAAATTGATAAATGTGGGCATTACGGCTATCGTTGCCACTGTCACTATTGTATGTGGCATGATGTTCATAGGCTATACAGCGGGGAATGCAATGGGGTTCTCCCACATGAGCAGTATTTTTCTGGGTGGAATGTTGTCCATGTCGTCCACGGCCATCGTATTCAAGGCCTTCAATGACATGGGACTTCTCCAACAGAAATTCACCGGCATTGTCTTGGGGATTCTTGTCATCGAAGATCTGGTGGCGGTAGTGATGATGGTTATTCTTTCCACGTTGGCGGTAGGCAAACATTTTGAAGGGAAGGAGATGCTGGAAAGTATATTGAAGCTGGCCGCTTTCCTGATTTTCTGGTCGGCATTGGGTATCTATCTGATACCTACCCTGCTGAAGAAGATACGCCGTTTCACCAGCAACGAGATTTTATTGATAACCTCTCTGGGACTTTGCCTGGGAATGGTGATGATTGCGACAAAAGCGGGATTTTCTGCCGCATTGGGAGCCTTTGTCATGGGGTCCCTGCTGGCAGAGACCGTTGAAGCGGAAAAAATCGCACATATCGTACAGCCGGTAAAAGACCTGTTCGCTTCCATATTTTTCGTGTCGGTGGGAATGATGATCGATCCTGCCATGATGTGGGAATATGCCGTCCCTATTCTTATCCTGACATTGCTGGTACTGTCCGGTCAGGTCCTGTTCGGGAGCTTTGGTGTCCTGCTTTCCGGCCAGCCGTTGAAAATTGCCATACAGTCCGGCTTTTCACTGACACAGGTCGGTGAGTTCGCATTCATCATCGCATCTTTAGGCGTCAGTCTGAATGTCACGGACAAGTATCTCTATCCGGTTATAGTGGCCGTATCTGTCATAACGACTTTTCTTACCCCCTATATGATACGGCTTTCGGAACCGGCATACCGGTTTATAGACATCCACATGCCTGGATTCCTGAAAGATTATCTCGTACACTATACGTCCGGGGCAATGACTGTAAAACACCAGGGCACTTGGCATAAACTGATCCGGTCTATGCTGGTGTCTGTCACACTCTATCTGGTCGTATGCGTTTTTTTCATCACTTTATATTTTTCCTATGTGCATCCTTTGATTAGGAAAAGTCTGCCGGGAATGGAAGGGAACTTGTTGGGCTTCATCATCATCTTTCTTGTCATATCCCCGTTTCTATGGGCCATCATCATGAAAAAGAACAATTCAGCCGAGTTCCGTAAACTCTGGACGGACAACAAGTTCAACAGAGGGCCTTTGGTATCAATCGTACTTGTCAAAATACTGATTTGCACGATTATCATGATGAGTATCATTACCCATCTTTTCAATGTTGCCTTGGGAGCCGGGCTGGTAGTTTCTTCCCTTATCATTGCCGTCATTTATTTCTCCAAGCGGATCAAGAAACGGTCGCTGACTATAGAGAGACAATTTATGGCAAACTTTCAAGGGACGGATGGGAATGGACTTTCTACAGAAAGTGATACAGGCTCCACCCTTGGCAGCAATATCCCGTTCAAGGAATTACATTTGGCGGATTTCACAGTATCCCCTGATTCCATATATGTGGGCAGAACATTAAAAGAAAGCAGCCTGCGCACCTTGTTTCAGATAAATGTGATTTCAATCACCCGTGGAGAAAAACGCCTGGATATACCACAAGGGGAAGAGCATCTCTATCCATATGACAAGGTTACGGTCGTAGGTACGGACCGGCAGTTGGAAAGCTTCCGGACATCCATGGAGCAAAAGAAGGTAGAAAGGAACGGGAACGGAACATCCTCGCAGGATGAGATGGAAATAGGGCAATTTCCTGTCGAAGGAGGTTCACCATTGATCGGAAAGACGATCCGGGAGGCAGACATATCGGATAGCATCATTATCGGAATAGAGAGAAGTACCGTGAATATTATGAATCCAGACCCTGATACAATTTTCAAGGAGAATGATACGGTATGGATTGTCGGTAAACGAAAAATAATAAAAGGATTGAATAAAGATTAGAACTTATTTAATTTAATATAAAATGTCATGGAATATTCAAGTTATAATGTAAATACCCCTCAATGGAGGGAGATTACAGTAGGTTCACATCTTCCTGCAGAACTGCGGAAGCTTGCAGAAATCGCACATAATCTCTGGTGGACATGGAATGATGACGTAAAGAAACTGTATTGTGATTTGGACCCGGGACTTTGGAAAGAGGTGGAACAGAATCCGGTATTGTTTCTGGAGCGGATAAATTATGAAAAGCTGGTAGCGCTGGCACATGATGAGAACTTTGTCTATAAAATGGATGCCGTCTATTCCGCCTTCAAAAAATACATCGATGTGGAACCGGACCACCAGCGCCCGTCAATAGCTTATTTCAGCATGGAATACGGCTTGGATGAAGTTCTTAAGATATATTCCGGTGGTTTGGGAATGTTGGCGGGGGATTACCTGAAAGAGGCGTCGGACAGCAATGTGGACCTTTGTGCCATAGGACTTTTGTACCGTTACGGTTATTTTGACCAGTCGCTTTCCATGGACGGCCAGCAGACAGTCAATTATAAAGCGCAGAATTTCGGGCAGCTCCCGATTGAAAAGGTAATGCAACCGGATGGGAAACAACTGGTAATCCACGTCCCCTATGCCGACAGTTTTGTGGTACATGCCAATGTTTGGAAAGCCAGTGTGGGGCGTATCCCCCTTTATCTGCTGGATACGGACAATGAACTCAACAGCGAGTTTGACCGCCCTATCACTCACCATCTGTATGGAGGTGACTGGGAGAATCGGCTAAAACAGGAAATTCTGCTTGGCATAGGCGGGATGATGACGCTGAAAGCTTTGGGTATAACGAAGGATGTATATCACTGTAATGAGGGGCATGCCGCATTGATCAATATCCAGCGGCTTTGTGATTACATAAATGGCGGCTTGAATTTTGGGCAGGCCATGGAGCTGGTACGTGCTTCCTCACTTTATACCGTACATACTCCCGTACCCGCTGGTCATGATTATTTTGACGAAGGGCTTTTCAATAAATATATGAAGGGATATCCTGGCAAGTTGGGTATAACCTGGGATAACCTGATGGATCTCGGGCGTCACAATCCGGGAGACAAGGAGGAACGTTTCTGCATGTCTGTCTTCGCCTGCAAGACCTGCCAGGAGGTAAACGGCGTCAGCAAGTTACATAAATCGGTATCCCAGCAAATGTTTGCGCCGATCTGGAAGGGATACTTCCCGGAAGAGAACCATGTGGGTTATGTAACCAACGGGGTACATCTGCCTACCTGGTGTGCGGCAGAATGGAAAAAGCTTTTCAAGGACAATTTTGATGAGAACTTTTTCTGTGACCAGTCCAATCAGAAAATCTGGGAGGCTGTCTATGGCATCCCAGATGAAGAGATATGGAATACCCGGTTAAAACAGAAAGCAAAATTGCTGGACTATATCAAAAGCAAATGCAGCAAGGACTGGCTCAGGAGTCAGGTTGATCCGGCATTGAGCGTTTCCATTTTTGAGAGATTCAATCCCGATGCCCTTCTAATAGGTTTCGGACGCCGTTTTGCTACATATAAGAGGGCTCATCTTCTGTTCACGGATATAGACCGACTTGCTAGGATCGTGAATAATCCGAAATATCCGGTACAGTTCATCTTTGCAGGCAAAGCCCATCCCAATGACGGTGCCGGGCAGGGACTGATCAAGCAAATCGTGGAAATATCCCGGCGCCCGGAATTTTTAGGTAAAATCATATTCTTGGAGAATTACGACATGGACCTGGCGCGCCATCTTATCTCGGGTGTGGATATCTGGATGAATACCCCTACGCGGTTGGCAGAAGCTTCGGGTACGTCGGGCGAGAAGGCATTGATGAACGGTGTGCTTAATTTCTCCGTGCTGGACGGTTGGTGGTATGAAGGATACCGCAAGGATGCCGGATGGGCACTGACCGATAAAAGTACTTATCAGAATGAACAGTACCAAAACCAGCTGGATGCCGAAGCCATCTATTATTTGTTGGAGCATGACATCCTGCCACTATATTACGAGCATGGGGGGAAGAACTATTCGGAAAACTGGGTCAAGTATATCAAGAACTCAATCGCACAAATCGCTCCCCATTTTACCATGAAAAGACAGTTGGACGACTACTATGACAGGTTCTATAACAAGCTGTCAGAGCATTTCCATATTCTGGCAGCCGACAACTTTGCGAAGGCGAAAATGATGGCTGACTGGAAAGCAAACGTCCGGAGCAGATGGGATGCCATAGAAATCAAATCCATAGAGGCTGGGAATGGGCTGAATGCCACGGTTGAAGCCGGAAAGGAATATGAGGTGACGGTTGTCGTTGATGAGAAAGGCCTGGATGACGCAATCGGAATAGAATCGGTCATTATCAGGCATGAAGGCGGTCAGGATCACATATATGAGGTAATTCCCCTTTCGTCAGTTTCCAAGAATGGGAATTTATATACCTTTAAGGCGACATCCGGCATTTTCAACGCCGGAAGCTTCAAGCAGGCCTTCCGTATGTATCCCAAGAATGCTTTGTTACCTCACCGGCAAGATTTCTGTTATGTACGATGGTTTTAATGAACAGTAAAAGGATATGCAAAAACAACGTATGAGCGGGCAAAATCAAAAAACAGATAAACGGATAGCATGGCCGATCATCATCATGAACTTCACGGGAGTGTATGACTACGAGGCGTTTGCCCGGAACAATAAGTTTATATGGCTGGACTGTCGTCATCTTTATGGTACAGAGGGCTACTGTGACAGGGATGGTACTTTGGCTTTGAAGCGGATGATTGCTGATTATCCGGCGGAGGGAGTCCATTTCATCGATTCAGGCAATTATCATTATTTGACTAAATTCTGGACAGACAAACTCGAAACTCCGTTTTCGCTGATTGTGTTCGACCACCATCCCGATATGCAGCCACCGTTGTTTGACAACATACTTTCTTGCGGAAGTTGGGTAAAGGATATATTGGACCATAACAACAACTGCAAGAAAGTAATTATCGTAGGTGCTTCAGACAAACTGATACAGGCTGTGCCGAAAGGATATGAAAGACAAGTCCGGTTTTACAGTGAAACTACGCTCATGCACGAAGAGGGTTGGCAGGACTTTTCTTCCGGACATATCAACGGGCCGGTTTACATTTCCATAGACAAGGATGTCTTGAATCCGGCTTCGGCAGCAACAAACTGGGATCAAGGTTCTCTCAGCTTATGGGAATTGGAGAAACTGCTGGCTGTTATTCTTCAGAAAGAACAGGTAGTGGGCATTGACATCTGTGGGGAATGCTCCACAACACTCAATCTTTTTGAAGAAAAACGGGAAACCATCATGGATAGCCGGGCAAACAAAGAATTGCTCAGACTTATCCGGTCATCCTCCGGCCTTCAATAGAATTAGTTTTTTCTTGTTATTATAATTTATCATATAAAAATAATTTAGCTTTATGAAAACAATTGTTCGAAGAATTGGGCTTGTTGCACACGATGCAATGAAAAAAGACATGATAGAGTGGGTTCTCTGGAACTCGGAACGTCTGATAGGACATAAATTCTATTGTACGGGTACAACCGGTACACTAATTAAAAAAGCCCTTGAAGAAAAACATCCTGAAATCAAATGGGATATCACAATCCTGAAATCTGGTCCTTTAGGAGGTGACCAGCAAATTGGTTCGCGGATCGTAGAAGGAGAAATAGACTATCTGTTCTTTTTTACAGATCCGATGACACTACAGCCGCACGATACGGATGTGAAAGCATTGACCAGACTGGCTGGAGTTGAAAATATTGTTTTCTGCTGTAACCGTTCGACTGCGGACCACATTATTACGAGTCCTTTATTCACTGACCCAACTTACGAACGTATTCATCCGGATTATACCAATTACACGCAGCGTTTTGAAAACAAGGGAATCATATCTGAAGCAGTGGAGCAAGTGAAAAAGCGGAGGAATAAAAGTGAGAATAACATTTCCAAATGAACTGTAATAAGTAGTAGCATATTTATAAGGCTATCTAAGAAACAAGTTGTTTACATCTTTCAGAACTGGTATCTACTGAATGGTAATCTGCTTCCACCAACCAGAAGGGTTGGTGGAAAGAAACCACTTATAAAATATTTCGCTTCCTTTATGCATCCCAGTCGAAAAAGGACAAGGGCATTGCGGGTGTACATCACTCCTTTCACCTTCTTGTTTAGTCCTTCCAGCAAAGTCTTGCTACCAGTTTTTTCTGGAACTACCTTGTGAAAAATTATGCGAAAATCGCCTTTCTGTGCCCGGATTCATCCGCAGGATCCCATGCCAAAGGGACATGGAACATGCCGGTAGCTTATCCCCCACGACTCCGGAGCATCAGGGGGTAGGGACGGTTTGGCGGCAGGTTGCCGTTAAACCGTACGATTTTCGTTTAACGAAAACACAACTTGCTGTCCGCAGGGGCGGACCATGTTTCTCCAATAATTATTGTGTATCAGACCATTGTGTGGCTATTTTCCTGTGGTTTGTGGGGCTTTTCCATCAGATATTTGCCGGCTGTTCTCCCCATTAAAGGATAGATATATCTCCATGACCATGTGACTTACGCCCATAATTCGGGGATAAGGAGGCGAATATACGGAAAATCTGCCCTTTACATGCCCTATTGTCCATTAATGGATTGCTACTTCTACACTTCTGCAAATGGAGAATAACAGGTAACCGTATACGCCTTATTGTTTTTTCATCGTCTCCATTAATGGATTGATACTTCTACACATCTGTAAATGGAGAATAACAGGTAGCCGTATACGCCTTATTGTTTTTCTTCATCGTCTCCATTAATGGATTGCTACTTCTACACATCCGCAAATGGAGAATGACAGGTAGTCGTGTGTGACTTATGTTTTTTCTTTATAATCTCCATTAATGGATTGATATTTATACACTTCTGCAAATGGAGATTTTGAGATATCTATATCCGGAAGGATGCGTGCTCCCTTCGCTCCCGGCTATCCCTATTTTGATATCCGGCTATATCGCAATTCTGTGATAGCATTATCCGGATAGCGTATCATACGGCTATATACAAATATGGCTACACTATAATTCATGGTTGTGATGGAGATGGCTTTTCCCATCCGGTAACAGACCATGATGCCACGAGGAAAAAAGCGACAGCCGCAGAGAAAAAACGGATGGCAGGAACCATTATGGAATCTGGTAAATAGAAAATCCGGTACATGCGAATTCAGGCGATCATCCCGGATGGTAACCTGTCAAAGAGGCTTTTGAGACATTTGAAATACCGATAATAAAAAAAACGAGATCAGGTATTTTGGCGGATGGCGGCAGGATTGCCGCCTCCGGCCCTTCCGAGTTTGTACGCGTCCTGCGTGAGGGCAGCTGGTTTGACAGCGGGTGCACCGACGGGGAGTACATGGTGAATTTCTCCGGGCGGTACAGGGAACTGCACGGGGTGACGGTGAGGACCGACACGCCGGAGCATTTCATGGACGACCTGAAAAAGTACGGTTACATCAAGGGCTGAACAGTCCGTTCCTTTATTATTACACTCCCTGCCGGTTTGGGGTCGCTTCACTTCCGGTGGGGATTTTTCTTTTTTCATCGCCGTGACGCACCCGTCCTTCAGGTTTTCCAAAGGGGGTCGTGAAAACCGACCGGCTACGGAGTATTTTTCCCGCGCCATATGACAAAAACCGACTATCCATGACTATTCCTGCCAGTGTACCGGTCGCGCTTGCCTCTCATGGTTTCTTCCCTTATATTCGCACTGACATTTAAACAAGTTGAAATTATGGAAATATGCTACATCGAGGCCGGTGTCCTTGAGAGGATGCTGGCACGCGCCGAGAACCTGTCCGCACATGTGGACAGATTGTATGAGAGAAACCGCCGTAAGGAACCCGGAGAGTGACTGGACGGCCAGGATGTCTGCCTGCGCCTTGACATCTCGCCGCGTACCCTGCAGACCCTCCGCGATACCGGACGGCTGGCGTTCACCCGCCTCCAGCGCAAGTTCTATTACAAGCCCGAAGACGTGGAGAGGCTGATAACCTACGTCGGCATCAGACGCAAGGAGAAGGCTGTGAGAGAGGGAAGAAAGAACGGAAACCTTTAAAGAGCGGAAGAGATGGAAGGCATTATCGACAAGGAGAACGAACGTGCCCGCAGGTTCTTTGCCCTGCTGGACAACATGGAGAAAAAAGTGGAACGTCTTGCCCGTGACAACCGTCCTCCCTTCAACGGGGAACGGTGCCTGACCGACAGGGAGCTTTCCGGGACGTTGAAGATCAGCCGCAGGTGCCTGCAGGATTACAGGGACCAAGGACGGATTCCCTATATCCAGCTTGGCGGGAAGATCCTGTACAGGCAATCGGACATCGAGAAGCTGCTGGAGGAGAACTATCACGCTGCATTGGTATAATATCGTATTCAAGTTTAAGGATTGCCGCCGGAATTGCATTTACGATTCCGACGGCAATTTTTATTTAGCCTGCGGCTTCCTTGCCGGCCGCAGGCTTTCTTCTTTCCATCAGCCGGTCCATGTCCGAGGATATCTTCCGGTCGGTGACCTGGGCGTAGACCTGCGTGCTGTCGATATTCGTATGGCCCATCATCCTGGCGATGCTCTCTATCGGAATGCCCGCGGTCAGTGTCAGGGTCCCGAACGAATGCCGGGCCATGTGGTAGGACAGGTTCTCTTTCATGCCTAATGCCACACCCATTCCATGTACCTCGTACCAGAGGACATCGCGGACCGGCAGCGGGAATACCGGCCTGTCGTCATCCGTGGTGTTGTAAAGATCCAGTATCTGTCCGGCTATGGGATGCAGCGGGATGAACGCCTCCACGTCCGTTTTGGCGCGGCGGATGCGGATATACCTTCTTCCTTCCGAGGTCGTTCCGATGTGACGGGGATGGAGAGCCCTCGTATCCGCGTAGGCCAGACCGGTCAGCGAGGAGAAGATGAACGTCCTGCGCGCCAGCTCCATCATCGGGTCGGGCAGCGGGGTTTCCATCATCCGCTTCAGTTCACTGCGGCTGATATGCCTTAGTTTAGGCGCTTCTTTCCTCTCGTATGCCACGTCCTCTATCGGGTTGGCACGCAATACTTCCCGGTCCACGGCGATGTAGATGAGCCGGTTGAGCCAGCACAGGCAGTGGTTCACGTGTCCGTTCCTGTGTCCCAGCTCTTTCTTGAGAAAGACCTTGAACGATTCGGCGAACTCTTCGGTGATGTCCGAAAAGGCGATGTCCTTCATCCCGCGGGATTCGATGAACTGCCTGAGGTTAAGCTGCGTGGTCTTCGACTGGCGGTAGGTGGAGGTGGAATTGATCTCCTTGGAGCGGACCCTGAGCCGTTCGCGTTCCACCTCTCCGGCCTGCAGGAGGTATTCCGGCACGGAATTGGCACCGGATACGGTGGTCTTGAGCAGCTCTGCCGTGACCACTCCCTGGTTCCTCAGCAGGTTCCCGTACGCCTCTTCCAGCCGGCCTCGGAAGGCGGTAAGGCGGTTGTTCTCCCTGGCTGTTTTGATTTCACACTTCTTGCTGTCCCAGTCTCCGGGTTTGCAATAGATGCCTGTCGTGACAGCCGATTTCTTTCCGTCGATGCTGATCCGGCAGAGGACGGCGGTCGTGCCGTCCGATTTTACCTTGTTACGGTTGATGTAGAATAAAAGCTTAAATGTACTGCGCATGATAATGATTGTTTAATTGTTTAAGGATTAAAGAATAAGTTTCAAATCGCGGGTTGCCTCGACGAACCTGTCCATGTCCTCGAACAGTCGCTTCGGAGTTACACGGGCATATATCTGGGTGGTCTTTATGTTGGAGTGTCCCAGCATTTTGCTGATGGTCTCGATCGGCACTCCCTCCTCGAGCGTGACCAATGAGGCGAAAGAATGCCTTCCCATGTGGTAGACAAGGTCCTGGCTCAGCCCCGCCATCAGGCGCAGGGATTTCATGTTGGCCCTGAGCGTATGGTAGTCCTGCGGCGGGAAGAGGGTGATGCGGGTATCGTCACGATACTTCCCGATCAACGCGAGTGCTTCCGGCAGCAACTTGACGCGTCCGAGGTAGTCGGTCTTCTTCCGCCGGTATTTCAGCCAGAGGCTGCCCTCGTCATCCTGGAAGAGGTTCTCCCGGGTGATGCTTACCGCATCGGCATAGGCGGTGCCGGTGTAACAGGCGAAGAGGAAGAGGTCCCGGGTGATGACATGTGACCTGCGTTTTTCCGGTATCTCCAGATCGCGTAGCTTCTCGAAATTCTCCCGGCTGAGTGCTTTCGGTGTTGTCTCCTTCTGCTTGGGCAGCTTGAAGTGGCAGAAATGGTATTTCTCCGAGTGCCCCTCCTTGTAGGCGATGCGGCAGATCTTTTTCAGGATGGACAGGTAATGGCGCACCGTCTCCATTGCCAGTTTCTTCTTTTCCAGGCAGAAATCCTGATAGTCACGGATGAACTGCTCGTTGAGCTGTCCGAAGGCGAGGTCCGAGACCTTGAATTCCGTTTTGATGAATTCGGCAAGGGTGCGCCGGGTGTACACGTAGGTCGACATTGTCGTCGGTGCACGGTCCACGCCGACACGGGCCTTCATCTCCTCATTGTGCCGGTCGAGAAGTTTGAGCAGGGTCATCTGCATGCCCGCGTTACCCTGGAACATGTCCCTGACCGCGGCGGCATCGAAATCCTTTTTCCTTTCCATGAGGGAATTGAAGGCCGAGTGTACGGCAAGCAGCAGCCTCTCTATTTTTTCATTGGTCTCCACCGCTTCCCGGCTCTTGCCATTCAATCGGCTCTCACGCGCGTTCCATAGCCCGGGGGTACAGGAGAGCTTGCAGCTGAACTGCGCCATCGTGCGGTTGAGGGTGATCCGTCCCATGATCGGGGCCTTGCCGGTCTTGTCCGGCTCGCTCTTTTTCAGGTAGAGCAGCACCTTGAATTTTTCCACTTTCATAACGCTCTTTTTTAGGTTGTAAAAATACTCCTTTGAAAAGCGTCCTTTGGCATGCAAAACATTGATAAACAGTGAATACAAATCTGCTTTGTTCCTATCGGTAAAAATTCGGTTACCTGCCGTTGTTTTCGAAACAGGCGGCTAACAGTCTGGTAACTGAAACGTCGCAATATTTTGTTTTCTTTTGCAGGTCTGTCTGTTCTGCAAATCTTGCAAAATGCTTAATTATAAACGTTTTACGTTTAATTATCGTCATTCTGTTTTTTATTGCATTTCTAAATATTACTTATCCGGCGCGCCATACATGGGCGACATTAGCATTTCATGCAGGAGTAAATATCGGTATTATCTGCAAGGCATTGGGACACTCTTCCATTAAGGTGACAGAAACTTACTTGAAACCATTTGAAAACGAAAAGGTAGATATAGCCAATGACGAACTGATAATCTCGGTAGTAGCACATAATGGAGAAAAGGAAGTGGCATGAGGAATATCATATGACAGCCATTCAAATAAAAGAAGAATTACTTACCAAGTAATGGATGATTACTTTCACAAAGTAGGGAATATTTCCTCATAAATCCAAAGAAAAAGCTTATAAATCTGTATTAATCCACTATATTTTATTCAATTATAGAAAAACACATAAGCACAAGCACAATATTGCATCTGTCAGTACTTTAACTAATTTACAAAATTACACGACACCTCTTTCCATTTTTGACATCTCAAAAACGGAATCATATTTCTTACATCTTTTTCTATCCGACGAAATGTTTTTTCTTATTAAATACAGAATAAGGAAACGCTTTTCCTCACCCTGTGAGAAAAATATAAGCTATTACTTGGTAAGTAATGACTTAACAAAGTAAGTTTATCATGTTATCCGTATATACACGTGCACAAATAGCCATCGCCGTACTGCATGACCTTTCTTCTAGCAAAGTTCTGCAACCGGTCAAATTCCTCCTTCAAAACGAAGAATGGAAAGATTTACTTAATAAGCTGGAAAAAGTACAACTCATCCGCCTTTTACCAAACAAAGAAACAAGAATCCTTTTCTCATATGAATTTAGTCGCCCATTATTGCAAATATCCCTATTGAACGTACTTCAAGCCATAAATATAGCCACTTATCGTTATACATCCGTTTCGAGGAATTACCATACACTGGTATGGCTACTCAAACACAAGGCAAAGAAAGGAGGTGCAAAATGAGAATATCCCCGACATTATATATCCTTTACCTTTTTGTTTTCTTGTTAGTTGCCTGTAACCGACGCGAACTGACTTATTCGCCCGAAGCAACAATAACAATCAGTGCCGATTGGAGTCAGTCAGGACTGAATGAAAAAGAGCAGGATTATGGTGCTACCGCCATATTCTACCCTACCGATGGCAGCACTCCTTTTGTAGCACTGATGGGTGACCGTACATACAAGACCCTATGCTTGAAAGAAGGATGTTACAATGTCGTCCTTTTCAACCGTTCATTCGATGATTTTGGTAACCTCTGTTTCAGAGGAGAAGAAAACTACCAGACGCTAGAAGCCTATGTAAAGAAGATGGAAATAAGGAACGAATCATCCTCTGAAAGAATTATTATGGAAAGTCCTGACGAACTTGCCGCTGATTATATCGAAGGCTTTGAAGTGACTTCTGATATGCCGGAAAACTATTCATCAGCCATCACCCAACAAAGTAACCGAAATTCCACCAGGAACGAAAATAGTTGTCACTTACGCTTCACCCCCAAAAAACTGACTCAAAAAATAACGGTTAAAATCCGTATCAAAGGAATGAACAACATACGAAAAGCTACCTGCACATTAGACGGCATTGCAGAATCCATATTTCTCGTTTCGAGACAAAATTCGGAAAAGACAGTAACACAAGTGCTACGCTTAAGCAATCCCATTTATGATTCCGGCTCGGTAACAGAAGGAACGCTGAGCACTACTATTAGTGTGTTCGGCTTCGATGTAGAGATTCCACACAACCTACATCTGAAAGCAAAGTTAGTAGACGGGAAGACCATATTTGAAGAAAGTTTTAACGATTTGGCAATAAGACGGTTGGATGAAGAAGACGGAACTATGAGCGTTTTTATTGACATGGCATGTGAAAAGACCGTGCCGAATGTAAAAACAGAAGGTAGCTCAGGATTTGACGCTGATGTAGATAAATGGAACGATGAAGTGAACAGCGATATAGATATATGACAGATATGGGTAGTTATAATATTAATTTTAAAAAAAGTAGAAAATGGAAGTGAAAAGTTTATTGATGGTGATGGCAACACTGACTATAGCTGGTTGCTCACAGAATGAAATGACAGAAATGAATCCGGATACGAACCGGACAATCGGGTTGGACGTATATACGGAAGTACAGACCAGAGGAACGGAAACTACAACGTCCACATTGAAAGCAAATGCCGGTTTCGGTATTTTTGCCTATCAGACAAGCAGTGCGGGATGGAATAGTGAAAAAGGAAACACAACACCTAATTTCATGTACAATGAACATGCTACATGGACTTCTGATAGTTGGGGATATACTAATTTACGTTTTTGGCCAATAGATGATAAGAAAATAACATTCTTTGCTTATGCGCCTTATGAATCCAAACCGGAAGTTGGAACAGACCAAAAAATAACCTTATCAGGACAGAATGCCAAAGGCGCTCCGACAATCACCTTTGAGGTAAAGACTTCTAATAACTGGAAAGATATGATAGATTTGGTAACAGACTGCCATACTGCCATACAAGACCAAACTAATGAAAGTAATAAGGGGACGGTTCAGTTCAAGTTTAGTCACGTACTTACCCAAATAGCCAATATCAAGGTGAAGCCAGATGTGAACTTAGGTACTGATACCAAAATTTTTGTAACGGGATTAAAGTTAGATCCAGGAAGTACAACACTTTACAACAAGGCTGTTTATAAATTCGATAACGACACTTGGGAAGCCATATCTCCTGACGCATCTTATTTTTCAACAGAACAAGACCTGAGTGATTTTTTAAATAAAACAACCACCGACCAATGGGGATATAATAAAAGTTCTATCAATGTAAGTGATGACCAGAATGCAACCGCGTTATTCTCAGATACAGAAGCTCTTTACTTTATTCCGGTAAATAACAAAAACGGTACCACCAACGCAGGTGACTTAAAACTGAAAATCAATTATGACATCGTAACCAAAGTGACCGACACAAGTAATCTGACAAGTACCATAACAAACAAAGAAGTTTCACTACCGAAAAATACGTTCAAGAAAGGAACGAAACATACCTACGTATTGACTATCAAGATGAATGCCATTAAGATTACGGTGGAGGATAATATGGAAGGTTGGACTGATGATAGCGACTCTGATATTAATGTAGAGAAATAATTTCCTTTTGCAGCCAAAACATGATACATACTGGCTATGGAAAGAAAACAGACCGGACAGGGTTGAATGTTTCTTCCCTGTCACTACGGTTAAAAAAGCACGGACGTACAATAAAATAGAAAAAGAAGCATGAATCGAAAAACAGAAAGCATAAGGGTGAAACAATTGTATGGCATTTTCCTTGCTGCAACTTTGTTATTGGGAGCTTGTACCCAGGAAGAAGGTACGAACGAATTTCCCCAAGAAAATATCCCTATCAGCTTTTCAGGAAACGTTCCGGTAATGAGATCTGTTAAAGAGTATACCACAACAAGTGATCTTGAAACTATCGGTGTGTTTGCCTACTTCACACACGGAAATTTCAATGAAGATGCCGCAACACCGAATTTCATGTATAACCAGCTTGTTGGTAAACAAACAGACGGCACATGGTCTTATAGTCCGGTCAAGTTCTGGCCGGATAATTCAACAACAGATAAAATCAGTTTCTTTGCTTATGCTCCTTATATAAATGAAACAGCAAGTAGCAACTTTTTCGTTCAAGACAAAGAGAGTTCAAATGGATTTCCGATGTTGAGTTATACCGTTCCCACAGCCGAAAACAAACAGATAGATTTTCTCGCTGCAACTCCGGTAATGAATCAAAACAATGGCAATGTAAGTTTTAAACTGCGCCATACACTAACCAAGATCAATGTTTATGTAAAAAGTAATGATGATACGGAGGGAAAGTCCGTAACCTTTTTCTCCATTACGGGAATAAAAAGCGGAATACTGACCTATCATACTCCTACGACTGATAGCGACAAAGGCTGGCTGTGGGCATTTCCATCACCTGACAAGAAAGAAACTTTTACCGCTGACATAACCAATTTCCCTGTACCGAATACTATTGCGGAAGAAAAGAAATTGTTAGCTACTTTTTTCCTGCTTCCTGCCGGAAAAGGAAGTCAGTTCAGCATCACTTATCAATATGCGGCAAAAGACGGAAATAATAATGCCATTACTCAAGCTATCCGCATAGAAAATCAATCTTTACCTTCTACTGACACTTGGAATCCGGGAGCTTCTGTAAGTTATACCATCGGTATCTCAAGAAAAACTATTTCCGTGATGTCAGAAAATGATATCGCATCATGGGAAGGAGGCACGGATTCTGAAACGGTAAATGGAACAGAAGAGAAACAAATAACGAATTAATGGGACAAATAAAAATCAGCCTTGTACTAAGGTGCTAATTTTAAACAAGATAATAACAAAGAAAAATGAAATCTTTCACCGGCATAATCTTTTGGAGCATCCTCTTGATTTGTAGTGCATGCACCGACGAAAATGAAACAAATAATGGAAAAAGAACGGACTGCTACAATGGAACTCCTCTCACTGTTCGAGCAACAGCAACCGGGTTTGAAAACGTTCCCGGTTCCGAAAAGCCTTCCACACGTGCTTCTGTGACAGATGAACATCTTAAAACAGAATTTGTAGACGGTGATTCTATTGGTATATTCTCCATAAAAGATGGCACAATAGTAGATGACATTAACAATATCCCATTGGTTTATAACCTGTCAAATGATAGTTGGAGTCCGGTTGAAAACAGCAAGACACTCTATTGGTATGATGGAGCGAGTTACATCGCATACTATCCATATAGGAAGAATATCACACTAGATGTTTCAAAGGATACAGATGAAGCTATTGCTTCGTTGACCAGGAATGAGAAACTGCAACCTTCGAAAGACCAATCCACAAAAGAAAAGCATACTGTGAGCGACCTGCTGATTGCTACCGGCGTACCTACTACCGGCAATTCTTCCGGAATAATCCTGAACCTGCAGTTTAAACACCAATTTACATTGCTTGTGCTGCAACCACAAGCATACATAGGTTGTTTTGCACCCGAAAATGCAGGTTTTGTTTACCACAAAGAATCAAGAATTTTAGGAACAGACTCAGCAGCTATCAATGTGAACTTGAATGGCATTACTCCATATCAGATCGATTCTGTAAAATTCTGCGCCATTGTCCCATCACAAAAAAATGCCAGAATTACCGGAAGCTATGTAACCGCCGACGGCAGAAATAATACGAATACAAAGATAAACTATTCGGGCAGTTCCATCACTTTTGCTTCTGGGAAATGCTATACTCTGAAAGTAATCAGCCCTGTACCCGGCAAAGGAAGCACAGAAAGAAAACTTTATCCCGGAGATTTTGTCTTTCAGAATGAAACCGAAAAACGAATAGAGATACATCCCGGAGACGGCATGCTGGAAGAAAACGGGAAAATATATGATTATCAGAATGCTATTGGAATGGTCATTACTTGCGATTCTAAAAAAATGACAGATGTAAAATGCAATGAAAACGGTTGGAATCATGCTTATGTAATGGGGTTTGAAAATTTAGGGACCGGTCGTTGGGGGGGAATGGAACGAATCGAAGAAGGGATTACTCCAATGACAAAAGATGATGAAATTGAGAAGAATATGAACGGTTATTCTGAAACAGAACAAATGTTGAAGAATTATACTGCTAATGTACAGGGTAGTTACAGTGCTTTTGAATCAATAAGAAAATATAGAGACAGTAACAAAATTCCTGATGGACTTAATCGCAGTCCATGGTTCGTACCGAGTATCGGACAATGGTTTGATATGCTGGTGAATATTTGTGGAAAATCTCCAAGAGATTTTCGAAATGAAACCAGTAACGGCCTAAACGACACAGGATGGGGACAAGAAACACTGGATAAATTGACTATACAGTTATCTAAAGTAGGTAATTCGTTACCGCAGTTTAGTGATACCTACAGACTTGGCTTCAGTTGCAGTTCCCAATATGATAAAGACAGATGCTGGATGTTACTTTGGCACATTGATGATCCTGAATATCCTAATTGGGATAGAGTCTGTTTGCAAGGATATGATAAAAAAGCTTATTGGAATGTACGTCCGTTTTTTGCTTTTTAATTATTTATCGTCTTGAAACAGTCTTGTTTCGGAGCAGTAGAAACTTAGTGGAGATTTTTTTCATGCGGTTGTTTGTGATACCCTGTATAAACACTCGTCATTTTTTAGGGATGGTTTGTATGACAGACCAAAATAAGTCTGCCAAAGGGAATTACACCCATTGCGGGAGATGATCAGAGGACGTTTCTTTCATGTTCCTGCAAAGTTTTTGATACATATGCGTAACTTTATAATCAGATTCATCCTTAAAAGATCTTATCCATATCTCTAAACCTTTCCTGCCCTATGGTTAAGGGTTTTCTTCCTGTTTGTTTTATCTCCGCAAGCCTTTGGAGTTAACTCCATAGCCTTGGGAGATAACTCCAAAGCTTATGGAAACAACTCCAAAGGCTATGGAGATAGAATACATCCGTATAAAAAGGCTTAATCAGGGAAGAGAAAAGGCTTATGCAACAGGAACGAATGTGATATGTTGTTATTACGGCAGCAGAAAGATCGAACCGTTTAAAAATTCATGTCAACTCTTTTCACACGCAGGAGGTATATACTGAATCTAAAGAAAGATATGAACAGGAAAATAAGAAGTAGGCCCCGTTAAATTTCTTCCCCCCTTTATCTTATAAATTGAACCACATAGTTCCATTAAATAAAAATCCCCTTCAACCGTAACTGAAGGGGATTTCACTATATAATAAAGTATTATTAATAGCTTCCTCGCATATTCGAAGCACTACATTTCACTGTAGAAACAAGTTCTTTGTCATTTTCTCCCTTTGCAGTCACCTTAACTACAATAGTATCACTCTTAGGTACTACTTTATTGAAAGTTTCGTAAAATTTCATATCATTAAAAGGCATATGGAAACTAATCAAAGCACCTCCTGTCTGATAAGCATCATCAGCCCCTTTGGTCTGTCGAAGTCTTGTCACCAATGTATCCTCCTTGGCTTCTACAGCATATAAATGGAAATCATTCATGTTCAGCTGTTCTTTAGTTTTAAAGGTAAAAGGTACGTTGACATATCCATTTATAGCCCATATCTTATTATTAGAATCCTCCAATGACACTAGTGCATACTCATTTTTCAATGTATCAGCCTGAACATTAAAATCTTTATAATTCAAAATAGCTATTAGGCCAACTTCACTTACCTTATAAGACTTTTTCCCCTCTGTAATCGCTTCTCCTTCCATCAGTTTGATCCCTACCTGCACACGCTTGTAATAACTGCCATCAGATGCCTTAAGACCGGCCAATACACTTGAAGCCACTGGAGTATAAGTATATCCCCATGCATCTCCTTTCAGGACAGGTCCACCAAAAATACTACCATCTTCCACAGTAACGATCTCATAAAGATCATAATTGGGGCCGCTATCACCATCATTCAAACAAGAACTAAAAGTAAACACCGATACTAACCCAGCAAATATTGCTGCCAATTTCATTTTTTTCATTTTCTTCTTTATAATTATTAGGGTTTGCAAAATTAAATAAAAGAATCGGTTTCCAAGAAAGAAACTTAATTCTTTTTATTGTTTTAATGATTAAATGAAAAATTGGCTTAAATACTGCGTCGCCACTTGTCTTTTAACATTATTTTTTATTCATGTTTCATCCTCTGATAAGACTTGCTTTATCTTTTGTTTTAACTATTTTTTTCACCGAAATTCACTTGTAGCCTATCCGCCATTAACCCATTAATAAAAATTAATACATAAAAGAACAAGCAGTTGGGCTATAGTACCACTTTATTTCCTATCTTTGAAACAAAACAACTTAATAACAATAAAACCTAAGATATTACATGATACCTATACATTATTTTTGCCGATAAGATCAATTTCCATTCCTACCGATTCGGTAAAATGAACTATTTATGAACGCTGTATTCTTCAACGAATACATCCAAACAAGCCCTAGATTTATGACCGATTTCACCCCGTGGACACTCTTTGTCGATACAGGCATCATCTCAGTACTGCTACTGCTCGGCAAACTCATGAGAGTAAAAATAAGATTCATCCAAAGGCTGTTCATCCCCCCCAGCCTGTTGGCCGGGTTTATAGGACTGTCCTTGGGACCTCACGGTTTCGGCATCATACCTCTTTCCACCCAAACAGGAACTTATGCCGGCATATTGATAGCCTTCATTTTCGGCGCTCTCCCCCTCATCTCACAAAAGGCAGCCAAAAGAGATGCAGACAATATAGGCAGCATGTGGGCATATTCACAGGCAGGAATGTTGTTGCAATGGGCTTTTGGAGGACTGTTGGGATTGCTTGTCCTGAACCGGATATGGCCCTTGAACCCTGCCTTCGGCATCACTATGCCAAGCGGCTATTGCGGCGGGCACGGTACAGCAGCAGCCATCGGACAGGCTTTCAGCCAGTTCGGATATGACGAAATTCTAACTTTGGCCATGACTGCCGCCACCTTCGGTATCGTAGCGGCAGTCATTATCGGACTGATCATCATAAAATGGGGGACAAAGAAAGGGCACACCTCCTTCCTCGCCAATTACGATGACCTTCCTCACGAATTACAGACAGGCCTGTTGCCCGGCGACAAACGGGAAAGCATGGGTGAAAGTTCTTGCTCTTCCATCTCCATTGACCCGCTGACCTTCAATCTTATCATCGTAGCAGTGATAGCATTAGGCGGATACTGCATCAGCAAAACAGTATCCCACTTTATGCCGGGGTTTGAACTGCCGGTATTCAGTTGTGCATTTGTGGTAGGTATATTCATCAAAAAGATATTCGACAAAACAAGAACCAGTGATTATGTCTGCCCGCAAACCATAGGCCACATCAGCGGAGCCTTTACCGATTTTCTGGTAGCTTTTGGAATTGCTTCCATTAAAATATCTGTTGTAATAGAGTACATCATACCCTTATTAATTCTGTTAGTTTCAGGATTAATCGCAACCCTGATTTATGTTCTGGTCATGGCCCGCAAACTAATGAAAGAATGTTGGTTCGAGAAAGCTATCTTCACATGGGGATGGTTTACAGGAACTATGGCTATGGGCATCGCATTGCTCCGCGTTGCAGACCCCAAAATGCGCAGCCGATGCCTGGATAACTATGCACTGGCTTACTTGTTCATCGCCCCGGTAGAGATTTCTCTGATAACTTTCGCTCCGGTAGCTTTCTTGAACGGTTACGGGCTGGTGTTTACGGGAATCTGCCTGGCGGCAGGACTTGCCGTACTGGCAACCGCTTATATCAAAGGTTGGTTTATCAGGAAACAATAAATGGAATGACACCGGAATAACAAGACAAAAAAAGTAAGTTAACTTGCTTGACCAAGCAACATAGGTTCGTCAGACAACGAACGTATCTTACTTAACTATTGAAGCCAACTTACTTTTTTTATATCAAAACGCATGAGCTTATACCCGACAAAGTACGCAAAAGTCCTTGTCATACAATCTCCGCAAACTCCTCAATATGATTGTCCACATATTCTGCAATCCGGGCAGTTACCGACTCTTCCATATCCATGAACTGCTCTTCCAACTCATCAAAGGCCTCGTATTGCTCATACATTGCCATAAATTCCTCATCATCCCTGTCCTTTTCCAAATCAGCACGGTTCTCATCATATATTTTCTTCGCGCTATAAATCAATTTGGCAAATTCTTTCGCTCCAAACTGCCGCATTGCTTTTGCAAAAGGATTATCAAAGATATAAGGTCCAAAACCATTCTGTATCAATTGTACAAAACCACCTTCATTTATTTCTTCACGCAAGAAATGATACCCCAACAATGAATGCTGGTAACCATTGAGCAAAGGCATTGTTTCCGCATTGACAACACCTCCTGTCACCTCCAGGTATTTATCTATAAACACCTTCAAGAAACCATCCATGCCCTCTTCCGCACCTCGGCGCAAAGCTTCGTCCGTAATTGCTATTTTATTTGCTTCCATTCCTATCATTATAATATAGGTACAAAGATAGAAATTTCATCGGAAAGAAAAAACATTTTGGCAACTCTAGTTTGCAAAATGCTGTCCTGCAATAAATTTATTTTATTTAAAGATAAAAAGTGACGGGCAACAAGTTGCAGAAAAGAATAAAACGACTAACTTTGTAGGCGAAAAGAATAACCAATCTTTTCACGTGGTTACGAATATTTATTTTATTACCAAAAAACGTAAAGAATATGACTTATTCACACGAAGTAGAACACATGTGTGTTGTGAAGAAAGGTCCCAATCACGGACCGGCTCCTATTCCTGAAGAAGGAAAGTGGGTAAAATCAAAAGAAATTAAAGACATCTCTGGTTTGACACACGGTATTGGCTGGTGTGCTCCTCAGCAGGGTGCTTGTAAACTAACCCTTAACGTAAAAGAAGGTATCATCCAGGAAGCATTGGTAGAAACTATCGGTTGCTCAGGTATGACTCACTCGGCTGCCATGGCTGCTGAAATCCTTCCGGGAAAGACTGTATTGGAAGCATTGAACACCGACTTGGTTTGTGACGCTATCAACACAGCAATGCGCGAACTATTCCTTCAAATCGTTTACGGACGTACTCAGTCAGCTTTCTCGGAAGGCGGTCTGATTATCGGTGCCGGTCTGGAAGACTTGGGTAAAGGTCTTCGCAGCCAGGTAGGTACTTTGTATGGTACTTTGGCTAAAGGTCCCCGTTACCTTGAAATGGCTGAAGGTTACATCAAGAACGTATTCCTGGATAAGAACGATGAAATCTGCGGTTACGAATTCGTTCACATGGGTAAGTTCATGGACGAAATCAAGAAGGGTACTGATGCTAACGAAGCGTTGAAGAAAGTTACAGGTACTTACGGACGTGTAACTGAAGAACAGGGAGCTGTTAAGAAAATTGATCCACGTCACGAATAATTATAAGGAGGAAAGAATATGATTAGAGAAGTAAAATTCGAAAGCCAAGACCGTCGTATCAAACAGATCATTGCTGCTTTGAACGAAAACGGCATCAAAGACATCGAAGAAGCTAACGCAATCTGCGAAGCTGCCGGACTTGATCCTTATAAAACTTGTGAAGAAACTCAGCCTATCTGTTTCGAAAATGCCAAGTGGGCTTACGTAGTAGGTTCTGCCATTGCATTGAAGAAAGGTTGCAAAAACGCTGCCGAAGCTGCCGAAGCTATCGGTATCGGTCTGCAGGCATTCTGTATTCCGGGTTCTGTAGCCGACGACCGTAAAGTAGGTATCGGTCACGGTAACCTGGCTGCTATGTTGCTGCGCGAAGAAACTAAATGTTTCGCATTCCTGGCAGGTCACGAATCATTCGCTGCTGCCGAAGGTGCTATCAAAATCGCCGCAAAAGCAGACAAAGTACGTAAAGAACCTCTGCGTTGTATCTTGAACGGTTTGGGCAAAGACGCTGCACAGATCATCTCTCGTATCAACGGATTTACATACGTTCAGACTGAATTCGATTATTTCACAGGTGAACTGAAAGTAGTTCGTGAAATCGCTTATTCTGACGGTCCTCGTGCAAAAGTAAAATGCTACGGAGCCGATGATGTTCGCGAAGGTGTAGCTATCATGTGGAAAGAAGGTGTAGACGTATCTATCACCGGTAACTCTACTAACCCGACTCGTTTCCAACATCCGGTTGCAGGTACTTACAAGAAAGAACGTGTTCTTGCAGGTAAGCCTTATTTCTCAGTTGCATCAGGTGGTGGTACAGGTCGTACTCTTCACCCGGACAACATGGCTGCCGGTCCTGCTTCTTACGGTATGACGGACACTATGGGTCGTATGCACTCAGACGCTCAGTTCGCTGGTTCTTCATCAGTTCCTGCTCACGTAGAAATGATGGGATTCCTAGGTATCGGTAACAACCCGATGGTAGGTTGTACGGTAGCTTGCGCAGTTGACGTTGCTACTGCTTTGAGCAAGTAATATAATACATTGCTAATATATAAATCCCTGTAACCATTGCAGTTATAGGGATTTTTATTTCCAGTAATTTCATTCGTTTAACTGATGACCCACCCCCTCCTATTTTTCAATATCAATCAAAAGTATTGCAAATAATTGTCTAAAATTACGGAATGAAATTGGTTCTTTAAATCATAAATCGGTTATACAATTAAGAGTTGGTTTAGGATAAAAGGAGGTCAAAACGAAGATTATTTATATGCAATCTGGCATTTTTGAAAATTTAAAAACAAGCAAAATTCAACAACCTGTTTTATCCTGCATATACTCAAAGAACGATTATCATAATATAAAATTGACGAGCAAGAAAAACTAGATCAAATCCCTGTATCTTAAATATTATCAAAAAAAGGAAGGCTGTTTTCACGCCCTCCTGTCTGTCCGCACAATTATATAATCCCGTATTTGCAGTATCTCACAGAAGGTAGAGTTAGCTGATGCCTAACATGATAGCCCCTTTACCTAGTTGTTTTCGGTCTGTTCGAACTAATATACATTTTAATATCAGACTTCCCCTGCCAAATTCACATCAAAAACGAGGTTTTACAAATTTGTCATCTGGAGATGTAAAAGACAACCCCGGAACAGAACGGCGGATATCTTTATAGGCATGTTCTTTAATCAGTGAATAATCTGTAGCATCCAAAGCATAGTAATAATCATCTTTATCTGTCGATAACTTTACAGTCCAGTCAAACATATTTCCAAAGATGGTCAACTCATCTTTTGCCGGATCGAAACCGGGGAGAGCTGATTTCACCAAACTTCCATCACTATTGATAATATAAAAATGATGCTTGCTATCTACCATATACCCCAAAGTCCGACGGCTACGGAATTCAGTAATAAACACATATTCCGGCAAGACTCCTTCAGGCAACTGAATAGCTTTCACATACGGACGTCCTTTGGTGCACTTCAGATGGAACAATTTGTGGTTGGCATCTAAAACCAGATATCCCTCATCATAGTCTTTACGAGTAGTTGGATTGCCCGAAGCATAGCATGCAGGAAAAGCAAACCCTTTCTGAACCAGCATATCCGTAAACAATTTGCTTTTCGCCTCATCGATACAATTCGTTTCCATACGAATAAATTCTATACCTTTATCGGTAAAACGGAATGCATCTTCGGGCATTTTCAAATCCACCCGTTTGGACATGGACTCCATCAGAAAATAGAGTCCTGTCTGGGGAGCATTGATGGCTGACGGCACACTCTTGAAAGTAAAGTTTGTCAATTGAATATCTTTCGGACTAACTGCCTTACCACAAATGGTATCAGGGAAACGTTCGTCCGCCGTAAGCTGGCGCACATAGAGAGAAGGCAACAAACTGTCTACCTGCTGTTGTGTATATGTATTGCCTTTCGTATCATAGCGGTGAAGTTGCTTATTCTCATCTAGTTGTGTAATAACAAAATCACCAAGTACGGAACTATACATAGTAAAAGGAGTTTTGACAGGCTTCAGTGTGAGAAAAGCATAACACCAAGGCAACTGCCATACAAGCAGGACAGCTACGGTAATATAAAAAAATATTTTGCTGAATCGAATCATGTTTGTTTGATTTTTTAATAATAAACATTCAATTAGTCTTGCTTACCGGCCTTGAACCGTACCACAGAAATCCACGAAAGAGAAGCGGCAAGCAACGTATAAAGTGTCAGACAGGGCAAGAAACTATTATATGCCTCCGCTCCCGGAGCCAGAAAGTAGACACGGAAAATCAATGCCGCAATAATCAGATTCAAAACCCTGCGCTTCCATGTGGGTTCCAGGCAAATCCATGAAACAAGCAGATAACCGGCAAATCCGGCAAAAAACCATGGAGCCGCAGATAATAAAACACGCTGCACCAACTCACTTGTAAAATGTTGTGGCAGATAAACTCCCATCATAATAAAACTCATAGCAAAACAGGTCACCAGTGCAAGTACGCCATAGGCCAACATTGACATGATCATTTTCTTCTGTGAATAAGGCAAATGCAAAGTAAGCTTCAAACACTTACGTTGCATCTCGGGGAAAAACTGTACGGCAGCAAGCAAGATACCGATAAGTAAAGGGACAAATTGCAACAAATCAATAAATATAGCATCCTTCTGGACCATCACTACCCATAAATGATCGATTCCCTGTATGGCAATGGTACGGCCAATACGAAGCATGGAATATCCTGTGATCCCTATCATAAAAAGAGTTGCCAGCAACCAATACCAACGCGTTTTTATCCACTCTTTATAAAATATGGCTTGTATCATATTTCTTCTATTTAGTTTACATATTAATACTTTCCGGTAAGACCGATAAAGGCATCTTCCAGACTTACATTTTCGTGCTGCAAACCAGTAAAGGGAACTTGACTTTCCTTCAACAGTTTCTCCACATCCACGGGAGGCAAAAAGGAGTACGTTTCCAAGGTTTGACGAATGACAGCCGGATGATAGCAAGTTGCCGGCAACTGAGGCTGATAACCCTCGGGCACAGTACAAGTATATCTTCTCAGCTCTTTCATCAACGTTTCAATAGGCTGTTGAATAAGGATAGAGCCATAATCCATAATAATACAATCATCAATCAACCGCTCCATATCCTGAATAATATGGGAAGTCAGGAAAACAGTCTTGTTCTCGGAACGGGCATAATCACGTAAATAATCCACAAAAAGACGGCGATAGCCCGGATCAAGTCCTAAAGAGAAATCATCCAGAATCAACAACTCCGGATTTTGTGCCAGGATCAGTCCCAATGCCACTTGCGAACGCTGTCCGTTCGACATTCTTGAGATACGTTGCCCCGGAGCTACCTTCAATTTATTCATCAAGTCATAATAAGCCTCCTTTTTCCATTGTCCCGGATAAAAAGAAGCATAAAACTTTTCTATTTGTGTGATATTCATAAACTGATATTGAACATGACCTTCCAGCAATAAACCGATATTCCTGCGTAAAGCAGGATTCATGGTCTGAATGTTCTCACCAAAGATGCGACATTCGCCTGAACGCGGCTGAAGATAACCGCTCAATATATTAATGGTTGTCGTTTTCCCTGTACCATTTTTACCCAACAACCCCAAGATACGCCCTTGAGGAACTTCAAAACTCAAGTTCTCATAAATCTTGCGTTGACCGTAATAATGGGTCAGGTTCTTACATTCTATAATTGCACTCATGCTTTATAAATCATTTTTCGTTTGCTATTAGAAACACGCCAGGAAAAGAATAGGAATCAAGATACCGGCCACCAACTCGATTCCTCCTCTGCCCCACAATCCTTTAGGACCTTTTATCATCACTATACCGCTGACAGTGATAATAATCAGACAGACAGCAAAAGCATCGGCAAACCAAGTCCACCACTTACCCGGATTGAAATGGAGTTGTACCATGGAAGAGATCAGCGGACGGCGCTTCACCCCCTCGTAGACAGCATCTTTTGTCCGGGTGTTAATCACCAGACTTGAGCCTCCTTTCAGAAAAACCTTAATCAGATCCGGTTCCGGGTAATAATATTTAGTAAAATTTCCGGCTTCGCCCAGCGGTTCCAACAAAGTCAAAATCATCTTCTCATTAACTTTGCTCTTGTCCGACAGATCCTCTGTTATTTTATATTCCGTTCGTGTAACTGTATAATGGGGATTTATGCTATCCCTATGGTTCATCACGATACCCGAAATAGCATAAATCAAAATCATTCCCGCAAAGAAGAAAGACAGATCACGATGGATGATCCGGCTCCACTTGCGGAATGCAGTACCTTTATTCTGCGATTTCATAAGAACTGGCTTCCATATAGTAGAATGACAGATAATCTTTTCCGGTAGCAGCTTTTCTTTCTGCTATCTTTGCGCGAAAGTCCGCAATACGGGCTTCAGGGGTGCTGGCTGTTTCACCGCGTGCTTTTTTTTCCGAATCACACCCGGCAGCAGTTTCTCCATGAGATTTTTCAGTCTGTGCTTTCAGTTTAGCCTCCCAGTTTTGCAAGTAAGCTTCATCTACCCGCTGTTCCTTTAACGTTCCGGTCACTGTGACAATAGCGTTGATGCATTTGGTATCAAACGAGCCCAAAGGTCCGGCTTCCACACGAATCGTTTTGGTATCATCACTACCCATCAGGAATATTTTTGTAGCTCCGTGCTTGCAGGTATGTGTGCAGATTCCTTCGATAGTCACCTCCTTGTTGGCCAGTGAATCGGCATGCACCAGCAGATTATCGATGCTCAATGCCGCCGGAGCCGCCTGCTCCGTTTTTTCAGACTGGCTCTGTTTGTTACTGTTTCCACAAGAAGTAGTAGTTACTAAAGCTGCCATTAAGGTTGCAGCGACCATAAACTTAATTTTCATATGCTAACTGTTTTTATTTTTTAAAAAAAGATGCCCAATGAACAAACGGCATACTGGGCCGTTCCGCATTTTTTATAATATGCCGCCTGCCATTGAACAGACAAAGACAGGTTATATTGTTTCATGATGGGATAATCCCCTTGCAGACGAATCCCCACCATACTATAACTATCAGATAAATAGTCAATATTTGCCAATAAAGTCTGGGCGGACGACTTCGCGGTATTCAATCCCGGTAAAGAATATTCAGCCGATAAATTGGCATAATATCCACCGTTAGCTTCTGCGGTCAATCGTAGCAGCCTCTTCTGATACAGCAAACGGGCACGCAAAGAACTCTCCAAAACAGACAAGTGAACAAACCGGGATACGGCGTTGTAATCCGTTTCCAACCGATGGTAGATTATGTTTGGGACAATTGCTCCTCCCCATACACCTTTATCGGTCAAAAGCTTCTCCCACAAACCACTTACGGCAATCCGACTATTCGTGACCTTCATTCCCGGAGATGTACTAATTAATGCTCCATAGGAGCTTCCGCCCGCCTCTCCGTAAATATTCTCCATTCCTTTACGAACTATATAGCCTGCATCCAGTTTCACAGCAAGGTGTTCTGCCTGCTGAAGTTCCCGCATCCAGGTCACGTTTCCTTTCAAATCAGTCGTATTCAATTCCAGCAAAGTGAGATTATTGGCATTGCTCAATTTCTTGTCCATTGACATACGGTCAATTGAAACTGTGGCCGATATCCCCTTTTCCGTATCAACTGGCAGAATGCCTATGCTTCCTCCCCACCGGATGCCTTGATGCTTCGTCCCGGTCTGGTTTCCGGCGAAACGCACATAATCCATGCCCAATCCCAACATATGGTATACCGAAGTAGAGCCTTTATCTGCAAGGAATGAAATCTCACTTTTCTGCTGATAAAGCCGGAAATCTGCGGAAACTCCCAAACGATATGTCCCCAGACGATATCCTGCTCCCAAAGCAAAAGAGAGATCGGAAGCTGTATTACGTGGACGCGGATCTTTATCCCGATAATTATGAGACGCTCTGTAACCACCGGTGATTCCCCATGTCCAGGAACCTGACTCACTGGCGTAACCTCCATTGAAATAATAAGTTTCTCCCTTCAGGAAACCACCAATGGAATCACCAGTCACGTAAGGAGCGATCAATTTCCAGTCTATATTTTCATTCCATAACACATTCTCCTGCTTCTCACTCCTGTATCCTGCTGAACCGAATACACGATCACGTTCCGAAAGAATAACGAAGGAATTGACATCTACCCCGATACGGGTATCCTTATCACCTTCCTGTTTCAAAGATGCTTTTCCTTTATCATGATAAGCTCCATTTACGTCCAGCCTTGTCCATGTATACGGAGTATAGTAATAATAAAGTGCCGGATTCTGCCATATCTCGCCACGAAATCCAGTCGCAAATGAAGCGGTACGGATTACCTTATCGGACAGGGAGAGTGTGTCGGTAGTCTGCCCGAAGGCTTCCTGCCGACTCTCCACAAATAAAGCAATCAGCAACATAATGATAATTCGGATTAGCATCATGAATAATAAAGATTTATATATCAATAAGACGGATTCAATTATTTGTTAAACAGGCTCGGAGTAGCCGCAGGTGTGAAATCAACGGTAGAGTTATTTGTATCCTGCAATACTTCCCGATCACCATCCTTGTAGGCGGCTTTACGCATTACGCACTTTCCGATGTTTTCTGCAACGGTATTGTTCATACCGATATAAGTATGCCCCATATCCAGCCCGGTAGAGGTTACATTCCACTGCCATTCATTGGAAGCACCTACATTTACAGCATCAATCACCCATTCATTGGGGAACTTATATTTGCTTTGCGGTTTACTGACTGTTCCATTTTGCATAATATACGTATAGTTGTATGCATAGTCTGAAATATACTTTTCTTTAGTCATACTTTTGGGTAATCTGCCAATAGCATAAGCGCGATTTCCCTGTTTATTCAACACCCAGATAGTTTTGGAATAACAATAATAAACATCTAGATTGGGAACAGCCGGATTATCCACATCTTGCTTTGATTCAATATACCACTCAAAATTGGCTTTACTTAAATCTATAGAATTCGGATTAGCCTCTTTATGATTGATCGCATTGTCACAAAGGATAAAGGATTCTCCCGGTTGTACCGGATAATCTGTTCCACTGCCCGGTACTGCTACAACAGAGCCTACCGCAATAGCTTCATCCATGATATCCGGATCTACCGATTGATATTTCTGAGTAGTTTGGAATTGTGATTCCATAAATATCAATCCATCCGCATACAAAACTTTATCCGAGTTATTATAGATACGTATATACTGGTCGCCATTATATTGCTTACCTGCTTCATTATAGGTTCCGGGAATAAATATCTCGGCAATCACAAAATCAGGATCACCTGTATTGAGTACATGAACCTTCAGTTCCAGCTTGTACGACCCTCCAGATACGGCCACATTCTGTTGTACTCCCTGTACATCGACTTCCACCGGAGTTCCATTCTGTGAGTAAGTTCCCTTACCAATGAAAGTTACATTATACAACCCGTCCGCCAGTTCAATACTCTGAGCCGGATAGGTAATGTCTGTCTTGACAGATGTATTTACATTTTCAAAAGTATAGGTTCCACCGGTCAGTTGCAGCCCCTCGATAGTTGTATCTACAGTAGTGGTAATACCTACAGTGGATATGCTCACTTTGTCATCATCACTACATGCGGTAAATCCCAGCATTGTCACAAAAAGGACTAACATTGTCAATTGATTCTTTTTCATCTTCATCTCTATTTTATTGTTCATTTACTAAAAGGTTAAGTTCATTTCCATACCGAAATAAGGCGATTCGGACGTTCTCCGTTGCAGTACGCCCCGTAACGTATAATCAGGATAAATACCCAAAAGCCGGTTTACATAAAAAGCCAGATTCAGATACTTACCGATCCGTTTACTCGCCTTCAAATTGATATCCATATAAAAAGGCACGGTAGTACGCTCAAAATAAGTGGCTGAATATTTCTCCACCAGATGCTGTAACTGAATATTGTTTTTATCCTCTTCGCGAAACGGATGCGTTTCACCGGATTGATCTATATAGCTTACTGGCACGCCATTATTCCACAAGTTCCGTCTGTTGGTATACCAAGTGCATTGTGCCGACGTAGAGAAAGTAAGTCCCAAACGCTGTATATAGGTATCAAACATAAAGTTCGTATTGAATGCCTGGCTTTCTGTTCCGTTGTCCCCATTGTACAATCCCACATATTTCAGCTGTTTATTGTCCAACAATATAGAAGAGGCCTTATATTGAGGAGAATCCGAATTATAAATTGTCTTTATCCAGGCTCCATACATAGTGACGCGAGTCTTGAGCGATTCTATTCGTTTGGAAGCGAACTGAAACTCCACTCCTTCTTTACACACCTTCATTACATTACCTTGTGTGGAATACACATCCAGATTATATTCATTTGTATAAGTCAACTGAGAAAGTTCTGGAGGAGCCGTCAATGCTGATCCGTCGATACTAGCAGGATCATATAGTTTATATGCCAATGACCTATAATAAGTGATATCATCAAAAGCATTATTCATCCGTTCGCGGAAATAAGTTATCGACAGGCGGTTTCCCTTATAGCTGACGTCGGCCCGCACTTCCCATTTCATGTTACGTGCTGGTTCCAATTGATAGTTTGTATTATCCCATTTATATGTCATCATATTGATACGGCGATAATCCGGATTGGTATGGTAATAATTCAACTGAATCAAATCTACATACTTAAAATCCGGATATAGCTGTGCGGTGGTCGGCATACGGCTGATCCAGCCCAAACCTCCCGAAAAGGAAACATCCCATCCGTTTGATACCGGTAAACTCCATTGCAAGTCCAGACGAAGATCGGGATATATCTTGCCCTGCATCTTATATTTAGTGTCCAGCCCCAATAAAGACTGCAAACGGATACCAGCCGTAAAAGCCAATTTATGTCTATTTACAGGAAGATTCAACACCTCCTCGGCATAGAAGGCGAAAGGTTGCAGCTCCGGTATATCCTTAAAACGGCGAGGCCGTGTACTCAAACTTTCACTGATGGGCCGTGTCACATCGAATACCTGGCCTTCTCCCAAATTCTTCTGATAATTCCATTCCATCCCCATATTCATCGCATTCTGTAATACCCCCAACGGGAAAGCCAACCGCGTACGGGCGGAAGCCGTAACATATAAAGGTTTACCATCAATATCCATCTGTGCCACATAATTATAAGGTAGATAGATGCCATCAAACTCTCCGGTTTCTGTCTGAGTAGCAATAGCTGCCGGACGATTCAGAGAAACGGACTTTATTTCACGCATCTTCTCCCACTGCTGACTGACAGAAGTAGCCACACCAACCTCACGAATCCATAAATGGGCCGGAAACTTCATGCTCCATTTCCCCGCTATCTTCAGGCTGTTAAAGTCCGATTTATAAGAATCTTCCTTTACTGTCGCATCTTTATCCCTCTTCGCATCATCAAACGAGCCGGTATAATCGGAACTGATATTCCAATGAATATTACGTTCATTCCATAACCATTTGCCATCCAAGCGGGCGGAAGCAGTAAGGCGAGTGTAATTTTTCACACTGTTACGCGGATCTATTTTGGACTCCAAATAGTTTAAATCAGCATTCAACACATAACGCCCGTTCCCATCCAGCCGAATTCCCTTGCCTACAGAAAACAGTTTACTGGTTTTATCAGCCTTAAAACGCGCAGACAAGGGGCTCTCATTCATTTTACGCTGAATGATTACCGCACCGTTTGCCACATTACCATAAGCCACGGAAGGAATGCCACGAATGATTTCCACCTTCTCAATATTATCGGTTGAGATGGTACGCATATCTATCCCTTTTGACATTGTGCTCGTTGCATTCACTGCGGAAGTACTGTTTGGCATATATTGCAGATTCGCATCCGTATTCTGGGAGATACCATCAATATAAAATCCAACTCCCAATGAAGAGATATCCTCCGTCTTACCTGTTTCACGTATCCGGATCAGATTGGCCTGCCCCATCTGAGGATCAGCCGACTTTCCTCCAGGTACTAATTCCATCAAGTCACTGAAACTGCTGGGCTGAAGATGTTTCATGGCTGTACGGTCAACGATAGAAGCGCTGGTAGCGCGTTTTGATTCAGAAGCGGTCACCACTACCTCGTTCAGCGCCATGACCGAAGGTTTTAAATAAAAGATTGCTGAAATATCCCCAATAACCTTCACTTCTTTTTCTGTAGAATCATATCCTAAATAGGATACAATAACCCGATAAGTTCCAGGATGGATATGTAGAAGTTCAAAATGTCCATTCGCATCTGTTATTCCCCCATAAACAATCTGCTTATCCACAAACAATTGAACTGTAGCGTAATCCAACGCTTTATGAGTCTGCTCATCCAGTACAGTTCCCCGAAATACAAATGTCTGCCCCCATAAAAGAGACACATTGCTACAAATTATAAATAAAAAAATATATGCAATCTTACAAATCATTTCATTCTCTATTGGTTTGCAAAATTACAATTCATAAAAGCTCGGCACAATCCCCATTTCTAGGTATATACTAAATTATACATAGATCGGAGATACCTACATGACGGTATACAATTTACAAATAAAATCACTTTCACCTAAACTTTATATTCACATTTTTTTTCAATGATAAGATAAATACATCTACTTTTTACCTATTTCAATGGGGAAAATGCCACGCCATATAAATACAGTTCATTATCAACATATTACCCCATAAGCAATGGTATGAAAGCATAATGGCATACAACTTTATATTACAAATCCATTGGCAGAATATTTATATCCGGCAGTCAAGGCACATCAGGTTTATTAAGTAATATCTATCCTTCAAATATTAAATTAGCAAATGAAGAAAAGCAACTGCAAAAAACACTATATTTGTGAAAATGAATTCAAATTAAACAGTTAGATTATGGGTACTTTAGGTTGCATCAATGACATGATGAGAAGAGATAAAGAAAATCGTGAACTACGAAAGGCAGGAAAGGAACGCTTGAATGAAACTAGAAACCGACTGATTGATTTGAACAAAAAAGGGCACTCCTCCCATCTATCCCTTGAGCAATTAGAAGAGATCAGAATAAAAACGCAAGAAAAAGAAGAAGCGGAAACCCACCA
The DNA here is from genome assembly GCF_031119655.1 of Phocaeicola sp. GP0067. Lineage (NCBI taxonomy): Bacteria > Pseudomonadati > Bacteroidota > Bacteroidia > Bacteroidales > Bacteroidaceae > Phocaeicola > Phocaeicola sp. GP0067. The sequence continues at coordinate 266,878 of NZ_JAVHZY010000002.1, forward strand.
GCTCTTCAAAATAAAATTAATCATGTTAGGCATTGTTCTAATAGCAGGAGTTCTGATATGGATAGGAATTACTTTTCTTTAAAATTCCACTCTCTATTTTTCTTTCTTATTCCTTGAAAAAACCAATAAGAATTCTTATATTTGTGATACCAACTTGGAATAACCTTAAAAACAGATAGATATGAAAAGAATATTATTACTACTGGTTTTATGTTTAAACATAAGTATGGTGCTTGGACAAGAGTATAAAAATTGGGAAAAATATGATATAGAGGGATTCTATATTATTGCCAAATCAAAAGCAGAAGCCAAGATTAGCAAAAATGTATTGAGGGAGGGAGCAGATTATTATATCCTCACCGAAATGGATGACCAAGTATTCCCATCTGGTGTCAGCAAAAAAATAACTCCCAAACTCTATAAATTAAAAGATACTGAAATATACATATTTTTCAGCTTTCCTCCTTTCCTATTTGATGCCGATAATGGAATGATAGAGATTAAAGACAATAAAGGAACTTTTTTCAAAAAGCCAACACAATAAACATCAAGATACTCCATCACCAATATCTTCATCAACCACATTCATTATCCCTAAAGATGAAGAGGGAAAAGTATGCTATAAACATACACCATCCACAAAAGAAATAATATAAATTAAAATACCATGCCTAAAATTACAAACTGGCGGTTATAGCCTCAGCCAAATCTTCATAACTTGCCAACGGGTTATCCGTGAAAACACTACGGATAACCAACTCTTTATCTATGACATAAACACGAGGTATTCCCGATTTAGCAAACTGATAGTATACCGTGCGGTTTTCTTGGGCCGAATAGGGCAAGGTCAAATGATTTTCGTCCCAATAACGGACAATCTCTGCCGAGCTCTCTTCCCTGCTAATACAAACCATCCGGATTCTTCGACCGTAATCCGTATATATTTTTTGCAGCACAGGAAGTTCTTTCCGGCAGTCCGGACACCCCGTATGAAAAAACACAATCAAAGAAACCTCTCCTTTCAGAGTTTCGGAAGTTATTATTTGTCCATCATCCATTACCACAGAGAAAACAGGAATGCTCTCTCCTGTTTGTAAATCAACAGTACCTTCCTCCACATCATCATCAATACACGCCGTACACATTACACAGGTCCAAAGCAGAAAACAGACCGTTTTTATCCAATTCTTCATTTCCATTTTCATTTCCATTTTCATTTCCATTCCCATTTCCATTCCCATTTTTCTTCTTTACAAAGATAACATGATTTTCATGAAATTACTACTTTTGCAGCATGAAACAAGAATTAAAAGAAAACCAAGGACTACCTGCCTCCTTACTTTGGACGCTAGCAATTATTGCGGGAATCTCCGTTGCCAATTTATATTATAACCAACCTTTATTAAACCGCATCAGCCGTGATCTCCAAACATCCGAGTTCACCGCCAACCTGATAGCAATGATTACCCAAATAGGTTATGCCATCGGATTGCTGTTCATTATTCCTTTGGGAGATTTATTTAAAAGGAAAACCATTATTCTAATCAATTTCACAGTCCTGGTCGTTTCATTACTAACCATCGCACTGACTCCCTATATCCATCTCATTTTATTTGCCTCTCTACTGACCGGCATTTGTTCGGTGATGCCACAAATCTTTATCCCCATAGCTGCCCAATTTTCCACTCCCGAAACCAAGGGAAAAAATGTAGGTATGATTGTATCGGGATTGCTGACAGGTATCCTGGCCTCGCGCGTAGTAAGCGGAATTATCGGTGAATATTTAGGATGGCGGTTCATTTTCTTTGTGGCAGCCGGGATGATGGTGATATGTGTCATCATCATCATGCGTGTACTACCCGACATGCCGTGTAATTTCAAAGGCAGATACAGTGATCTGATGAAATCCTTGTTTTCATTGGTTATGGAATACCCCCAGTTGCGTATTTCTTCCTTACGTGCCGGAATTGCTTTCGGCTCATTTCTTGCTCTATGGACTTCATTGGCATTTAAGATGGAACAAGCCCCTTTTTTTGCGGGAAACAACATTGTAGGGTTATTGGGATTATGCGGCATAGCAGGAGCTCTCACCGCCTCGTATATAGGAAACTATGTACAGGTTTTGGGAGTCAAACGACTGAATTACATCGGTTGTGGTTTGATATTTGCAGCGTGGTTCTCGCTTTATTCCGGTCAGAACTCCTATGTGGGAATCATCATCGGAATTTTTATCATAGATATAGGCATGCAATGCATCCAATTGAGTAATCAGACTACGATTTTCTCTCTTAACCCGAAGGCGGCCAACCGTATCAACACCATTTTTATGACGACCTATTTTATTGGCGGTTCCATAGGTACACTTCTTGCCGGAATATTTTGGCACTGGTTTGGATGGCAGGGAGTAGTAGGAACAGGTATCACACTGGCAACCTGTTCCTTTATGATAAATATCTTTTCAAAAAAATAAATCAGGAATCCATATCGCTTAGATGCAATTCCAGCGCCTTGACCGAAATATAAATCTCGCGCACAGAAATCCCCAAAGAAATAATGAGCAGCACAAGCGCCAGTCCAAAAATATATACGGATATAAGGTAGAACTGTATATACATTAAAAACATACTGACCACACAAAGCAACAAACTTCCGATACCTGTCACCTGCATGGCACGTGTCAGATAAAGACGCTTGCGGAGATTAGCAATCTGTGCTGCTGTCACAGCCGAATGATTCTCACGATATTGGTCCTTCAACGTACGCACTAATTGAGCGTATGAAAGAAAACGATTAGTATATGCCAACATAATCAGCGATATGGCAGAAAATAATAAAGCAGGAGTTGTTAAATCTATTTCCATTTTTATAGGTATTTCAAAGTTAGAATATTGCAAAGATAAAGTAAATATCCCGATATTCTCCTTCCTTTTTACAATGAAAGGAATATCTTTGCAATAAAAATAATTCAAATAAACTAATATGCAAACCATAAAATTATACATAAAAGATTGGTTGGCTATCCATCCTTACATCCAACAACAGGCTACAGACAGATATTTTGTCGATCTGGCTAACCGATTATACTCCACTTGTACGATAAGAGAGATTCCCGAATCCATAAAAAAGAAATTATGTCTTTACACCGCTGCCTATTTTGAAGATGTCATTTCAGGTTTAGGTCTATGGCAAGCATTCATCAAAAAACATCTGGAACTATATGATACGTCACTTCCTTTCTATACCATCCGGCCGGATTATATAAAAGATGAGATCAATGAAGAAGATATCCGCTTCATCATTTGGAACACTTTAGAGAAGGCTCCATATAAACATCCGTATATCAATCCGATGGACAGGAATATCGAAGAAACCTCGCATTCATTTTTCCGGATATTGGATGAAGAGTATGAAACGGCTCCCGCCAATGACACGTTACAGGATTTCTTTATGGACTTCAAAGGAAAAGAGAACGCAAACCATAAACTACGCTGGCTGTTCGGACATACTTATCTCACAGAACCATCTGTACAAGAATATATTGCACAGGTTACAGAAACCGACAAATTCATCATTCCATGTGGCCCCCTTGCCCTGTTTCTTCATGAATGGATTGACCTGCTGACCAACGGAGAAACCGAATGTTGGGAAGAGATAGAAGGACTATACCCTGCCATTCCCGAAATATCGGATGAAATGAAGGAAAGGAACCACCATACCTATCAATTGTTCACGCAAGGCACAAACGGTGCCCGTATCGTATATCTGGAAGGATATAAGGAACTACACCGTTTCCTTACCCAAGTATTACAATGGCCGGACGATTCCAATCACACTTTGCCCCAAATGAAGGAACATAAGGATTTCATCATGATGGTGAATTCCGAAAAAGGTATTCTACTGGCGAAAGATATATGCAAATACATCAGTGACCCTCTTAACCCGATGTATGATGCCGCAACGGCTGCCCAAGAGGCATTCAGCCTGCTTACTATCCCGACCAAATGCCCACCGGACCTGATGGAATATGTAATAAACAACCACTATATCCCCGATGCACAATTCCCCGAATTTGGTGAAAGGGAACTGGTTCAAAAGAATGCGGACTTTATAGCCCGCCACTCCTTATTATATTACTACAGGGGAGATTAGACTCTCCCCACCGCTACTTCGTTCACCAAAAATCTACTTTCAGCAAAGTCTTTCACATTTTGCAGAGTAGTATGAGCAATATTCGTCATTGCTTCTTTGGTAAAGAATGCCTGATGAGAAGTCACAATCACATTGTTGAAAGACAAAAGACGGGCTAAAGTGTCATCATCAATAATCTTGTCGGACTTATCTTCATAAAAATAAGGCTCTTCTTCCTCGTATACATCCAGACCGGCATATCCTACCTTTTTAGTCTTCAGTCCCTCTATCAAGGCATTGGTGTGAATCAACTGCCCACGCCCCGTATTGATAATCATCACTCCGTCTTTCATTTTACTGATGGAATAATCATTAATCAGATACTTTGTCTGTTCTGTCAAAGGACAATGCAGGGAGATGATATCCGAACTATGATAAAGTTCATCCAAAGTACAATAAACCACCTGATGTTCACGGGCAAAATTGTAATCGGGATAAAGATCATATGCAAGAACATTCATACCGAATCCACGTAATATCTGAATTAAAATCTTGGCAATCTTACCCGTACCGATAATTCCGGCAGTCTTGCCATGCATATCAAATCCCATAAGCCCGTGCAGGGAGAAGTTCCCGTCACGTGTCCGCATTGTGGCACGGGGAATCTTGCGGTTGAGTGATAACATCAACGCCACTGTAAATTCGGCAACGGCATAAGGTGAATAAGCCGGTACCCGTACCACTTTCATCTTACCTGCCGTTGCCGCTAAATCCACATTATTATAACCTGCGCATCTTAAAGCCAGCAGTTTAACACCATTATCCGCCATTGCCCGGATAACTTCGGCATCAGCCGTATCGTTTACGAAGATACAAACCACATCCACTCCTTTGGTCAACACCACGTTATTCATATTCAAATGGCCTTTGTAATACCTGATATCAAAGCCAAACTTCTCATTAGCCTCCGTAAACGAGCGTTCGTCGTAGGGTTTCGTGTCGTAAAAAGCTATTTTATAAGCCATAATTGTTTTTCCATTTATAGTTCATATAAATAACAAAAACACGGCCCCTACTGTTCACATACTGACTTATAGTTTTTTCAGTTCCGTGTACAGGCGCTGTACAGGAAGCCCCATCACATTGAAGTAACTACCTGAAATACCACGGACACCAATGAAACCTATCCACTCTTGTATACCATAAGAACCAGCCTTATCCATCGGCTTGTAAACCCGGATATAATAATCGATCTCCTCATCGGACAATTCTGCAAACGTTACTTCTGTCACAGCTGAAAAACTTCGCTGAGCCCCGGCGGTAGTCAGACAAACTCCGGTTATCACCTGATGGGTCTTGCCGGAAAGCTTCCACAACATTTGCCGTGCATCATCCTCGTTATGAGGCTTGCCCATGACTACACCATCCAACCATACAATGGTATCGGCAGTAATAATCAATTCGTCCGGATGCATGGTATTCCGGTAAGCAGCCGCCTTCTCGCAAGCTATATACAAAGGGATTTCCTCTGCTTTCAATGTATCCGGATAGGTTTCCTCTATGCCGGGTAGTGTTTTTACTTCATATTTTATACCTAAGCCGGATAACAATTCTTTGCGGCGCGGAGAATTGGAAGCAAGGATTATTTTATATTTTTCTAAATTTTCCAACATAACTTTTCTTTATTTCATTACCACCCGAAGGCCTTTTCATGAGCCATCCATTTTCCTTGAGCCTTCAAGACCTGTTCCACCACGTCACGGCCACATCCATATCCCCCGTTACGATGAGAAATATAAACAGCTGTTTCCTTTATCTCAGGTGCCGCATCAGCAGGACAACAAGGCAGCCCACACAAACGCATCACTTCATAATCGGGAATATCATCGCCCATATAGAGTATCTCCTCATCCTGCAATCCATATTTTTCCTTCAAATGGGCATACTCCCGGGTCTTCACCGCAGCAGCCAGATAGACATCTTTGATACCTAGCCCCTCATAACGCTTACGCACCGCCTCGGTATTTCCACCGGTAATGATGGCAACATGCAGCCCGCATTTCACAGCCAACTGCAATGCATACCCATCCTTGATATTAACCGTACGCATGGGTTCACCATTGGGGTGCAAATAAATAGTTTCCGCACTCAATACCCCATCTACATCAAATACCAATGCCTTTATTTTCTTTAAATCATAGTTTATCATACCACTTATGAGTTCTTTCCCTCTTTATTTGCCTGAATGACAGACAAAGGGAGATTATGAATACTTTTACTTATCTTTTCGTACAATTCCTGCAAAGACTCCTCGTCCGCCAACATCTCCAAATGTTTGCTTATTACGTTTTCATCGTAGCGTACAGCCGGACCTGTCTGCGCCTGTGTGGGAGAAAGTTCATGTACTTTGCCGGCAGTTTCGTCTATCAGCGGAAGCATCACTTCAAAAGGAATCCCCTGCTTTTCCAGTATATGTGAACTTAATGCATACATATGGTTTGCAAAATTACAAGCAAAGACTGCCGCCAGATGCAAATACCTACGTTGCCCGGAAGTCACTTCATACACTTTAGGACTGAGACGAACTGCCACCATACGCAGCAATTCCACTTCTGCCGGAGCAGATGCTTCTATAAAAAAAGGTACAGTATTGAAATCCACTTCACGCTGCTTGCTAAAAGTCTGCATAGGATAAAGTACCCCATAGCGTTTTACCAATCCCTTCCATAAATCCATAGACATACTACCCGCCGTATGTACAAACAAGGCCTGCTCCCTTCCTTTCACCAATACAGGAGCCAATTGTCGCAAAACTGCATCTTTCAGCGCTACAATATACAAATCGGCATCCCGACGTATCTCGTCCGGCACAATTGTGTAGTCTACTGAAAGTCTGGCAGCCAATGCAGAAGCAGATTCCTCTGTACGGCTGTATACCTGCAAGATAAGACACCCCGCCTTTTGTAAAGCAATTCCCAGATGGGTTGCCACATTGCCGGCTCCTATCAGAACTATTTTCATCATCGGGTCGAAACTAAATATAAAATAACTCCCACCAGCAACAAAGCCGCCGGCAACAAATAAGCAGACATCTGTCCCAACAAAGCTATCACCAAACCGATATTCAATATCAGCCATATACCCGCCAATACAATTCCTACTGACTTATCGGCCTTGAACCAAAGGAAAATAACAGCTGCATACAGTAACAGATTGTCTTTCTGCATAACCCATGGCAACCCGTGTGAAGCAAATCCTATAAACTTATCGATCAGATAAAGCATCCCCATCACAATGAGAAACACCGCAGAAGCTTTATACGTATCCTTATGATTGACAGCAGCCACGTTTACTTGCCTCCATATTTATTAATGTGAATTTTCTCCCATTGTAAATGCTCCTCATTAAAAGGCTTGCGTTCCATACTCTTATGTCCTACCGCTATAATGGAAACCACCTGCAACTGCAACGGAATATCAAGCAACGTATGCACGTATTCACCCGAGGGCATCCCGGTAGCGGTAAAACGTTCACGCACCTGTATCCAACAACTTCCCAACCCCAAATCTTCTGCCTGCAACTGGATCATTATGGAAGCAATTGACGCATCTTCAATCCAGACATCACTAGCCAACGGATCAGCCATCACAACTACAGCCATAGCAGCATCCGCTAGGAAAGCCGCCCCCATCTCCTTACAATGGGAAAGTTTTTCCAACATATCCTTATCATCTACCACAATAAACTGCCAGCAATTGCTACGTTTAGAAGACGGAGCCATCAAAGCAGCCTTCAACAAAGCAACTACCTCTTCCTGTGTCAACTCTTGATCCGTGAACTTACGCATGCTGCGTCTGTTCTTTATTAAGTCACTAAATTGTTCCATAATATACCCTGTTAATTTATTTTTCTGCACAAATATACAACTAGAATGTGGATTGATAAACAAAAAACAATAAATTTGCAATTAGAGATGCCTGTCAGATTAAGTACATATCGCAAAGGAAATGCCATTCCCCCTCTGCCGGGAACAAACATTTTCCATTCTACCGAGCTGTTTCATGTCTTTGAAATGACCCGGGGATACGAACCTTTGCTTATCGTTGCCTATATAGGAAACCGTCCTGTAGGCAAACTGCTGGCAGTCATCCGGAAAAGTGTGCGCCTGTTTCCCCCCGCAATCATCAAACGATGCGAAATTTATGGCACAGGCGAGTATTTTGATGAAGAACAGAATAAGGAAGACCTGTTCGGGGAAATATTGGAACATCTCACCAACGAAGTATTATGCAAATCGTTCCTCATCGAGTTCCGCAACTTGGAAAATCCGCTATTCGGATACAAAGCCTTCAGAAGGAACAACTATTTCGCCATTAATTGGCTAAGAGTACGTAATTCACTGCACAGTAAAACTCCTTACGAACGGCTGAGCATGTCTCGCAGAAGACAAATAAACAAAGCTCTGAGAAATGGTGCCATCATGGAAATAGCCGACAATGAGAAAGATATACAAGATTTCTCACGAATGTTGAAAAAAGCCTATTCCTCACAGATAAGAAAACATTTCCCGGACATCGGCTTTTTCCGGTTATTAGCATGGCAGAACCCGGAAAAAGAATTAGCCAAAGTGTTTCTTGTGAAATATAAAGGCAAAATCATCGGTGGTTCTATCTGTCTTTTCTCAAAAGAAAGTGCCTACCTGTGGTTCTCAGGAAGTATGCGGAAAACCTATGCTTTTCTTTACCCCGGTATTCTGTCCGTATGGGCACCTATTACCTATGCTTACGAAAAAGGATATGCACATTTGGAATTCATGGATGCAGGATTACCGTTCAAAAAGCACGGTTACAGGGACTTTGTACTCCGCTTTGGCGGCAAGCAGAGCAGTACACGCCGCTGGTTCCGCTTCAGTTGGAAGTGGCTGAACAAACTCTTGTGCAAATTCTATATTTAACTCATTTTTGTCTTTTTGTCTAAAGTGTTGTGAAGCATCTTGCAAATAAGAAATAAAATTGAAGAAATATTTCTTTATTTAACTCGAAATTACTTTCTTTGTGCAGTTTTATCTGAAAACTTGAGTATAAAACCAAACTATTAAAATTATAAGATCATGAAAATCTCACACATTGAACACCTGGGCATTGCCGTAAAGAGCATTGAAGAGGCCCTGCCGTATTATGAAAACGTATTAGGTCTGAAATGCTACAATATCGAAACAGTAGAGGATCAGAAAGTTAAAACCGCTTTTCTGAAAGTAGGTGATGTTAAAATAGAACTGCTGGAACCTACAAGCCCCGAAAGCACTATCGCAAAGTTCATTGAAAAAAATAATGGCAACGGTGGTATGCATCATTTGGCTTTTGCAGTGGAAGATGGTGTGGCAAATGCGTTAGCCGAAGCTGAAACCACCGGCATCCGTCTCATTGACAAAGCTCCGCGTAAAGGTGCTGAAGGTTTGCAAATTGCTTTTTTACATCCCAAATCAACTTTGGGCGTCCTGACCGAGCTTTGCGAAAAACCATAAAACACGAGATCTGACTATTCACGATTGAAGTCAGTATATTTAGTCTGGTTCAAGCGTAAATAGAATTATTTTTTAATCGTAAATTGTAAAATCATAAGTAAAATGAGCAATCAACTTGAAAAAATAAAAGAGCTTATCGAACGCCGGGCTACAGCACGCATGGGTGGAGGTGATAAAGCAATTGCAAAACAGCATGATAAAGGAAAATATACAGCCCGCGAACGCATAGCCATGCTGCTGGATGAGGGCAGTTTCGAAGAAATGGATATGTTTGTGGAACACAGATGCACCAATTTCGGCATGGAGAAAAAACATTATCCGGGCGACGGTGTAGTAACAGGTTGTGGTACCATAGAAGGACGTTTAGTTTACATCTTTGCACAGGATTTCACTGTTTCTGCCGGTTCTCTTTCAGAAACAATGTCTCTGAAAATATGCAAAGTAATGGATCAAGCTATGAAAATGGGTGCTCCCTGTATCGGTATCAACGACTCGGGTGGCGCACGTATTCAAGAAGGTATCAATGCATTGGCCGGTTATGCTGAAATTTTCCAACGCAATATTCTTGCTTCAGGTGTTATTCCGCAGATCTCAGGTATTTTCGGTCCTTGTGCAGGCGGAGCTGTTTACTCTCCTGCGCTGACAGACTTCACCTTGATGATGGAAGGCACATCATATATGTTCCTTACCGGACCGAAAGTGGTAAAGACTGTTACAGGTGAAGATGTAAGCCAGGAAAACTTAGGTGGTGCAAGCGTTCATTCAACCAAATCCGGTGTTACTCATTTTACTGCCAAGACGGAAGAAGAAGGGTTAGCCATGATCCGCAAATTGTTAAGCTATATTCCTCAGAACAATCTGGAAGAAGCTCCCTATGTAGACTGTACCGATCCTATCGACCGTCTGGAAGACTCTTTGAACGAAATTATCCCCGACAGCCCCAACAAACCATACGATATGTATGAGGTGATCAGCGCCATCGTAGATAATGGTGAGTTTTTGGAAGTCCAACCTCACTACGCTAAAAATATCATCATTGGTTTCGCACGTTTCAACGGCCAGTCTGTAGGTATTGTTGCCAACCAACCCAAATACCTAGCGGGTGTGCTTGACAGCAATGCGTCACGCAAAGGTGCTCGTTTTGTACGTTTCTGCGACGCTTTCAATATACCTCTTGTTTCATTGGTAGATGTTCCGGGATTCCTTCCGGGTACAGGACAAGAATACAACGGTGTAATCCTCCACGGTGCCAAGTTGCTGTATGCTTACGGCGAAGCGACTGTACCCAAAGTGACAATTACCCTGCGTAAATCATACGGCGGATCTCACATTGTAATGAGCTGTAAACAACTTCGCGGTGATATGAATTATGCATGGCCTACTGCCGAAATCGCCGTTATGGGTGGTGCAGGTGCAGTAGAAGTATTATACGCACGCGAAGCCAAAGAACAGGAAAATCCTGCCGCATTCCTAGCCGAAAAAGAAGCTGAATACACCAAGCTGTTCGCCAATCCTTACAATGCTGCCAAATATGGCTACATTGATGATGTGATTGAACCGCGTAATACCCGTTTCCGCATCATCCGTGCATTGCAACAGTTGCAGACTAAGAAATTAACCAATCCGGCTAAGAAGCATGGTAATATTCCTCTTTAATTAAAAATTAAAAATTGAGAATTGAACATGAAGAAATTAAATATAGGAATATTCCTTTCTTTGCTGCTGATGGTGGGGTTATGTTCTTGTGGAGAACAGAAATCGAACACCAAGCTGGTACTGAATGAAGTGCTGATTGAAAATGAAAGCAATTTCCAGGATGACTACGGAGTACACAGCGCATGGATTGAAATATTCAACAGATCATTTGGTAGCGCAGACCTTGCCGGTTGTTTACTGAAGGTGAGCAGCCAGCCTGGAGATACTGCTACTTATTTTATCCCTAAAGGTGATGTATTGACTTTGGTCAAACCTCGCCAGCACGCTTTATTCTGGGCAGACGGCGAACCCAACCGCGGTACTTTCCACACTAATTTCACACTGAATGCCGCAACCGACAATTGGATTGGATTGTATGATTCAGGCAAAAAATTATTGGATCAGATTATTGTTCCGGCAGGCACATTGCAAGCAAACCAATCATACGCACGTGTCAGCGACGCAGCAAATGAATGGGAGGTGAAAGGTTCCAGCGCAGACAAATATGTGACTCCGAGCACCAATAACAAGACTATCAACAGTCATGCAAAGATGGAAAAATTCGAAGAACACGACGGTAGTGGTATCGGTATGGCCATCTCTGCTATGAGCGTTGTATTCTGCGGTCTTCTTTTACTTTTCATTCTCTTCAAATGTGTAGGTAAGATTTCTGTAAACCTGAGCAAGCGCAATGCCATGAAGGTAAAAGGTATTACCGACAAGCAAGAAGCCAAAGAAAAGAAATTGGGTGAAGCTCCGGGCGAAGTATTCGCCGCTATCGCCATGGCCATGCATGAAATGCAAAGCGATGTACATGACGTGGAAGAAACCGTTCTTACCATTACCCGTGTAAAACGTAGTTATTCACCGTGGAGTTCCAAGATTTATACCTTGCGTGAAACTCCCCACAAAAAGTAAGTCACCAATAAAAAGATAAAATGATGAAAGAATATAAATATAAGATCAACGGTAACGTATACAAAGTTGCCATTGGAGATATAGAAGACAATATCGCTCATGTTGAAGTGAACGGTACTCCTTACAAAGTGGAAATGGAAAAAGCTCCGAAAGCTGTAGTGAAACCGGTAGTTCGTCCTGTATCAACCAGCCCTGCTCCGGCACCAGCTACAGTAGTAAAGCCTGCTGCAACTTCTACAGGTAAATCGGGCGTTAAATCTCCGTTGCCGGGGGTAATCCTTGATATCAAGGTAAATGTGGGTGATACCGTAAAAAAGGGGCAAACCATCATTATCCTTGAAGCTATGAAGATGGAAAATAACATCAATGCAGACAAAGACGGCAAGATCACCGCAATCAATGTAAGTAAAGGAGAATCCGTTCTCGAAGGTACTGACCTTGTAATTATTGAATAATATGGGAGAATTTATCAACTTTTTAGGGAATAACCTAGCTGACTTTTGGACATATACGGGTTTTGCCAATGCTACTGTTGGTCATATCGTAATGATCCTGATAGGTTTATTCTTCATATACCTTGCCGTGGCCAAGGAATTTGAGCCGATGTTGCTCATTCCTATCGGTTTCGGTATCTTGATCGGTAATATTCCTTTCAACATGGAAGCCGGACTGAAAGTCGGCATCTATGAGGAAGGTTCTGTTCTTAATATTTTATATCAAGGAGTTACCTCCGGATGGTATCCACCACTTATCTTTTTAGGTATCGGTGCAATGACGGATTTCTCGGCATTGATTTCAAATCCTAAACTGATGTTGATTGGTGCTGCCGCACAGTTTGGTATTTTCGGTGCATACATGATTGCATTGGCAATGGGCTTTGATCCGATGCAGGCTGGTGCTATCGGCATCATCGGTGGTGCGGACGGTCCGACAGCAATCTTCCTTTCATCCAAACTGGCGCCTAACCTGATGGGAGCTATTGCGGTATCTGCCTATTCATACATGGCATTGGTACCGGTTATCCAGCCGCCTATCATGCGTCTGCTCACTACCAAGCACGAACGTTTGATCCGTATGAAACCACCACGCGTCGTTTCTCATACAGAAAAAGTAATGTTCCCTATCATTGGTTTGTTGCTTACTTGTTTTCTGGTTCCGTCGGGTCTGCCTCTATTGGGTATGCTTTTCTTTGGTAACTTATTGAAAGAAAGCGGTGTAACCCGTCGCTTGGCAGAAACTGCCCGCGGTCCGCTGATTGATACCATTACCATCTTATTAGGATTGACAGTAGGTGCTTCCACGCAAGCTTCAGAATTCCTTACCATTGATTCGATTTTGATTTTCGCGCTGGGTGCATTGTCATTCATCATTGCTACCGCTTCGGGAGTTATCTTCGTAAAGATATTCAACTTGGTATTAGGTAAGGATAACAAAATCAATCCGCTTATCGGCAATGCCGGTGTATCTGCTGTTCCTGACTCGGCACGTATCTCTCAGGTTATCGGTCTGGAATATGATCCTACCAACTACTTGCTGATGCATGCCATGGGTCCCAACGTAGCCGGTGTAATCGGTTCTGCCGTAGCTGCCGGTATTTTACTTGGGTTCTTGATGTAATTCATTGAACAACAATAAATAAAATCCTCTTCAACTAATATGTGGAAGAGGATTTTTTATTGATATAGATTAAGAAATGAATGATTTATTATGATTTTTGAACGATTAGTTATATAAGATATGCTGAAAAACATATAAATTTGCCGCCGTAAAACCAAACTAAATTAAACGAAGATGGAAAAGAAAACAGTTAAGTACCATATTCCCCAACACGGAATATATATGTACGCACGTACTAATTCTGGGAAAACTGAACTCATTGTCCTAAACAGCACCGATGCCGAACAAGTGGTGGCAAATGACCACTACCGCATAATGACAAATGATTCAAAAAGCGGTAAAGAACTTATCAGTGGCAAAAAAATTGACCTTACCAAAAATATGACAGTCGGTGCACGTCAATCATTGATTATTGAATTATAATTGTTTTTTTAAGGTAAGAAGGTAAAATGAGAAAGTAAGAATAAAGGCGGCTTTTATTAAAGGGCCGCCTTTATTTATATCTCTGTCCACCTCTTTTATTTACGTGAAACAATTGTCCCTGTAGCTTGATTAGTAGGCATAACCAACATTTCTGCAATCTGCATATATTCCGGTACGGAAGCTGCAAAATAAACCGTTTCCGCAATATCATCTCCCGTCAATGGACGAATGCCTTTATATACATTATCCGCCTTTTCCTTATCTCCCCGGAAACGAACAACTGAAAAATTTGTTTCCACCAGCCCCGGTTTGATATTAGTCACTCTCAATGGAGTATCAACTAAATCTATACGCAGTCCATCCGATAAAGCTTTCACAGCAGCCTTTGTAGCACAATACACACTACCTCCCGGATAAGCAGCATCTCCGGCAATAGAACCAATATTAATAATATGTCCTCGTTTACGTTCCACCATTCCCGGTACGATCAGGCGTGTCATTGCCAGCAAAGCCTTAATATTAGTATCTATGACAATATCCCACTCATCCAGACTGCCTTCCTGTTCTTTATCCGTACCGATAACCAACCCAGCATTATTCACCAATATATCAATGGATTGCCATTCCTTGGGCAATGATTCCAAAGCAGACGTTGCCGCTTTACGGTCGCGCACGTCAAAAGGAAGCAAATATATTTTCGCACCATATTGCTTTTCTAATTCTTCTTTCAATGCACTCAGTTTATTTACGTTACGGGCATTTAAAATCAAACTTGCTCCCTGTGAAGCAAACTTGCGAGCGCATCCGGCACCGATACCGCTGGAAGCTCCTGTGATAAAAACAATCTTATCCATTTTATTATTTCGATTTATTAAAGAACTTACTGAAAAATAGTATTTGATAGTCTATGGCATTATTCCAATACCTGCCTGTATGCCCACCCGGACGGATGATAAAGTCATGATTTATTTTCTTCTTCAACAGTTTTTCGTGTACAGCCTTATTCACTTCCAGAAAAAAATCATCACAACCGCAATCTATTATAACAGCCAAATCACCATTCTTTATCTTATCCAACTGATTAATTACCGTATGTTCGTCCCATCTCTGCTTGTTGCTCGCTTCTTCACCTAATTGCTTCTTCATCTCCCAATTATTGGGAAACGGACGGATATCTAAACCTCCACTCATACTACCTCCTCCTCCAAAGACATCTTTATGACGGATGGATAACCATAAACTTCCATGACCACCCATACTTAACCCGGTGACAGCACGTCCCCCTCTCTCCGCTTTCGTAGTAAAATTCTTATCAATATAGTTCACCAATTCTTTTGACACGAATGTTTCATAACGGTACTCCTTGTTCAAAGGGCTGTCCCAATACCAACTGTTCTTCCCGTCCGGACAAACAAAAATGATTCCTTCCTTATCAGCTATCCGAGGTAATTCCGGTTTTATCCCGAGCCATGTTCCCGCATTGCCCCCATATCCGTGAAGCAGATAAAGTACGGGACATTTTTCACCTGCCATGGCTTTATCCGGACAGATGGTAATTACCTGAACCTCTTTATTCATTGCATCGCTATGTACCGACAAAGTATCCACCTTAGCTGCCTGCATTCCTACAGACAAACAGCAGCTTCCTATCAAAAAAGCCCAATATCGTTTTTTCATGTATATAAAAAATTACCCGATGTAAAGGTACAATATAATTTGCAATTTAGTTGCATCTTCTTTCCGCTATCTTTGTTGTCATAAATAAAAAGAAACAATGAAAAAAATAAAATTAGAATCAGTTTTCAATGAATTCACTTTAATGGGAATAGCTGTATCAGGAGCATTCTATCTAGGAGAATACTGGGAAGGTATTGCCGTTATTCTGTTCTATCTCATAGGTGAATGGTTCCAACACAAAGCTGTACACAAAGCACGCAGCGACATCAAAGCATTATTGGATGTACGTCCCGAAACAGCCACTGTAATATATAACAACACATATAAAATAACAGTACCGGAAAAAGTACAGCCAGGAGAAACCATTGAAGTAAAAGTTGGAGAAAAAGTACCTCTAGACGGATTTTTACTGGAAGATTCCGCTTCATTTAATACGACCGCCCTAACCGGAGAAAGTGTTCCCCGGACTCTATATAAACAAGAAGAAGTTTTAGCAGGAATGATCGCTTCAGATAAAGTGGTACGGATCAAAGTAAACAAACCGTATGATCAAAGTACGTTAGCACGTATCCTCACTTTAGTACAAGATGCAGCAGAAAGAAAAGCCCCTGCCGAATTATTTATCCGCCGTTTTGCACGAATTTATACACCGATAGTGACAGGACTGGCAATACTAGTTGTCATACTCCCCTATTTATACTCTCTGATAAAACCTGAATTCATTTTTGTTTTTGATGATTGGTTCTATCGGGCTTTAGTATTCCTAGTCATATCATGTCCTTGCGCATTAGTGGTCAGCATTCCATTAGGATACTTTGGAGGTATTGGTGCCGCATCTCACAAAGGGATTCTTTTCAAAGGGGGTAATTATCTAGATGCCATAACCCAAATAAACACCGTAGTATTCGATAAAACCGGAACACTCACCCAAGGTGTATTCAGTGTCCAGGCAATATCGGCAGCCGAAGGTGTTTCGCAAAAAGAACTGCTTCAACTTATCGCCTCTATAGAGAGTTTCAGCAATCATCCTATCGCAAAAGCCATTGTCAAATATGCAGAAGAACAAAATATATCCCTTAACTCGTCACTGAAAATAACCGAATTTGCCGGATATGGAATAAAAGCCGTAACAAACGGTAAAGAAGTATATGTAGGAAATGCACGGTTATTATCAAAATACGGCATCTCTTTTCCCTATGAAATCAGCGACATGACAGAAACAATCGTGTTATGTGCAATGGAAAACAAATATTTGGGATATCTTTCATTGGCGGATACACCAAAACCAGATGCTGTACAAGCCATCCGCGAACTGAAAGACTTAAATATTAATAATATTCAAATATTATCGGGAGACAAACAGACAATTGTTTCTAATTTAGCCGAAAAGATAGGTGTCACACAGGCTTTCGGCGATTTGCTACCCGAAGGTAAGGTAGCACATTTAGAACAATTAAAAGCAAATTCTGAAAATCGTGTAGCTTTTGTAGGAGACGGTATCAATGATACTCCCGTACTGGCACTCAGCGATGTTGGGATTGCCATGGGTGGCCTAGGATGTGACGCTGCTATAGAAACTGCGGATGTAGTGATACAAACAGACCAACCCAGTAAAGTGGCGGAAGCTATAAAAATAGGGAAACAGACCCATCGCATCGTATGGCAAAATATATCAATGGCATTCGGAGTGAAATTGTTAGTATTGCTATTGGGAGCCGGCGGAATGGCCACTATGTGGGAAGCCATATTTGCAGATGTAGGCGTAGCTTTACTCGCCATTTTTAATGCAATGAGAATACAGAAATGGAAAGAATAAAATGATTTGACCTATGAATGAAACAATCTATTTAAAAAAACTGGAACAGCGGGAAATCAAACCGACAGCCATACGTCTGCTTATTCTAAAAACCATGATGCAGCACAAAGAAGCATTTTCACTGTTGGATTTGGAAAACGAATTGGATACGGTAGACAAATCAACCATCTACCGCACCATAACCCTTTTTTTAGCCCATCATCTGATTCATGGCATTGATGACGGTACAGGATCGTTAAAATATGCAGTTTGCAGCAATGATTGCAATTGTGAGGTAGACGACCTCCACACTCACTTCTACTGTGAGAACTGTCACCGCACGTTTTGTATGAAAAGTATCCACGTGCCCATCGTGACACTACCTCCCGGATTCACCGTACAAAGTATCAATTATGTCCTGAAAGGTCTATGTTCGGAATGCTCTCATCAGCATATATAACTATTGCCAGAAAAGGAAATCAACCCCAAAGCCCAGTTGATATAATCCAATGCAGGCATCCGAATTTACTGATCGGATGCCATTCATCTAATTGTCTGTTATTCAAAGCTGTAATATTTTCTTATATAGTATCCGCCCTTTTAATGAACATCAATCAAGAAATACAGTATTTTTATTTGGGAGCAAGAAACTTCTTAGTCAGCCATTTTCTCACAGGCTCATCATACAGTTTCAGACACAGGCAAGCCAAAATGACACTCAAAACAAAAACACCCACAGCTACATACCAAGTTTCTCCCAATGTATAAAGTTTATTCTCAATCAACCATGCGTAGAACAAATACATCAACGGATAATGTACTACATAAACCGGATAGGATATATCTCCCAAGAACTTGCATATCTTTGTAGACTGCTTATCCGTAGTAGTACCCGACGCCCCCAGCCACACAAGAAAAGGAAAAACCACAATTACACAAAAAGCTTCATAAATACCATTCATGCAAATCGGCTCCAATCCTTCCAGATAAGGAACCGAGAACAGCGCAATCAGTATAATAGTACATATCCAAAACGCCCCATTCACCTTCATAGGCTTGAAGTTACGCGACATCAACATACCCAATGAAAATGGGAAAAGCATACGCAAAGTTCCACCTAAAAAATTCACTCCGTCGAGTGTCCATCCCACTCCCATATTCCCATAACCAGACACATTGAAAACAGCGAATGACGCTAATGCCATACCCAGCATCACAACCAGCACAGCCAATGCTTTATTAGATAACCGACGAATGAACAACGCATAAAGAATATTACCTATATATTCAAAAAACAGGGACCAGCAAGGTCCGTTCAACGGAAACATCTCACCATTACCACGAACTTCATATCCCACACCCGGCATGGCAGGAATAAAGAATATTGTACAAAGTAAAGACAACATAATCATGGAAATAGCGACATGCGTTCCATCCCATTGCACACAACCCTGAATACAGAACGTAATAGCTCCCAAAACAGCACCCATAATTACCATCGGATGAAGACGGATCAAACGGCGTTTGAAAAAGTCTTTCATAGTGAAATTCTTCCCCCAACGGTCATCATACGCATAACCGATAACAAACCCCGAAAGAATAAAAAAGAAATCCACAGCAAGATACCCGTGGTTGAGAGTTTCGATATTGCCGGCACTAGCAAAAGCAAAACCTTCAAATACATGATACCATATTACCATAAGAGCAGCAACTCCTCTCAATCCATCAAGAAGATCATAATGAGGCTTTGTATCAGTAAATGCTGCAGAAGAGATTTTTTCCATAATAAATTAATAGATTTAATAATTGATTCTTTTTAACTGTTACTAATAATGCTGCAAAGTTACACAACTTAAAGGCTTTTAAATTTGTCCTATGACAAAAAATCAGCAATACATAAATTATTTCTTAGCTCGGAGACGACTAAGTGTGGGAAGTGTTATACCCAAATAAGATGCAATATACCTTAACTTCACCCGTTGGCATATCTGAGGAAACTGTTGTTTAAACTCCTCATATCTTTCCTTTGCTGGCAAAGTCAGCCGTTCTTTGTGAGAACGATGCAAACGCCTGTACTCATTTTGATGAATAATCCTCCCCCAATTAGCCAATTCAATATTAGTCTGAAACAGTCTGGTTAAATCAGCTAATGATATTTTGTAAACAACTACATCTTCAAGCGTTTCCACAAATTCCTCGCTCGGCTTATTATAGTACAACTCGTCCATACTGAAAACAATACCTCCTTCCCATGAAAAGGAGGTTGTTATTTCTTCTCCATTTACAAGCCAGAAAGAACGTGTCATTCCTTTTTCTATGAAATAAGCTGATTTACAAAATGTATTCTCCTTTATTAACTGATATTTCTTAGGGAAACGACATAAAATCATACATTTTTTCAGTTCTTGTATCGTATCTTCAGAAACCGGACACAAAGAGAGCATATTATCTATAATGTTTGTCATAAAACCGTAGTCCATTTAAAATACATATAAACACACCCGATATAAACACGGGATATACCTTTTTTTTCTTTTCAGCCAAAAGTACAAATATATATTGGAAAACGACATCATTTTTCCAAATAATCGGAGTTTCCAAGACCACTCCATACAAGAATGTCCATATACCTCTTTTATTTATTACTTTTTGTTCAAATTACAAAGATAAAGCATTAAAATGCCAACCAGACTTTTAAAACATCCCATCGCTTAATGCACCACTCTAAAAGAATTTCAATAGCCTCCAAATCACTTTTCATATAATCTATCAGAAATTTCATACCAAGAAAACCCCAAAGAAATACCAAAGAATTGAACATTTTTTATGAAAAACAGCCCTTGACAGATTAGCGGATGCAGGCTATTTTTGCATTTTAACAATTATAACCCTTAAAACAAAAAACATTTACTTTGCAGTATGAAGTATTTATTATCGGAAGAATAAATTCTTAATTAATAATCTGCTACTGCTTTAACCAACAAGTCCAATCACATGAAAAAAATTATAACATTACTTTTAATATTGTTGTTTGCCACAAAAAGCACTTTCTCCCAATCGCCAAACAATATAGAGAAGTTCGTCGTAGTCAGTGTAAATGATAAAGATAGTATTTTAAACAAAATAAAAATGTCTGCTCCCCAATTCTACAACATCGGAAAAGGTAAACGTATAGAGGTAAAAGTATGCAATGAAGACAGCATACAAATAAGAAGAGTACGCTGTCTTTTATATTATTCCAACTCCGGCAAGAAAGAATGTATAGGAAAAATATGGATTTCTCCTCTTATTGGCTACGAAACCTGCTATTTTTGCATGAACGTGGATATCCCCCTAACAAAAGATGAATGGCATAAACTAACTTTCCGAATAAAGAGAGGAAAAAATTATAAGGATTACAAATTCTTGAAACAGCAAGTACAAGAATAAAACATTTGATAATAAGAGAGAGATTGACAAGAATAAGAACAAGTAAGAATTGTTTTTATTTTAAGTTTCAGCCTTAAAATAAATCTAGATTTATTTCACACCATTCTGATTATTTGTATATTTGTCTCTTGATAATAAAATTATGCAATTTATTAATTTACAAAAACGATGAGCTATATCCAAAACAATCTACAAGCTGGTGAAGAAATTAAATACAAAGCAGATATTCACTGGTATATATTTGCATATCCGGTAATACTACTATTATTAAGCGCCTTCTTTTCTTCCGCACAAACCGGATTATTCTATTATGTCAGCATATTTCTATTGTTGTCAGGATTATTCCAATTGATAAAAAGAATTCTTCTTAAGATGGGAGCTGAATATGTTGTCACAAACAAGAAAGTCATTCTAAAATCCGGTATTTTAAACCGGGATGCCCTTGAATTGGTTTTAAACAAATGCGAAGGAATACGGATTAATCAAAGCCTCATGGGACGTATGCTCGGTTTTGGTTCTATTGTAGTTACTACAGGCGGGGTCACCAACAAATTTGACTTTATCACCAATCCTATAAAGTTCAGAAACGAAATCAATGCACAAATTCAATAAGAATAAGTGAAAAGCATTTAAAGAAATACAAAGAGAACGGGTATAAACACGCTTTTGCACATACATCCATACAAGGCTATACCTACGTACGAGCTTATGCGTATGTATATGTAAAATGCCTCAGTCCAGAATAAAATTCCATATCAAAGACAAGGGCGTTTTAAAAAAAAATCAAGAGCTTTTTAAAAAAGATAACCGCCTTTTTTTAAAAGAACAAGAGCTTTTTTTAAAATGTCTTGTTCTTTTTTACCGCTGCCGCGAATCCGTAAGCTATCATTTCGTGGAAGTTTCCTCTTTCATGCGCATTTCTTACGAGGAAAAGGCTTGAAAACGCCCTACTTTATACCAGGCAGGAACTGTCTATAAAAAAGAATATATGGCTGACAGCAAGCATATTATGTGAAAATCAACTTCAAAACGTAGTGAGGGCATGAGAGTATAAGTGAGAGCAATTTTTTTTACCATTATCATATAAGTCATTCATAATAAATCCATTATACATACAGTGAGGGCATGAGGGTATAAATACCCCGAACTTTCCAGCGAGAGCTGAAGCTTAAATACCATTGCTTTGACATACCACGACCACTACAAGTTGTACCCCATTTCCAACAGCTTTTTTTAGAAATGCTCAACAAAAAACAAGCCAGCCAATTCATTCTAAAAATATTTGAATTAGCCGGCTTGTTTGTATCCTTAGGTGTTCCCCTAAATAAGATTCGCCTAAACGGAAAAATGGAAAACTATCCGGTTATTCCTACGGATCAGTATCTCACATCGCGCACACAGAACACACCGGCTCTGCCGTATTTTTTCCGTTCTTCCTTGTCTTCCTCCACCATGCCTCTCTCATCTGAATAGTAGGGCATCATATGCATTTCTACCCGGCGAATTTTCAGCAACTCCAGTTCCGAATCGGTCTTCCAATAGTTCAGTATGTAGCCGGTAGGCGTATATTCGTGTCTACCGGGATAATAGCGGCTGTAAGAATACGCCGTACGGCAATGGAACACGGCGCAAAGCCGGTGCTTAAAGTTATGCTTCCTTTTATCACTTAAATCGCATGTCAGACTGAGTGGGTTGTACCAGCCGTAAGCATCACCTACGGCATCCTTGTCTCCCGGCTTCACCATGGGCGAGAAAGGCAGGTTGTCCTCATCCTGGAAGAAGTTGAATGCCAGCTGAATCAATGTCAGCTCGCGTTCATTGGGCAAGCGCCACGCTCCGGCGGGGGTCACTCCGTCTCCTGCTTCGTGATAGTCTTGGGCTATGGTAAACTTATCTCGTTTGGCATTGTCTATCTCAATAAGTTTCAATGTCGTACCTGTCCATGTTACCTTACTGGGAGTATCTTTATCAAATCTCAGGTGATTCGGATCCTTGCACTCAAATTCCGCAGTCACATCCATTAGCATGGGTTCTTGTGCCAGCTGGAATTTCTTGTACAAGCGGTTCTGCGTATCACGTTCGTTATGGGGTTGAAGCTCCCGGTAACTGAACGAGCGCATGGCTTCGTCCGCCAAAAAGACTTCCAGTGTACGGCTTGCTTCATCGTATTTGTAATAAGGAGACGAAACTTCCCTGTCCATCCTGCCACTCACGACTCCGCTTCCCAAGCTCCTCACACTAATCATGTGCCTCAGATACGTATGACTTATGTATCCTCCCAGTTCCGACCATATTGTGGAATAAGGACCGTATGTACTGGCCGTATATCCCTGTACGGGATCCTTGTTTATCTTTTTCCCGTCTGCTCCTATATATATATCGAAAGACGATTTCCACAAGGCAGCTTCTTTTGCCATGGCAGGCTCTCCCAGCCACATACCCACCAATTGCCCTATGGCAGGTACATACCAGCGCAGTTCTTCCTCGTCCAGATAGCCGTTGCCGTTCAAATCACGGTTACGTATCAGCATGATAACCGGATCGTCGGCCTGTCCGCTAATCGGTCGGGATTCCTTCAGACTTCCATCTTTCCTCAGTATAAAACCGGATAGGAAAGGTGATTTTTTAAGCCCCCATTCCATACCATGCATATTACAATTTCCAACCTGACCATCCAGCTTTTGCCAAGTATTCTTTCTGCCGTCCCAAACTTCCCTCTCGCCCGGTTCTGGCTCATACAGGATGTGCTTCTGCTCTTCCACCGACTCCAAGCCGAATTTATTGAGAGTCTCATCGTTCATATCATAGAAGCAGGCAATGGAACGTTGTTTCAGCGTATAAACCGACTGCGACACCGCGCTCTTACCATCTTGGCTGAACTCGAGGTCGGTAGCAAGCGAGAAGATACGGTCCTTGCAGTTGATAAAATCTTTCAGATGCACCGGTACCGTAATGCGCGGGTCGGGATGTCTTTCATAAAAGTTCTCATCCACAAAGCAGGTGTAGTACGCCGAATCCTCCTTGCTTGCATAAAACCCATCGAGTGCATCGAACACACTTTTCACCTTGTCAGGATGATAGTATTCCAGGAGATAGGGGCTTTCCTTATCCGGTTTTGTTCCATTATAGAAATAGTTATCCTTTTTCGTCTCTTTCGCAAACTCCAGCCACGCCAGATAGCCTTGTGCCACCTCTTTGGTAATACCGAAACTGCTCACGGATACACATTTGCCTTCCGAACCTCCGTCGGGAGTACCTTTAGGATAATACATCACTCCCATGACCCCGAAAGGTGTGTCGGTATACAGATAGACACCCTTCTCAATATCTTTCCGCATGAATTTCATCTCCACCTGGTCAAAATGGGCATCGATATGTGCGAAAGCCTCATGCTTGAACACCACTCCTTCCGCTCCCGGAGTCTTTTCGTTCTCATCTTCCACTTCCACCACTATATCATCCACTCCGTTGATGGTTACATTATACGTATAGTGATGGTCGCGCTCCACGCTGAAGTGATTGAGGTCTTTCCCGAAATTACCCAAATGGATATAATAACGGACATCGGCAGCAACCGTCTTGTCTGCATTTTCAAACCATCCGGTCAGTTCAATATAAGTAGAAGCTTTCGGAGCAAACTCAAACTTGTAGTGCCCTTTGTGATTATCGGCATTATCAGCATGAAAATCATCGGGAGCGGTCTCTTCCGTATTTTTATTGTCGGCAGTCTTCACCACCTTATCCCGCTGCCTGTATTCGGTAATCTCCACGCCGGGTCTTACCTTGCGTATGTTCTCCGGCAGGTATATAGTAAAAGTGAGAGAATCCAGTAAACCGAAATTCACCGGCTTGGCATCTTCCACCAGGATACGGTCCCGCTCTTCTTCCGTCCACGCCTGTGCGGTGGGCGACACATAATGAGGTATATGGCGAACCGTGTAATCTCGCGCCGTAAACTTCACTCCTTTACCTTCCCTGATATTCATTGTAATCTTGCTCATCAGGCGTTTCAGCACAAACGAGTTGTCTTCATCGTGTTTACCGTCCGGCAACAGTGTATGAGTTTTTCCCTCTTCATCCGTATAACTGATTTGCCCCTGTTCGTTCACATGACATAATCCTGTATTGTTGTTCACCATACCCGTAAGCGGCAGATAACCGTCTACGCTGTGTATGTTTCCGTTCCACTTCGGGGTTGCTTTTTCAAAAAACTCCGCCTGAGTGCCCAGCGCATCCCCACCCGATACTCCCGGAAAGAAATTAAGGAACGAACTTTGCGCATTGCCCAACAGATAGATATACACATCGCCCACCGGAACATAGAACTTGATTTCACCGCACGTAGGGTCGTCATTATCGGCAATCCATCCGCCGGTAGCGCCTTCCAGCGGCTTATTGGACGGATTGGAGAACAGATGATAGGCCAACAACTCATTTTCTTCCGGATTGTCGCTCTTCGCTTCATATACAAAAGCCATCACGCCCGAAAGCTGGGAGTCATAATCAATCTCTCCACCTGCCGCACGGGTTGTAATCGTGGTAGTGATGCCACGTCCCACACCGAACGGAAGCCTCACCTCCACCCGCTTGTCACGGTCTACTCCCTGCAAGTCGTTTCCTTCGATGAACTCATCGGTGCAAGATGCAAGCGACAGGAGCGCCAACAGTCCCGCCGCCAGAATATGATTCACTGTTTTTTTCATCATGCTGTATATTTTTGTCTGTTATTCGTCTGCCTAATTAAATTCCACATCTCCGCCTCCGGTTTCCCACGGAACAATCATCCAATGTGCTGTCATAGCCACGTGTCCATGCATGGAAATAACGGAAAACAGCCGCAGGTTCATGTTGGCTTCCACTTCGGGCAAAGCCACATATTGCATATCAGCCTCATGTCCTTCCGTACCGTCACTTCCCACTTTATGTTCATGCGACAGTATTTTCAGATAATATCCTTTCTCCTTGTCACCGGCAGGGGCGGAAGGATAAAGGTCGGCTATCCCATTAGGGTTGGCAAAGAGATAGACAGGTTTGGCCGGCATCCACTGAAATTGCTCCGGGTCTGTATTTCCCGCGTGTGCCAGTGCATTAATCTCGTTGATATGGGTTTTCTCTTTCAGGTTCTGTTCGTACTCCTCATACGCATCGGTACCCTCCTGAGGGGCATTCTCCGGTTCTTCCGGCCACCCCGCACTCAGAATCACCTTTCCGTTTTTCTGATGCCGGGAATCGGAACTGTCACCCGCTCCTTCCAGACAATTGAAAGCTCCCGTATATTCGTACTTCTCTTTTGGAAACAGATACCCGTATTCCGGTATATTATAAAGGTACAATCCGCGCCCCATATAGAGCTGTCCCTTTCCGGCATCGGTCACGTCCGCTTTGGCAAAGTACAGGTTCAGCTTCGCCACGCTTCGTTTCAAAACCAGCTTTATCTCCTGATGGTCGTTAGCAACCGTTTCGCGACACTTACCGGTCATCGGCACAATGGCAGAACAGTAAATTTTTCCCGTTTCATCCTTGCCTGTCTCCGTTCCGCCCGACACATATTCCGCTTCTGGCAGCCGGCTGAAAGTCAAGGACTCCAGTTTATCCGGCGTCACTTCCAACCCCTCAACCGGATGTACGCCTCCGGCAATCTCACCGGGCAGCACAAAAATATCTCCCTTGTTTTCGCAAAGCAGTTCTCCAGCCTCCTGCTCATTGGCCACTGCATAAAACCAGACTTCTCCCTTCGGCAATTTCCATTCAAAAGTATGAGCCGGCACATCCTCCCCGCCATAATAATACCCCACCGGGCTGCCATTCTGGAAAGCATACACCCTGAGCGTTTTCACCTGCGAGTCGAAATCATCCGTTTCTGCCACCCTTGTATCGATTGAAAATTTCACCGTCACCGGTTCTCCCTTTCCGGAAAACATCCCTTCCTTTTCGTCCGGTGTACAAGCCGTCATTATCCCCGACGTTGCGGCAAATATCCATATATATGAGTATTTCAGGATTTTCATATCTTACTCCTTCCTGTTTATGAGATTACCAATCTGCCGAAATATCCTTGCTGTCCCAATCACCCACACTCACTTTGACAGTAATGTCGGCATCACCGGCAGGTAGCGTTATTTTATAATGGTAAGTGTTCGACTTTATCCATTCCGTTGTCTGAGCTACATCCAAATATACTATCGCTTCTTTTGCCTCCGACAGCGGTTTGCCGTCATAGGCATACTTAAAGGTTACCGCCACATCCTCCGTCACCGGCTGTGGCAACAGCAACACGCCATCCAGCACGGTAGCACTACTTCCGGCTTCTATCCGTACACTCCCGCTGCGTACGAAAGGAGTTTCCTCTTCCGCACAGTTCACCCGGCTTTGCCATGTCGAGTTTTCCGGTGTCCACAGCAAGTCACCTTTATAGTCCACACCAAAAAGTCTGATGTCCGACACTTCCGCCAGCTTCTCCCCGGTACGGACAGTTAATTTCACCTGTGCCAGTTCATGTTTGAATGCCAGAAGCACAGGCGCCATCGTTCCACCACCCTCATAAGTCACATCTGTCTCTGTTGCCGTCATCAAATCCACGGCATCCTTCCCCATTCCGGAAGAATCAAAACCCGTAACCCTGAGTTCGCCCTTGTCGTTGCAGGAAACTTCGGCAGCAATCCCCTCCTCCTTCATTTTTTCCGGATGCAACGCGAAAAAATCATAAGGCCTGCCTACAGCCCAGAAACGTTTCTCGCCATAGTTTCCCGACGGAGTAACTGAAGCGGCATCGAAAAACAGTTTCGGTCCGTCGCTTTCCCGTACCCATCCCCACAGTGTAAAATTATCCATACCCTCCTTGTCACTTTCCACCACGGAGCGGGTGGCAACTTGTGTGCCAAAGGCAATCGGCACCTGTTGTTCCGGATTGTTTGCTTCCGTCATGCTATCGGAACAGCCGGCAGCGACCAGCATGGCCGTGACAAGAAGGAAATCCTTTTTAAAATCAAGTCGCATAGGCATTTATTTTTTTATTTGAATAAGTAGTGACCGGGAGGGGAACATTCAACCCCGCCCGGCCTGTTTATTTCCGCAACCTGATGGATGAAAAAGACAGGTTTGCAGCGGTTCAGTTTATTTTCCGGGTTTTGAATCAGGAACGCTGGCATCGAGATCCTGAGGATATTCAACAAAATCATCCACTGTCACATCAAATGTGATAGGAACCAAAACAGGTTCCGGATCCGGATTTTCAGGATCGGGGTTTTCAGGGTTAAAGCCACCGCCTTCACCAAAGATAAGGGTATAAACATAACGCTTGCCTTGTTTCCAGACTTGTTCGGTTTTTCCGCTTATGTCCTTGGGTTCTCCTACCAGAGAGACACCCACCCATGCGGTTTCCTCTTGTGAGTCCTTGTCTGGCCACAATTGTACATCAGATGCCGTATCTACCAGCTTGCATTTAACAAGCACACGTGCTGTCCCCGTGATTTTGTACTCCGGATTTTCATCTGTTCCACCGGTCTTCGTAATCCAGGGATTCAATGTCTGCGGCAAAAGGAGCAGTCCCTTATAGCCATTGTCTGTTTTAACAGTCAAGTCCCGCACAGATGCATCTTTGGAACCTGTAAAGCCTGGTTCCATAATCGGAGTAATCTCAGCGGGATAGCCGTTCTGCTTTGCGTTCTCTTTGTTATATGCGATATCCCATGTTCCCCATGAGTCGTCAGTTTCCGTGTCTTTTTCAGTTTCCTGCCATTGGGTAGTAGTGCTCAAAGTCGGCCAGGAGAATGTACCCTGTTTCTCTATTCCATCCACTTTCACCCCGTCTACAAACACTGTCAGGTTGGAATTGGTATTTTTGATTTTGAATACAATCTGTGACAGGGCATGGCGGAAGTTGACCGTAACCGGTTGTTTGCCCTCATGTTCGGCTTTCTTTTCAGCCAGGTTCAAGGCATAAAGCAGGTCTTCATCGCCGGATACGTTATAGTCTACAATTTTCTTGTCGCCTTTGACCTCGATGCTAACACTACCATTCTGCGTATCCATCGGACTATACGAATAGAAGTCCACATCTGTTTCCGGCCAGAATTTGGTATCACCGTATGTCCATGTGTCGTCGGTTCTCGTCACATCGTGATTCATATACTCCAATCCTTGTGTAAAGGCGTACACATGGAAGTTATCAATACTATTTGTCGTGGTAGCCTCACTTCCTGCACGGGTAGCTTTTCCTGCTACTGCACTCAAGCTGATACCTTCACCTCGGTTCATTTCTATCGTTTCGTCATTGGTACATGCCGTTACCAATGCCATGGCCGATAGTGCCATCAGAATTGATTTCGTCTGCATAACATTAAAAAATATAAAAACTACATAATGATATCGTTTTCGACTTCCACCCAATCATCAACCTCCACATCAAATCCGCCCTCGTCCGGAAGCGGTTCCGGAAAGTCCGCATTGTCAATGATGATGTGTACATGTTTTCTATCCGGAGCTTTATGTACCTGGTCGGTCACATCAAAAGTTGTATAGAATTTCTCCTTATTGGAATACCATACATAAAACATCATTTTGTGCGGACGGGCATTCTCTTCGTGATGACCAAACGTATAGAACTTACCGGTCATTTTCGAACTCTCGGGGTGAAGTTCCGTCTCGAAGGGAACTGTGACACACTCCCTGTCCAGTTCCTCGTTGGCAAACAGCATGGAGGGAGCCATGCTCGACAATGATCCGCAGGCCTGCGTCATATACTCCATGTTCTTAACATTACGGACCTCATAGGTGTAGGTACATATCAGTTCGGCAGGATAAAGCGTGATGACATGCTCGCTACTTTCTATCCATTCGACCTTGTCCTTGTCTGTGAAGGGAACGCATTCGTAACTTATCCCTGCTTCAGTGATTTCCACATTTCGGGCGTTACTTCCCCACATCATGTCAGGGCAGATAACGACACGCTCGTCTTCCGAACCTTTGGACGGAGGCGCATAATGGGCACCGTTCCCATAAATGCTCTCAAATACATTGCCATCCCGTGTATATCCCTCATGGGTGTCAAATCCTTCCATTCCTCTGAACAGTAAAGACTCCGTATCATTATTGTAACAGAGTATCCTGTACCTTCCCACTTTAATCTCTACCGGCCCTCCGTCTTTTCCTGCAAAATCGAACCGGATAGGGGCCCCACCCTCTTCAGGATAAAAAAACACACACATTCCTTCCGGGTTGGCTTGCGGGGCGTTTTTCCAGTCAAAATCCACTCTGACCGTAACCACATGCGGATGATGGAAACAGAGTTCCTTGTGCTCGCATGAAAAAAGAATCATGGCCAGCAGTGCGTAAACAGTCATTCGTATTCCGGTTTTCATCGTCCGCCTCCTTTCCCTTTATTGAAGTTTCCCCTGCCAATCAGCCATACCAGCGATATTTCCGCCTTAGTAGGACCGAACCAGTGCCGTTCCTTGGTAGCCTGCCATACGTAACAGTTGTCTACCGGAGTATATTCGTAATAGGTCCCTCCCCAATACCCGACAGCGATAGTGAAGTCAATGTTCAGTCTGTATGCCACCGGCAGCGAGTAGCCGTATTCCACACCTGTGGAATAGTTCATTTTGTCCCAAAGTGTTCCTCCGGGTTTTCCACCCATATAGCCTTTTCCCCCTGTTTCAAAATCATAAGTAAAAATCTGCCCGTAAAGTCCCACATGATGTCCGGTAAGAGGCTTTTCCTTGGCGGCTTTACCGAACCATTTCCGAATGGCTATGTCACCGCCATAAGTTCTCCAATACCAGTGTCGCCGGTCTGTTTTCCACCAGGCATACATCCAGTTGGCACCTACACTCCAGGCTTTGCCTAGATAAAGTTCCACACCGATATTCGGTACAAGCAATGCGTCATACAGCATATTTGTCTTCACAGCAAGATACAGGTTTCGTGGCTGCGGAGGCATATATGGAACGAGAGGTAGAGGTCCTGCCGGTTCGGGCTCGGGCACAGGCAGTTCAATGGAAGGCATTGGCATGGGAGCGATAGGATTCCATACTTTCTCATACCACAGGTATAACCGGGAGGCACGCAACTCTGGAAAATGTTTTTTATACATATACCAATAGGGCACTCCGCCACGCAGCTGCTGTATCCGCCGCAAATGGTCACCTTTTGAAAGATCGTCATTTGCCGCATCCTCTGCCAGTTCATGCAATAAATGCAGCGTTTCTTTCCGGTATGGCAGTTCCGGATCATCACTCACAAGACGGATCAGACCATTCCAGTCTCTTCCGAGGAACACATTAGTTTTCAAAGAATCGGGTAATTCTCCATAGCGTGAAAGGTAATTGAACAACACATTGGCACGCTTTACTGACAAACGTCTATTCAGAGGGATACTGCCTTCCGGGGATGCACCACCTACTACCTGAATACGTTTCAATTGATAAACGGAATCCGCATAGCTTGTCCGTAGACTGTCCGCAATCCGGTCTAACGCTTCTTTGTTATTTCTACGGGATGGTTCCAATACGGAATACCCTTGTCTGAAATAGATTTTTACCGAATCCCGTACTTCTTGTGCTGAGACGTATCCCCCATAAAGTATCAGGAATACAAGTAAGATTTTTCTCGCTTTCATATTGATTCCATATTTGTAAACAAATACCAATACACCTCTAGGAGAAAAAAATGTCATTTGTTTATTTTGTGGAAAGTATCTATAAAAAGTGCTTAATAGTATTTTTGCAAAACACCTTCTACTTTTTACAAGTAATCTTTCCATGATTTAGGCATATTTACTCCACCAATTCTCCATGGTAAATAAACCTCTCTTCATAAGAGATGTACATCTTCCGACTATACAGATAGTAATTGCCTGATTATTAAAATTATTTTGGGATATTTGTTAGAGTAATTGTTTTTCATTTTATGAACTATGTTGAATATTTTTGGAAACAAACCATAAAAGAAGGCTATAAAAAAAGTTTATATTATGCCTTGATTTTTGGATTTTTTTGTATCTTTGCAGCAGAAATATACATCTCTTATGAAGATAAAATCACAATGGTTACTCTATTTCAGATTTCATAACTGAAGATGTACATCTCTTATGAAGATATGTATCCTATTCAAAGAACTTTAATATTATTTTGATACATTCTCTAATAATTACCATATAAATCACGCTACCTATATAGACTTCAAAATAAGACTATTTGCTTTATCCACAACAGATGTATCTAAAGAAGCAAGATAAATTCGGGTAGTTTGCTCCGAATCATGTCCCAATGCTTCACTGATGACAGATAAAGAGACATTTTTACTTTGAGCAATACTGGCCCATGCATGACGTGCAACATAGGTAGTAAGTGGAATACTTAAACCTATCTGTTTGCCAATCTGTTTCAGATTTCTGTTAATACGGTGCGCTGCATTTTGGTATTGATGCCACTCATCCACACTACTGTTTCGAATAATCGGCAGTAAGTAAGGAGTATCAGAGGTATCGTATTTATCAATGAGTTCCTGCATGGGCTTTTCCCATTTGATAAATAGTTGCTGACCGGTCTTATTTCTCCGGTAAGTAAGAATTCCATTTTGCAAATCTTTCTTTTTTAGAAATGCCATGTCCACAAAAGACATTCCACGTGTATAAAAGCTAAATAAAAAGATGTCCCTAGCAAAGGTCTGTGATTTTTTTGCCAAATTTAAATCTCGTATTTCCCTAATCACATCCAAGGAAACGGCACGTTTCTTTGTTTTATCAATACCGGTATATACATGCTTGAAAGGATTTTGTTGAGCGACAAGACCTTGTTCCACTGCACGGTTATAGATAGCCCTAAGATTACGCATATAATAGGAACTGGTATTCGGGCAAATACCGGTTCCTTTGAGCCAGCTTTCGTAGGATATCATCAGATTAGAATCTAATTCTTCCAGCAGGATATCTGCGCGGTTATTCAAAAAGTGTTCAAAACTGCCCAAAGCGTTCCGATAGGTGTCGGCTGTACGTACTTTTCCTATTTTTTTTAATTCAACAAGCAGTTTTTTTCCATACAAAAGGAAAGGACAACTTGCTTGATGAGTAAAGTAAAGCCCCACAACACGGTCAGCTGTATAAGGTTTATTTTCCTGTTTCAAACGGCTGATGCATTCTTTTATTTTGAACAAATCTACATCGATGTGCTTTTTCAATGCTGCCAGATAGAGTCTTCGCTCTTCATTCTTTCCAGCTGAAACATTTATCCG
Source organism: Phocaeicola sp. GP0067 (assembly GCF_031119655.1). Taxonomy (NCBI): domain Bacteria; kingdom Pseudomonadati; phylum Bacteroidota; class Bacteroidia; order Bacteroidales; family Bacteroidaceae; genus Phocaeicola; species Phocaeicola sp. GP0067. The sequence goes on from NZ_JAVHZY010000002.1 coordinate 300,315, forward strand.
CTGTAAAGTGCTATTCCATTCGCTCGGGAATAGTTTATAACCGGTACGAAGTTTCCGTACCTTACGATGATGGATTATTTGATAATGTAGAGTCCCTTCTTTTTGGATGATAGAAGATGGACGAAATTTTACTGTTATACTAGTCATATACATTCAGTTTTAAATTTAATGTAGAGAAATAAACTCTCGCCAACAACTATATAATACTCTACATTATAAAATAGTTCCTTCATTAAGTATTTGCAAATATGCCATTTTGCATCAATTCCCGCCATTCGTTCCACATACAGATAAGATCATAACATCTTATCAATTAATAATCTACATTCGCACCGACGGGCTAAGGTTTACCTGTATTGATTAATTATTGTATCACTTAAATTATTGATTTTATGACTAAGAAAAAGCAAGAGCAACAAGAGCTGAATCAGGACGAGCATGTAACGGCAGTTCTTGACAAGAGAACAAACAAGACCGCAGTCATCTCCAAGATGAACGAACAGGACGGCAGCATCGAAGTCGTACCGCCAAACAAAAAGAACAACAACAGTTTTCTCAAACAGGACCGTACCACACCTCTGGAACTGTTCTTCACGAATTTCAAAAACTAGTACCAAAATCCTACAAGCTTCAGTTTCTTCCTTGTACCACTTGCTGTTTTGGACAAGACACTAAACGCGGTCATCCAGATTCGGAAGGGGGAAGCCCCCGGACCGAACGGCTAGAAACTGGTAGAAAACAGCGAACTCAACGACGAGGGACGTATCGCCAAACTGACCCGGCAGTATAAGTTTGATGGGGTCAGCGGATTTTCCGGGTTGGCAAGCTTTCTTTTAAGCGTATAGCCTAGCCAGTCTGAACATGAAGAACTTCAGATCAGCCACCCCTCTTAACTGGCTTCGAAAAGCTTTGATTTTAGCATTGAACGACTCCGCTGAAGCATTTGTCAATCGTTCTTCAAAATAATTTATGATGGTCGTACTATGGTTTGAAAAGGTATCAAGTACCTTGTTGAACTCCATATAGTCAAACTTTTCCACTTCATTGTACCATCTTGCGAGATTTAGCCTTGCTTCATCGGGACCTGACTTCTTGTTGAAGATGTCTGTCAGTTTCATGCTAAGGCTGTATCCTTCCAGAAGCTTGGGG